>NZ_JBIUVK010000008.1:2875-186886 GCF_044742865.1 Pseudomonas sp. NPDC087814 | reverse complement strand
AGTGGCACCGCGTGTCGATGTTCGGCAAGGTCGCGGAGATCGCCGGTGAATACCTGCGCAAAGGTTCGCAGGTCTACATCGAAGGCAAGCTGCAAACCCGCGAGTGGGAAAAAGACGGCATCAAGCGTTACACCACCGAAATCGTGGTCGACATGCAAGGCACCATGCAACTGCTGGGCGGCCGTCCACAGGGCGACCAACAGGGCCAGGGCGGCATGTCCAACTCGGCACCGCGTCCACAGCAGCAGTCCCGTCCGCAGCCAACCCAGCAGCCACAGCGTGAGTCGCGTCCAGCGCCACAGCAGGCCGCTCCTCAGCCGGCAGCCGACTTCGACAGCTTTGATGACGATATTCCGTTCTAAGGTCGCTTGAGACCCCGAACTGTCGCGTAACACCAGAAAACCCCCGGTGGCCTTGGCCCCGGGGGTTTTTCATTGCGGACACGGCAATCCGCTAAACGTCAGTAGAAGCGGCGCCCACCACCAACTCCCGAAACCTCTCCAATACCGACGACGTATCACCTACCCGGGTAGCCAGGTGCAACGGCGCCACCAGGCTCCGGCACTCCGAAAGCTCGCGATAAACAATCCCGTCGCCCCGCAACCGTTGCATTGAGGCAGGCACAATCGAAACCCCAAGCCCCGCAGCCACCAGGCTCAACGTCGCCGTCATGCGCGGCGCCTCTTGCACAACTTGCGGGCTGAAACCCGCTTCGCGACACGCCACCAGAATCGCGTCATACAACCCAAGCCCTACCCGGCGGCGATACAGCACAAACGCCTCGGTGGCCAATGCCGCCAACGGCAGCGGCGTCGACGGGTTGATAGCCAGTGGGTGGTCGGTAGGCAGCGCCAGCAACATTGGCTCCACCAGAATTGGCTGGTCCTGCAACGCCTGCGTCCCGCTCAGCGGCGAGCGAATGAACGCCGCGTCGAGCTTTTCGTGCAGCAACGCGTCCAGCAGTTCACCGGTACCGGCTTCTTCCAGTACCACTGAAACGCCGACAAAGGTTTCCCGAAACAGGCGCAGTACGCTGGGCACAAACGGATGCAAGGCGGCGGAGCTGGTGAAACCAATCGCCAGGCGTCCGCGTTCACCTCGGGCGGCGCGGCGCACAATGTCGGCCACACCATCGACGCTGGCCAAGATATGCCGCGCCTCTTCCAGCAAGGCCAGCCCCGCAGTGGTCGGGCGCACGCCTCGTGGCAGGCGCTCCATCAGCACCACACCCAACTCGGCTTCAAGACTTTGCAACAGGCGGGTCAGCGGCGGTTGCTGCATGCCCAGTCGTTCTGCCGCGCGGGTGACATAGCCTTCTTCGGCAATCGCGACGAAGGCCCTGAGCTGCCTGAGCTCCAGCATAGGAATACTTTTCAGGTATGGGAGATGATCAATCGTGGCATTTGTTCTCATGGATCACAAGATTTAGGCTGTCCTCACTCCTCACAGAAGAAGGAATGCCGCAATGACCTGGTCAGCCAAGCAATACTCGATGTTCGAACAACAGCGCACTCGTCCCGTCCGGGATCTGGTAGCGGCCATCCCTGAGGGTGATGTGCGCACCGCCGTCGACCTGGGTTGCGGCCCGGGCAATTCGACTGAAGTCCTGGCTGATCGCTTTCCGCAGGCAGTGGTCACCGGCATGGACAGTTCCGATGACATGCTGGTCGACGCCCGCAAGCGCCTGCCCGCGTTGAACTTCGAATTGGCTGATATCGGCGCCTGGAACCCTGTGCAGAAATTCGACGTCATCCTCGCCAATGCGTCGCTGCAATGGCTGCCTGATCACGCCACGCTGTATCCGCATTTAGTCAATCAACTGACTCCCGGCGGCACCCTGGCGGTGCAGACGCCCGACAATCTTGACGAGCCGGCCCACAAGCTGGCGCGGGAAGTCGCGGCGGACGGCCCGTGGGCCGCAAAGATCGGCAGCGTCAAACACAATGAACGCCATACCGCGAGCTACTACTTTGAGTTGCTGAGCCAACACTGTTCCACCGTGGATGTATGGCGCACCACTTACCACCATCCGCTGGCAGGTTCCGCCGCGGTGGTGGAGTGGTTCAAGGGTTCGGCGTTGCGTCCATTCCTGGCGCCCCTGACCGAGTCAGAAAGGAACGCCTTCCTCGACGAGTACCTGGCGCGGATCACCAAGGCTTATCCAGCGTTGGCCGATGGCACTGTGTTGCTGCCGTTTCCGCGCCTGTTCATCATCGCTACCCGGTAAGCGCGGAGAAGGTCAATCGGCGGACAAGAACTGTTCCGCCGATACCACGCTCGCATAAGCAAACCCCAGCGACGACATAAACGCCGCATGCACCTGGGCTGCCGGCACGACGCTGCCATTGAATTCCAGGTCCCGCGTGGCGCAGGCATCGTGGATCACCGTCACGGTGTAGCCCAGGTCCGACGCGGCGCGCACCACGCCGTCGATGCACATATGGCTCATGCTGCCCACCACCACCAGCTCGGTGATGCTGCGTTGTTCCAGCAGGGCCCGCAGGTTGGTTTCGCGGAACGCATTGACGAAATGCTTGAGCACCACCGGCTCGTCGGCCTGGTTCAGCACCTTGGGGTGCAGGTGTGCACCTTCCGAACCCGGGGTGAAGAAGGGGGCATCGTCGGAGGTGAATTCGTGGCGTACGTGAATCACCGTATCGCCTGCCTGGCGAAATGCCTGTAGCACTTGCTGCGCCTTGTCTGCCGCCGCGTCCACTCCGTCTAGCGGCCACTTGCCCTGGGGGAAGTAGTCGTTCTGGATATCGATTAGGATGAGCGCTTGCTTGGCCATGTTGGTTTCCTTGTGAGGGTTGATGCGTCCAGTATCCTGGCTGGCGTGACGCCTGGGGATTGGCCGCACCGACAATAACAGAGGGAAAACTGACAATGGCGATCGTCGAGCTCGGCGTGCTGATCTACAGTGGTGCGCAAATGGCTGCCGTGCATGGCTTGACCGACCTGTTCGCGGTCGCCAACCGGATTGCGACCGAGCATCAGTCCGAGCAACTGCCGTCCCTGCGCATCAGCCACTGGCAGGCTGAAACAGGCGGTGCGCCGACCCGTGTATTCGATAGCGAGCCCGGTAGCGGGGATAGGTTGACGGCCTTGCTGATTCCACCCTCCATTGCCGGCTTTTCCGAGGGCCAGGCGTCCGCGGAATTGCTGGATTGGCTGCGCCAGCAACATCGGTCCGGGACCATTCTGGGCGGGGTGTGCGTGGGCTCGATCCTGATGGCGGAAAGCGGCCTGTTGGACGGTCGCAGCGCCACCACGCACTGGACGTCGGCCAAGTCCTTCGCCGCGCGTTACCCGGCGATTCGCCTGGAAGCCGACAAACCCATCGTCGACGACGGCGACTTGATCACCACCGCCGGCCTCATGGCCTGGTCCGAATTGGGCCTGCGCCTGGTGGACCGTTTGCTCGGCCCGAGCATCGCTGCCAGCACCGCGCGTTTCCTGGTGATCGAACACAGTGACAGCGCCAGTGAGTGCGGCAGTAACTTTGCGCCGATCCTTGCCCATGGCGACGCTGCGATGCTCAAGGTGCAACATTGGCTGCAGGCCAGCGGTGCGGTGGATGTTTCGTTGGCTGCCATGGCGCAGGAGGCGGGACTTGAGGAACGCACCTTCCTGCGACGGTTCCGCGCCGCCACCGGTTTGAAACCCACCGAATATTGCCAGCACCTGCGTGTCGGCAAGGCGCGGCAGATGCTGGAGTTCACCAACGGCACCATTGATCACATTGCCTGGACCGTGGGTTACCAGGACCCCGGCGCCTTCCGCGCCACCTTCAAGAAAATCACCGGGCTGGCGCCAAGCGACTACCGCAGCCGTTTCGGCGTAACCCCAACCAAGGCCCAAGCCTGAATCGTGCAGAAAACCGCGACACCGGGATCACATCGTGCAGAATAAAACAGGCCAAGTGCTATCGCTTTTCCCGCAACTGATTGATTCCCCGCGCGTTTAAACAAACGCCGCCTTGGCTTGATCCCTGCTACCGTTTCCTTACACACATGGCAGCAGAGCCAAGGGGGACGCATGACCCCGACAAATCGCAAAAAAATCGTGGTGGCGCATTCAATCCGTCCGCAAGCGCCATTGCACGAAGTGGAGACCAACCGCGCCCTGGCCCGTTGGCTGGCGCACGTCCTCGGGCTCAAATATGGCGGCAGCTATAACCCTGAGCAGCACAGTGGGCGCGACCTCTATCTATTGCCCACTCAGACGCTGGTTGGCGCGGCACAGGCGCGGCAATTCGGCGTCAAAGGCCCTGAGGATCTGTGGGGCGGCTACGTCGATCACGATTTCATCTGCACCAAGGCCATCAGCCACGGTTTGCTGAATAAAAACGCGGTTGCGCCCGAAGGCTGGTCGCCGCTGTTTTCCGAGCGCATCCGCAATGTGGTGCTGGATGGGTTGAGTGTGCACGCCCTGGCAGATGCGCGGCCGGCGGCGACCCATTTGCTGTACACCGGCCCGATCCGTCTCAAGCCCGTGCATGCCTGCGCCGGTCGCGGCCAGGAAGTGATCCGCAGCCTCGACGAGTTCGACGCCATCCTCGCGCGCCCTGATGCGGCGCAATTGTTCAGCGACGGCGTGGTGCTGGAGCAGGACCTGCGCGACGTGGTCACCCACAGTGTCGGCCAGAGCTTTATCGGCGATCACGTCATCAGCTACTGCGGCGATCAATACCTGACCCGGGACGGGCAGGGCGAAGAGGTCTATGGTGGTTCCAACCTGTTGGTGGTCCAGGGCTACTACGAGGACCTGCTCAAGCTCGACCTGCCCGATGACGTGCGCCTGGCCATCCAGCAAGCGCAGGTCTTCGATAACGCGGCGGATGAGGCCTATCCCGGGTTCTACGCTTCGCGGCGCAATTACGACATCGCCCAGGGCCTGGACAGCGGCGGCCAACGCCGCAGCGGCGTGCTCGAGCAATCCTGGCGCATGGGCGGGGCCAGCAGCGCGGAAGTCGCGGCGCTGCAAAGCTTCGTCAACAATCCCGGGCTGCGGGCGATTTATGTCTCGTCGGTAGAAACCTACGTCGATCAGCCGCTGCCGGCTGACGCGATCGAGGTGTACCGGGGCCCGGCAGAAAACAGCGACTTTCTTCTCAAGTACGTGACGGTCAAATCCTATGACGGCTAGAAGCGAAACCATTGCCATTGATATCGACGACGAACAGATGAGCGGGACCTTCCTCAGTCCCAAATCGAAAGTACCGGGGGTGTTGTTTGTGCACGGCTGGGGCGGGAGCCAGGAGCGTGACCTGGAACGCGCCAAGGGTATCGCCGGGCTCGGTTGTGTATGCCTTACATTCGACCTGCGCGGCCATGCCGGCAACGGCATTCCGTTATCCCGCGTCACCCGCGAAGACAACCTGCGCGACCTGCTCGCGGCCTACGACCGCCTGTTGTCACACCCGGCCATCGACACCTCGGCGGTGGCGGTGGTGGGCACCAGCTACGGCGGTTACCTGGCCGCCATCCTCACGTCACTGCGCCCCGTGCGCTGGCTGGCTTTGCGGGTGCCGGCGCTGTACCGCGACCAGGAATGGCTCAAGCCCAAGCGCGACCTCGATAAAGCCGACCTGATGGATTATCGCGGCACCTTTGTGCACGCCGAAACCAATCGCGCCCTGCATGCTTGCGCGGCGTTTACCGGTGATGTGTTGATCGTGGAGTCGGAGACCGACGACCACGTGCCCCACGCCACCATCATGAGCTACCGCGCCGCCTGCCAGCAGACGCATTCGCTGACTCACCGGATTATCGACGGTGCGGATCATTCCCTGAGTGATCCGGTTTCCCAGCAGGCCTACACCTCGATCCTGGTGGACTGGATTACCGAGATGGTGGTGGGCGAGCGCTTGAGCATCATCCAGTCGTAGGCGTTTTCTTCACGCGCAATGCCTTGGCCTTGGCTTCGACCGCGAGGTACATCACCAGGGCCACCAGCAGCGGCAGGATGAAGTAGATTGCGCGGTAGGCGATCAGCCCCGCGAGCAGACTGCCGCGGGACGCTTCGTGCTGCAGCAAGGCAATGAAGACAGCCTCCAGCACACCCAGCCCCGCCGGGATGTGTGTGACCACTCCGGCAATGCTGCTGATCAGCAACACCCCGAGCACCACGGGGTAATCCAGCTGCTTGGGCAGCAGGGTAAAAATCACTGCTGCCATCAGCGACCAGTTCAGCGCGCCGAGCGCCAACTGCAACACTGCCATGCGCAGCGACGGCAGGCTGATTTCAATCCCGCGTATCGACCATGCGCGCTTTTTCGACAAGCGACAGGCCAGCAGGTAACCCAGGCTCGCCATTACCAACAGCACGCCGACGCCTTGCAACGCACCGCTGCTGAGCTTCCACCCCGGCGGCAATGTCACCAGCCCGCTGCTGAATACCGCGCCGGCGATCGCCATGTAGCCGAACCAGTTGGTGGCCAGGCTCAAGCCGAGGATCTTCGCGATGTTCCCGCTGCTCACCCCGAGTCGGGAATACAACCGATAGCGCATGGCGATGCCACCTACCCACGCGCTCAGGTTGAGGTTGAACGCATAGCTGATGATGCCCACCGGCAAAATCTGCTTCCAGCCCAACGGCTGGCGGATGTAGGTGCGGCCGATCAGGTCGAAGCACGAATACACCAGGAAACTGCACAGGGTCAGCGCACCCGCGATGAGCAGCGTGCGCAGCTTGAAGTCGCCCAGGGTGTCGAGCACTTCGCTCCAGTCGATACGCCGGGCGAGCAGGGTGAACAACACGATCAGCACCAGGAAAAACACCACCGTCAGCGGTTTTTTCCAGCGTTTCAAGAAGCCGGGGCGAGCGCTTTCTTCAGCGATGCGAGCTTGGGTCATGATCCGCACGCTCCTCAAGAACGAAGGGTTTCAACCTCGGCTTGTGGGCCGGCAACCAGCCGGTCCACGACGGAAAATGCCGCAGCACATGGAACACCACGAAACCCACGGTCACCCGCCAGAACCAGCCGCGAGGCGCGCGGTTTTCCGGCATGGTCTTGCAGTGGTTCTGGCTCAGATATTCCAGGCGCTCGAACAACTGCTGGTTGAAGGCACGATCACGAACCAGCACATTCGCCTCCAGGTTCAGCGACAGGCTCAGCGGGTCGAGATTGCTCGAACCCACCGTGCTCCACTCTTCATCCACCAGCGCCACCTTGCCGTGCAACGGACGCTGGCAGTACTCGTGGATCACCACGCCCTCCTTGAGCAAATAGTCATAGAGCATGCGTGCCGCCAGCTTGGCCAGCAGCACATCCGGCTGGCCCTGCATGATCAACTGCACGTGCACGCCGCGCCGCGCGGCATTACGAATTTCCCGCAGCAGGCGGTAGCCGGGAAAGAAATAGGCGTTGGCGATCACCACCCGCCGCTCGGCCTTGCGCAGGGCGTGCAGGTAGGCCTCTTCGATATCGGTACGGTGTTGCAGATTGTCCCGGTAGATCAGCCGTACCAGGCCATCGCCTTCGCCGGCAGCCCATGGCGACGGGCGTTGCTCGCGCCGCCAGCCGCGCCGCTTGCGCACACGCCGGCCACTTTGTGCGAGGGCGAAATGATGCAGGTCGGCGACTGCCGGGCCCTGCACCTGCACGGCATAATCCTGCTTGGCCTCGGGGCCGAAATCCCCCAGGTGATCCGCCGAGAAATTGATCCCGCCGATAAACGCCACGCTGGCATCCACCACCACAATCTTGCGGTGCAGGCGGCGAAACCAGTTGGTGCGAAAACCCAATGTCTTGCTCGCCGGGTCGAACATCTGCACGGTCACGCCGGCCTGGCTCAATTCGCTGAGAAACCCCGGTGTCAGCTCACCACAACCAAAGCCATCGAGGCTGGCGACGACCTTGACGCCACGCTGCGCCGCCTCGATCAAAATGCCTTTGAGCTCGTGGCCGACCTTGTCTTCGAAAAGGATAAAGGTCTCCAGCAAGATCTCCCGCTGGGCCTGGCGCATCGCCTCGAACACTTTGGGAAAGTAGGCCTCGCCGTTCTCCAGCAACTCGATCTGGTTACCGCTCTGCCAGCCGTAATCCAGGTCCCGGGCCACGGCATCGTCCGGCGGTTGGTCGGTCGCGATGTGTTCCACCGCGACCTTTTCCAGTGGTGCGCTGTTCATAGCTCGATCTCCACCGACAGCGGCGCATGGTCCGACAAGTGTGACCACGGGCGGCTGGTCAGGACTTGGGGCTGATGCACCTTGAGGTTGCGCACATAGATGCGGTCCAGCGGCAGCAGCGGCAGGCGCGCCGGGAAGGTGCGGGCCGGCTTGCCGTGGGTTTCGATAAACACTTCCCGCAGCCCGCAGTGGGCGAGATCGGCGCGCTGGCGCCAGTCATTGAAATCACCGGCGACAATCACCGGCGCGTCGGCGGGAATCTCGGCGACCCGCTGCGCGATCAGGCGCAGTTGCTGCTGGCGATGGACTTCCCGCAGCCCCAGGTGCACGCAGATTGCATGCACGTCCTGCACGTTGCCCGGCAAGCGCAGCACGCAATGCAGCAGCCCGCGACTTTCGTGGCCGCTCTGGGAGATGTCGAGATTGTCGTAGCGGATGATCTGGAATTTCGACAGCAACGCATTACCGTGGTCGCCATGGGGATACACCGCGTTGCGACCGTAGGCGTATTGCGGCCAGATACTGTCGGCGAGGAATTCGTATTGCGGCATGCTCGGCCAGTTACTGTAGCGCTTGGGGTGGCGTTCATGGGTGCCGTGGATTTCCTGGAGGAACACCACGTCGGCGGCCACGCTGCGAATCGCCTCCCGCAACTCGGGCAATATGAAGCGCCGGTTGAGCGCGGTGAAGCCCTTGTGGGTATTGACCGTCAGCACCCTGAAGCGGGTGATGGTTTCGGTGGGCGTGGTTGGCATCAGTTCCGGATGGGTCATGGCAACACTCCCGTGTCCGGCAACTTGCCGGGTTCGGTGGCCAGTGCCTGGTCCAGGCCAAAACGCTGCAGTAATTGGCGCGCATCGAAGGGCGCGCGCACCTTGATGTCGTTATCGAAGTAGCAAAACACCTCGCGCTGCTTGCGGGCGCGGGGTTTGTGCTTCGGGTCGATCAACTGTGCATCGGCGGGTTGTTTGCCGTGGCTCCAGCGTTCGATGCGATCGCCCCAGCGCTTGAGCGCTTCGGACGTATAGCCGCTGGCATACAGCGCTTTGTCCCCATGCAGACGCAGGTACACAAAGTTGGCCGTGACGTCTTCCAGGTACGGCCACTTGCCGGCTGTGTCCGCCACCACCAGGGCCACGCCGTGCTTGTCGAGCATCTCGACAAACTCCGGCACGGCGAAACTCTTGTGGCGAATCTCCACCGCATGGCGCAGCGGCTTTTTACCGTGGGCTTGCAGGCTCGCCTTGCCGTTCAGGCGCGGCTCATGCTCGCGGGCGAGGGCGGCGGCCTGCTGGGTAGTAGTGGGTAATTCGGCGAGAAAGGCTTCAAACAACGGCGGGTCGAATTTGAAACTGGGCGGGAACTGCCAGAGGATCGGCCCGAGCTTTTCCTTGAGTTCCAGCACCCCGGAGGCGAAGAAATTCGCCATCGGCTTGTGCACCTCCCGCAACCGCAGGATATGCGTGATATAGCGCGGCGCCTTGACGCTGAACACAAACCCTTCAGGCGTGTCGCCATACCACTCGGCGTAGCGCTTGGGTGTTTGCAGCGCGTAGAACGAGCCGTTGATCTCGATGCTGTTGACCGCCCGTGAGGCAAACTGCAGCTCGCGCTTCTGGGTCAGGCCCTCGGGGTAGAAATCCCCCCGCCAGGGCGTGTAGCGCCAGCCGGAAATGCCGATATGAATCGCGGCCATGATGACTCCCGTGGGTTAACTGTGTGGTGACCTCCGTTTTTGGATGACTGTGAGGATCGGGAGAAAGTTTCGATGGTCCTACAGACGGCACCTCTCAAAATGTGGGAGCGGGCTTGCTCGCGAAGACGGTGGGTCAGTCGATATCTCTGTTGACTGACTTACCGCTTTCGCGAGCAAGCCCGCTCCCACATTGGGTTCTTTATCGCTGCGGGATCAGTGCCCGCCAACCACCCGGGTCGAGCTCTCGGCATACACCGGCCCCAGCCGGTCAAGGCGCCCGCTCCAGGCCGTCAGCGCCAAGGCCACCAACACCACCGAGCCGCCAATCCACGCCGTGTGGATCAAGCCCATGTGGGCGACGATCATGCCGCCGGCCCACGCGCCACCGGCAATCCCCAGGTTGAACGCCGCGATGTTCAGGCCCGAGGCCACGTCCACCGCGTTCGGCGTGTGATGTTCCGCCTGGCGCACCACATACACCTGCAAGCCCGGCACATTGCCGAAAGCGACCGCGCCCCACACCAGCACAGTGGCCAGGGCCAGCCATGGATTACCCGCGGTGAAGGTCAGCACGAACAACACAGCGGCGAGCAGGGCAAAGATGATTTTCAGGGCGCTGATCGGGCCGCGTTTGTCGGCCAGCTTGCCGCCCCAGATATTACCGATGGCCACCGAGATGCCATACACCAGCAACACCAGGCTGACGGTGCCGGCGCTGAAGCCGGAGATGTCCTGAAGGATCGGCGCCAGGTAGGTGAACGCGATGAACGAGCCGCCGTAACCCACCGCCGTCATGGCGTACACCAGCAGCAGCCGTGGTTGTTTCAACACTTGCAGTTGTTGCAACAGTGACGCGGGTTTGCTGTGGGCGATGTTTTTCGGTACGTAGAGCAGGCTGCCGATAAACGCGATCAAGCCCAGGGCCGAGACGGCGAGGAAGGTTTCGCGCCAGCCGAAGTGCTGGCCGATAAACGTCCCCAGTGGCACACCGGTCACCAACGCGACGGTCAGGCCGGTAAACATGATGGCAATCGCGCTGGCGGCTTTTTCCTTGGGCACCAGGCTTGTGGCGATCGTGGAGCCAATCGAGAAGAACACCCCGTGGGCCAGGCCGGTGACGATCCGTGCCAGTACCAGGGACTCATAACTCGGCGCTTGCCAGGCCAGCAGGTTGCCGAGGGTGAACAGCACCATCAGCGACAACAGCAGCAGTTTGCGTGGCACTTTGCCGGTGAGGGCGGTGAGTACCGGCGCGCCGATGGCCACGCCCAGGGCGTAGAGGCTGACCAGCAGGCCGGCGGACGGCAAGTCGACACCCAGGTCGGCGCCGATGGTGGGTAACAGGCCAACGATGACGAACTCGGTCGTCCCGATGGCAAAAGCGCTGAGGGTCAGCGCGAGCAAGGCAATGGGCATGGCTGCAACTCCGGTGGGTTTCAATCAGGAGCGCAGTCTCGGGGTTCGGCTTGTGCGGAAAAAGCCAGGTATTGGCATTTGATATTTGCCTGGGGCGCACGGATCGAAGTATACGGGGAACGATCAGGCGTCAAACCCGTCAGTTCCTTACAGACCCTTCTGAAGGAGCCCGGTGTTTTGTTGAATTTAAAGACTGTGCTACTGCTCGGCACGCTGCTGTTCTGCGGCAGCGGCGCGCTGCAAGCGGCCACTGCCCCCGCGGCTCCAGAGCCTGCCGCCCCGGCGAAGCCGGAACTTTTGGTAGAAGGCGGCCTGCTCGGCGCCATCAGCTCCAGCATCGATGATGTGCAGGACAAGCTCGACCTCAACCAGAACCTGGTCGACGCCTGGCGCCTGCGGGCCGACCGGGCGGCAGATGAGGTGGACAAGCTGGTCAACCAGCCGTCCGAACGTTCCTCGTGGAGCGTGGCCGGGGATTTCCTGTTGTTGTCCGGGGTGTGGATCGGCGCGTTCGCCGCGCTGACCCTGCTGGGGCGCTTTATCGTCAAGCGCCTGAGCCTGCAGCGGCATATCGCACCTCGCCAGCGCCTCCAGGCGTTGCTGGGTTACCTGATTCCCTACACGATACCGGCGCTTATCTGCCTGCCATTGACGCTCTACGTCAGCCACTTCTTGCCCACCTCGGTGGGCCGTGCGCTGGCGCTGTGTTTTGCCTACGCCACCAGCAGCGGCATCTTCTCCACCTCGATCCTGTTGTGCGTGATCGTCATGTTCAACGTCGGCCACAAGCGCCCTGCGGTGAAGATTATTCGGGACTACTGCCCCAAGCCGCTGTTCCTGATCGGCTTCCTTGCCGCCCTCAGCGATGCGCTGACCAGCCCACAGATCGCCCGCCAACTGGGGGGCAATATCACCGCCAGCGTCGCGATCTTCACCGGGCTGTTTGCCTCGGTGATTTTCGGCATGCTGGTGATTCGCCTGCGCCGTCCGGTGGCGCATTTGATCCGCAACCGGCCCCTGGCCCAGCGCCTGAAACACCCGGCGGTGCAGCAATCCCTGCGGGTGTTTTCCGGCCTGTGGTATTGGCCGATCCTGCTGATGGTGCTGGTGTCGGCGATCAACCTGATCGGCGCCGGCGACGACAGCCAGAAAGCCCTGCGCTGTGCGCTGTTCACCACGATCCTGCTGATCGGCACGGTGTTTCTCAGCACGGTGTTGCAGCACCTGTTCCAGTCCCGCAGCACGGTGGCGGTCCAGCGCAGCAGTGCCTACAAGGAACGTTTCCTCAGCCTGCTGCACGCGCTGTTGCGCATCGTGATGGCCATCGCCTTTATCGAAATCCTCGGGCGTATCTGGGGCGTTTCGCTGTTTGAGTTTGCCCAGCGCAACTCCGTGGGCCGGGCCATCAGTGATTCCCTGAGCAGCATCGGTTTGATCCTGCTGGTGACCTGGCTGTTCTGGGTGGTGCTCGACACGGCGATTCAGGAAGCATTGAAACCCCCGGTCAACAAACGCTCCAGCCGCCAGCCCAGCACGCGGGTGAAAACCATCCTGCCGCTGCTGCGCAACGCAGTGAAAATCATCCTGGTGGTGATCTGCGCGATCACCACCATGGCCAACCTGGGGATCAACGTCGCACCGCTGCTGGCGGGTGCCGGGGTGGTGGGCCTGGCCATTGGTTTTGGCTCCCAGCAACTGGTGCAGGATGTAATCACCGGGCTGTTCATCATCATCGAAGACACCCTGTCGATTGGCGATTGGGTGGTGCTCGACTCCGGCCACGCCGGTACCGTGGAGGGCCTGACCATCCGCACCCTGCGCCTGCGGGACGGCAAGGGGTTTGTGCATTCGGTGCCGTTCGGGCAGATCAAGGCCGTCACCAACCAGTCGCGGCAATTCGCCTATGCGTTCTTCTCGGTGCAGTTCACCTACGACACCGATGTCGACAAGGCCGTGGAACTGATTCGCGAGGCGGGGCAGTCGATCCGCGACGACGTGTTCCTCAAGTACAACCTGCAAGGGCCGCTGGAGGTATTTGGCGTCGACAAGATGGACCTCAACGGCGTGGTGCTGACGGCGCAGTTCCGCACGGTGTCGGGCGGGCAATATGCGGTGAGCCGCGCGTTTAACCAGCGCTTGAAAAAGCTTGTGGATAACTGTGCCTTTGTTCACTTCGCGCAAACTTATCCACAGCAGGTGATGCTGCCGCAGCGGGTCGGGCAGCAGGTGGATGAGCCGGAGGAAGAAGTGCCTTCGTCGGTGGTGCTCACTGAGCAGCCAAGAACCCAATAGTTTTGTGTTGAGGCCGCCGGCCTCTTCGCGAGCAAGCCCGCTCCCACATTCGATACGGTTCCACCCTTGGAATGCGGTCAAATGTGGGAGCGGGCTTGCTCGCGAAGGCGTCATTACGGGCACTGAACAAGTCAGTGTCTGATCAGTTTTTCCCGCACCAACCCGGCCTCCTGCTGATCCAACTCCAGCAACACCTGCTGCTTGCCGGCAATCTCCACCGCCGCCGGCAAACCATCCCGGTACACCAGCCGATTACCGCTCAACGCCGGCACCTTGCTACCCGGCAGCAGCGTACCGACCAGGTTCAGCGGATCCGCCCCACACACGGCAATCAAGCTTCCATCGTGAGGCCGCCGCCGAACTTCCCGCAGCAGCGGAATCGCTTCCGGCAACGCAAACTGTTCCCCCGCCAAACCACTTACAAACCGCCCGCCCCGAATCTCGCCCCGGGCCTCCAGCCGGTGGAACGTACGCAGCAATTCCCGCCAACTGGGCAGCCAGTCCGCCTCGCGCTCCAGCAGGCGCCAGAACACCACCCCGTAGCGGCGCAGCAAGGTCATCGCCACATGCTCCAGCGTCTCGGCCGAGTGAGCCCCCGGACGTGTGCCATCCGCCACCGGCGCCCGCCGTACCAGGGCCCAACGCCCGGCATCGTCCATTCCGCCGACAAACGCGCCACGCCCGCGCCGACTGCTGCGGGCCTGACGTTTGCTCGCCGGCGTGGTCAGGGCGCGCAGGCCGGCAAAACTGTCGGCGTTCGCCAGCCCCGCGCCCACCAGTTCCTGCAACGCGGTTTCCAGTTCGCTGCGCAGCAGATGGGCTTCGTGGATCAATTCATCGAAAAACAGCGCGCCGTTTTCCCGCAGCGCCTGATGAACTTTCTGTGCCTTGGGCGACAGCTCGGTGCTGTCCGGCGCTTCGGTCAGTCCACTCCACAATGGCACCTGGCTGCGGGGCAACAGCACCACTGGCGTGCTGCGCAGGGCCGTCGCGCCGGCCTTGTTGCTCAGGCGCGTCCACACCACTTTGCCGCTGCGGCACAAATCGTCCAGCCAGTGGGGCGCGTAATCCTTGATTCGTGCGCTGAGCAAATCGCTGTCCCAGGCCGAAGTGGCTGCGGCGTACCCTTCCAGCTGCGCGACGATCTGCGGCAACACGGCGCTGCCCTGGCCGCGGGTACCGTTCGACAGGTGCTGCCAGTCGAACAGAAAACGCATGAAATCCTGCAACGCCACCGGCTCGATTTCCCGGCGCAGGCGCTTGACCGTGTAGCGGTGAATGCGCGCCAGCAGGTGGCGTTCGCACCATTGTTCGGCGCTGGCGTCGGGGCTGAAACGGCCGCGCAGCACGTAGCCTTCGCTCTCCAGCCGCGCGAGTGCCTGTGATACGTCGGCCACCGGCAAGGCCAGGGGCGCGGCGATCTCGATCAGCGTCAATGGGCCGAAGCCGCTCAGGCGCGCCCGCAGCACTTCCACCAAGGCTTCATCGAAGGTCCAGGGCTCATCGAAACCGGGCAACAGCGGCAGCTCGTTCGGGTAGATCGCCGCTAAACAGCTCAAGCGCTCCAGAGCGACCCAAACGGCCTGGTCGGTACCGATCTGCAATCGGCTGGCGCGCCCACCGTCGGCCAGGGCTTGCAGCCATTCTGCCCACTGCGCCGTGACCTCCGATTCGGCAATGCACGCCAAACTCATCAGCGCTTCATGCATCTCGTCCAGGCCATTGGGCGCCGGCCAGGCTTCCTCGCACACACCGGCAATCGCTTCGGCATCCAGCGCGCCAAGGTCATCGGTGCTTTGCGGGTCGCTCCAGCGCCGGTTGAGCACGGCCTGGGTGCGGCGCTCCTCCAGCGGAGCGTCGTCGAGAAAGGTGTAGGGGCGGGCGCTGAGAATCTCTGCTGCCAGTGGCGACGGCGCCGGCAGATCACGGCTGATCAGGCGGATTTCGCCGCGCTCCATGCGCCGCAACAGGGCCAGCCAGCCTTCGCTGTCCATGGCTTCGTGCAGGCAGTCGTCGAGGGTTTGCTCCACCAGCGGATGCTCGGGCACTTCGCGCTCGCCGGCGAGGTTTTCCAGGCAGGCGATCTGGTCGGGGAACACACTGGCGATCAGGTCTTCACTCTTCATGCGCTGGATCTGCGGCGCCACCTTGCGCCCACCGGTGTAGCGCGGCAACGCCAGGGCCACCCCGGCATTCCAGCGCCAGCGCACGCCGAACAGCGGTGCATCCAGTACCGCCTGGATCAGGATGTGCTCGGCCGTGTTGCTGTTCAGGTAGCGCCACACCTCATCCAGCTCAAAGCTGTGACTGGTGGACAGCGACAACACGATTGCGTCCTCGCTGGCGGCGGCTTGCAGTTCGAAGTTGAAGGTGCGGCAAAACCGCTTGCGCAGCGCCAGGCCCCAGGCGCGGTTGATGCGACTGCCGAACGGCGTGTGGATGATCAATTGGGTGCCGCCGGACTCGTCGAAAAACCGTTCCATGATCAACGTGTCCTGGGACGGCAGCGCGCTCAGCGCCAGCCGCGCCCGCGCCAGGTAATCCAGCAGTTGTTCGGCGCTGGCCAGGTTCAGGCCGAGGGTGCCGGTGAGCCAATCGAGCGCCGGTTGCAGGTTACCCGGCGTGGCGCCCAGCAGCGCGTCCAGTTGCCCCTGAAAACGCGCCACGGCAAACGACAACTCCGCGCTGCGCCCCGGTGCTTCGCCGAGCCAGAACGGAATGGTCGGCGGCTGGCCGTGGGCATCCTCGACCCGCACCTTGCCGGGCTCCACTCGCAGGATGCGGTAGGAGGTGTTGCCCAGCTGGAAGATATCCCCGGCGATGCTTTCCACCGCGAAGTCTTCGTTGACGCTGCCGATGTTCAGGCTTTGCGGCTCAAGCAGCACGCTGTAGTCGGCGTTGTCGGGGATGGTGCCGCCGCTGGTCACGGCGGTGAGCTTGGCGCCCCGCCGGCCACGCAGGGTGCGGGTGATGGCGTCGCGGTGCAGGTAGGCGCTGCGCAGGCCCTGGCGCCCGTTGTAGCCTTCGGCGAGCATTTGCAGCAGTGCCTGATAGTGACGCTCATCCAGCTCGGCGTAGGGCGAGGCGCGGCGTATCAGCGTGAGCAGGGCCTGTTCCTGCCATTCCTGGCAGCTGACTTCGGCGATGATCTGCTGGGCCAGCACATCCAGCGGCGCAACCGGAATCAGCAAGGTGTCCAGCTCGCCCCGGCGCACGCAGTCGAGCAGGGCGGCGCATTCGATCAGGTCGTCACGGGCGGTGGCGAACAACCGGCCCTTGGGCGTGCCGCCGACCTGATGCCCGGAGCGTCCGACCCGTTGCAGAAAACCGTTGATCGAGCCGGGCGAGCCGATCTGGCACACCAGGTCGACATCGCCGATATCAATCCCCAGTTCCAGCGACGCAGTGGCGATCAACACCTGCAGCTCACCGGCCTTGAGCCGTTGTTCGGCGTCCAGGCGCATTTCCTTCGCGAGGCTGCCGTGGTGGGCGGCGACGGCGGTTTTGCCCAGGCGCTCGCTCAAGTGCCGGGCCAGGCGTTCGGCCAGGCGCCGGGTGTTGACGAAAATCAGCGTGGTGCGGTGTTGCCTGGCCAGTTCGGCGAGGCGGTCGTAGACCAGCTCCCACACGTCGTTGGCCATGACGGCCGACAGCGGCACCGGCGGCACTTCGATATCCAGGTCCCGTGGGCGTGCGTGGCCGATATCGACGATCTCGCAAGGCCGGCCGGTGCCCACCAGAAAGCGCGACACCGCCTCGATGGGCTTTTGCGTGGCGGACAGGCCGATGCGGGTCAGCGGTTCGCTGCACAAACCCTGCAGGCGCTCCAGTGTCAGGGCCATGTGGCTGCCGCGCTTGCTGGCGGCGATGGCGTGGATCTCATCGACGATCACCGTGCGGGTGCTGGCAAGCATCTGCCGGCCGGAATCCGAGCCGAGCAGCACGTAGAGCGATTCCGGGGTGGTGACCAGGATGTGCGGCGGGTGCTTGCGCATCAGGGCGCGGTCTTTCTGCGGGGTGTCGCCGGTACGCACGGCGGTGCGGATCGCCAGCGGTGGCAGGCCGAGGCGCTGCAAGTGCTCGGTGATGCCGGCCAGCGGGTTTTGCAGGTTGATCTGGATGTCGTTGGAAAGAGCCTTCAGGGGCGAGACGTAGACCACCAGCGTTTGGTCTGGCAGTTGGCCGCCATTGGCCAGGCCTTGGTGCACGAGATCGTCCAGCACCGCGAGAAAGGCAGTCAGGGTCTTGCCGGAGCCGGTGGGTGCGGCGATCAGTGTGGAGCGGCGCTGGCGGATCAGCGGCCACGCCTGGGCCTGGGCGGCGGTCACCGACGGGAACGTGCTGCGGAACCAGGTGCTGACGGCGGGGTGGAAACCGTTCAAGACCGTGTCCGTTGATTCAGGAAGGTTCATCCCCAATTTATGCGGCCGGCCCCGGCAACTTGCAACCCCGGGATGCATTCCCTGTGGTGAGGGAGCTTGCTGCGGTAAGGGAGCTTGTTGTGGCGAGGGAGCTTGCAGTGGCGAGGGAGCTTGCTCCCGCTGGGCTGCGTAGCGGACCCAAAAAAGCGGGAGCGCTGCGCACTCCAGCGGGAGCAAGCTCCCTCGCCACAAGAAGCTCCCTGGCCACAGCAAGCTCCCTAGCCACTGCATGCTCCCTGGCCATAAAAAGGCTCTCTCTACCTAAACCCCCCGGCCGCAATCGGCGGCGCACTTTATAAGTGACGGTTGCGCTACAAACCCGCAAAATGCAACGATTCTGGCAAATGCCAACGGCATGGCTCACAAGCCTGTCGATAATAACCATCGTTCCAAACAGACCGGGCCTGCTCAATCTATGCGAATGCGCCTTATGTTACTGGGCGGCGGGAATGCCCTCGGGCAGGCGCTGATTCGCCTCGGTGCGGAGGAAGACATCGGTTTCCTCGCCCCGCGCCCGCCCCAAGACGGCTGGGATGCCGCGAGCCTCACGCAACTGCTCGACGACACCCGTCCCGATGCCTTGATCAATCTCGCCTATTACTTCGACTGGTTTCAGGCGGAGACGGTCAGCGAGACACGCCTGGCCGCCCAGGAATATGCGATCGAGCGCCTGGCTGAACTGTGCCAGCACCACAGCATCACCCTGCTGCAACCGTCCAGCTACCGGGTGTTCGACGGCTCCCGCGCCACCGCCTACAGCGAAAAAGACGAACCCGTGCCCTTGGGCCTGCGAGGCCAGGCGTTGTGGCGCATCGAGCAGAGCGTACGCGCCACCTGCCCGCAGCACGTGCTGTTGCGTTTCGGCTGGCTGCTGGATGACAGCGTCGACGGCACCCTCGGGCGCTTCCTGGCCCGTGCCGAAAAACCTGACGAACTGCTGATGGCCGACGACCGCCGGGGCAACCCGACGCCGGTGGACGATGCCGCGCGGGTGATCATTTCGGTGCTTAAGCAACTGGATTGCGCCGCGCCGTTGTGGGGCACTTATCACTATGCCGGCCACGAAGCGACTACCCCGCTGGCGCTGGGGCAGGCGATCCTGACCGAAGCGCGCAACTTCCACCCGCTGGCCGTGGAAGCGCCGACCGCCCAGGCCCACGCCGCCCGTCCGGATGCAGCCGACGAGCCGCAACACGCGGTGCTGGCCTGCAAGAAAATCCTCCACACCTTCGGCATCAAGCCACGGGCATGGCGGGCCGGGCTGCCGGCGTTGCTCGACCGGTTCTATCGACACGGTCAAACATAAAAAAGGCGCCTGAAACAGGCGCCTTTTTTGTGGCAGTGCACGGACGATTACACGTGATAGGTGTTGGCCAGCCGGATGCGCAGCGGCCTGCGAAAAATTTGAAACCTTTGGTGCGGGCGGTCATCTGTGTTGAGTCGATGGACCTTATCCCGGCGTTCAATGGTTATCCCCTTATGAACGGAAGTTACATTGCCGTCTCTATCACAGACAATGGCCAGGGAACTGGGTTGGGACTCAGCCAGGTATATGGCCCGCGCTTGAACGGCTGAGTGGATAGCCCGTTTGAACAAATGGAGTTAGCATCGTAAACCTTCGGCTCAAGAGCCTGTTGTTCACATCAGGGTTGCATTGTGGAAAAGCTAAATCGCCTTCAAAGCGGAATAGAAGGGCTGGATGCTCTGCTCAAGGGTGGGCTAGTCGCAGGTGCCTCCTACATCATCCAGGGGCGCCCGGGATCCGGTAAAACGATCCTCGCCAATCAGCTGGGGTTTAACCATGCGCGCAATGGGGGCCGTGTACTGGTTGCCACGTTGCTGGCCGAATCCCACGACCGTTTATTTCAGTTCCTCTCGACCCTGAACTTCTTTGATGCTTCCCGGGTGGGAGCCGAGATTCAGTTCGTCAGTGCGTTTGACACCCTTGAGAACGAAGGTCTCGATGAAGTGGTCAAGCTGCTTCGGCGTGAGATCAGTCGTCAGAAGGCCACCGTGTTAGTGGTCGACGGCTTGCTCAATGCACGCTCCAAGGCTGACTCGCCCATCGACACCAAAAAATTCATTTCCGAGCTGCAAGGGCACGCCGCGTTCGCCGGTTGTACGGTGCTGTTTCTCACCAGTTCCCGGTTGGACGACGGCAGTCCCGAGCACACCATGGTTGATGGTGTGATCGAGATGGGTGAAGAGCTTCACGGCAGCCGTTCGGTGCGCCGTATTCACCTGCGCAAAACTCGAGGCAGTGGTGCACTGACCGGACTGCACGAGTGTGAAATTACCGACGATGGCCTGGTGGTTTATCCGCGTCTGGAAAGCCTCTACAGCCATCCGTCTTTACCTGACAGTGCCGATCTGACGCGTATCACCAGCGGCATCGGTTCGCTGGACGCCATCATCGGCGGTGGCCTGCACAGCTCTTCCGTTACCCTCGTCATGGGGCCTTCCGGCGTCGGGAAGACCACGCTGGGGCTCAGGTTTCTCGCAGAGTCGACAGTGGACGCGCCGGGCCTGCATTTCGGTTTTTATGAAAGCCCGCAGCGGTTACGTCTCAAAGGCCAATCGCTGGGGATTGATATCAAGGGTATGGAAGAAAGTGGTGCGCTGAGTATTGCCTGGCAACCCACCACAGAAGGCCTGATCGATGGTCTCGGCGCACGGCTGCTGAAAATGGTTGAGGAAAAGGGCATCAAGCGCCTGTTCATCGACAGCTTGAGCGGCATGACCCGGGTGTCGACAAACCCGGCTCGTATCACTGATTTCTACAGCGCCTTGATGAGCGAGCTTCGTGCCCGTGGCGTAACGGTGTTTGCCTCATGGGAGATGCGTGACGTTTTTGGTTCGGAGGTCAGCTCTCCAACCCCGGACCTCTCCAGTATTGTCGATAACCTGATGCTGATGCGTTTCTTCGAGATTCAATCTGAACTAAGAAGAATGCTTTCGATTCTTAAGGTACGAGACAGCTTCTACGATCCTTCGCTTCTTGAAGTGGTAATCCATGAAAACGGCGTTGACCTGAAGAAGGCATCAAGAAATGCGTTGGCGGTCCCTAATGATTCTTCGCTGCCGGGCTCAACGTCCAAAGTCTCTGATTCGGGTTGAACTGACATGACCACCATCCTGGTCGTCGACGACGAGTATTTGATCGCTGACATTCTCGGCTATGCGCTGGAGGATGAGGGGTACATGGTCGTAAAAGCGAGCAATGGCCAGAAAGCACTCGAGGTCCTGGAGCGCGAGCGGCCAGCGTTGATCATCACCGACTTCATGATGCCGGTCATGGATGGCCAGGAGTTTGCCGAAGCTGTCCGCGCGCTACCGGCAGTCAATCACTTGCCCATCATCCTGATCAGCGGAGCCCAGGCCCATATTGGTATGGAGCGGTCGGACTTGTTCAATGCAGTGTTGAATAAGCCGTTCAACATTGACGTGGTCATTGCTGAAGTTCGCCAGCTCCTGGCTGAAGCCTGACTCGCAGCACACGGGCGTGTGCCTGGCTTCTGATTGGCGCTTGCCTCCAGGGGAAGCCTCACAAAAAAGGCCCTGTACAACAGGGCCTTTGGGTAGAACCTAGAACTTGTAGCCAATACCGACCATGTACACCATCGGATCAACATCCACATTAACCTTGGCCCGGGTGCCCTGGCCCAGGGCGTTGTTGTCCACGGTGGCCTTGGTGCTGATGTCGATGTAGCGCGCCTGGGCGTTGATCATCCACTTGTCGTTGATCATGTAGTCCGCACCGATCTGCGCCGCCCAGCCCCAGGAGTTTTCCGCCTTGAAGTTGCTGAAGCCGGCCTCCTGGGCGCGACCGCCGACGTGCTCGTCGTAGATCCAGGTGTAGTTGATACCGGCGCCGATGTACGGTTGGAATACCGACTTGCTGTCCAGCGGGTAGTACACGACGCTCAGGGTCGGCGGCAGGTGTTTCAGCGAGCCGAGCTTGCCGTTGGCCGGGGCCAGGGCGGTGTTCTTGATCTTCACATCATGTTCGAACGGTGTGGCCGCCAGCAGTTCGATACCCCAGTGGCTGGTGAACATGTAGGCGAAGTTCAAGCCCAGCTGGGTGTCGCTGCTCATGGTCGCCTTGCCGCCCAGGTTGGTCCCGGCCAGCGGGCCCTGGTCAACCTTGACACTGCTGCTGTCCGCTTTCGGGTTGACGGTGATGGCACCGGCGCGAATCAGGATGTCACCCGCTTCGTGAGCGTGGGCAACAGGGGCGACGAGGGCGAGCGCGACAAGCGACGCGCCGAGCAGGGACTTGTTCATGGGAGCTCCAAAGGACGTTATTAATTGCTTGTGTCCAATGGTAAAGATCGTAACGTTCGAGCTTTTGACTCAGCTCAATGAAAGCGCAATCACGGGTTATTCCTGCAACTCGTACACATAGATCTTGTCGGCATCCATCTGGTAGCCGGCATCGGCCAGTTCACTGCTGGACGGTTTGACCTGCATCTGGCCTTCGATCCAGTACGGTTGATACAACTCGTCGAGCTTCACGCCGACTTCGCTTTTCACATGCACGATCTGGTTCGACGGCGGTGGCGGTACATGGATGCACGCGCCGAAATACGGCACCAGCAGGAACTCCGTGGTGCGACCTTCTTCGCTGACTTCCAGCGGCACGATATAACCCGGCAGGCGGATGTGCTTACCGTCCAGGCTCTGTACGACTGGCGCGTTGGGCAGGTCCTGCTTGGCGGCCGGCGCTGACTCCACCGACAACGCATCGGCCATGCCCGACAAGTCGTGCAGCGGTTTCATGTTGGGGATTTCCGGCGGCGCGTCCGGCGGGATCATCTCCTGCCACGACAGGTCCTTGGGCTGGTCTTCAGCCCACACGGGCAGGGCCACCAGCAGCAACAGTGCGAGCACGGCGCGACGCATCAACAGCTTCCTCATAAACGTATCGACAGGCCGTCGGCCAACGATTGCCGGTAGGCGCGCCAGGCCGGCACGCTGCCCATCAGCAGGGCTGCGACGAGAATACCGCCGAGCAGGGTCCATTCATATTCGCTCGGCAACGACAGCGGCAGGTCCAGGCCGTAGTTGGCCTGCAAATACCCGCGCGACGCGGCGATGCACACATACAGCAGCCCGACGCCGGCGATCACGCCCGACAATGCCAGGGCGAAGGCTTCGAAGATCAGCAAGGTCGCAATATGCCAGGGCCGCGCGCCCACTGAACGCAGGATTGCCATTTCCCGGCGGCGCTCGTTGAGGCTGGTGAGGATCGCGGTGAGCATGCCGATCAGGCCGGTCAGCACCACGAACAGCGAGATCACGAACAGCGCTTTTTCAGCCGTGCCCATCATGCTCCACAGCTCTTGCAGCGCCACGCCCGGCAGGATCGCCAGCATCGGCTCGCCACGGAACTCGTTGATCTCCCGTTGCAGGGCGAAGGTGGAAATCTTGTTGTTCAAACCGAGCATGAACGCGGTGATGGCTTGTGGCGTCAGGTCCATGTTGCGAGCCTGGTCGGCGCTGATCCGGCCTTTGCCCTGGGCCGGCACGCCGTTGTGCCAGTCGATGTGAATCGCTTCCATGCCGCCGAGGCTGATATGCAGTGTGCGGTCCACCGGAGTGCCGGTGCGCTTGAGAATGCCGACCACGGTGAAGGGCTTGTCATCGTGCTTGACCAGGCTGACCACCGCCACGCCGTGGGCCAGCACCAGCTTGTCGCCGAGCTTGTAATGCAGCGCGTCGGCCACTTCGGCGCCGAGCACCACTTCGAATGGATCGGTGGCGAAGGCGCGGCCGCTGGCCAGTTCCAGGTTCTGCCGGCGGCCGTATTGGTAGTGTTCGAAATAGGATTCGTTGGTGCCCATCACGCGGTAGCCACGGTGGGAGTCGCCGAGGGAAATCGGGATCGCCCATTTCACCTGCGGGTTGGCCGCGAAGTGCTCGTAGCTGTCCCAGCGAATGTTGTTGGTGGCGTTGCCGATGCGGAACACTGAATACAGCAGCAAATTCACCGAGCCGGAACGCGCGCCGACGATCAGGTCGGTACCGCTGATGGTGCTGGCGAAGCTGGCGCGGGCTTCGGTGCGTACCCGTTCCACCGCCAGCAACAGGCACACCGACAGGGCGATGGCGAAGGCGGTGAGGATCGCGGTAAAGCGGCGGTTAGCCAGGCTGGCCATGGCTAGTCGAAACAAATACATCTCAAACCTCTGCGGGCGTGGCGGCGCGATTGAGTTCGGCCAGCGACAGGTTGCGGTCGAACAGCGGCGCCAGGCTCTGGTCATGGCTGACGAACAACAGGCTGGCGCCTGCTTCGCGGCATTCGGCGAACAGCAACTGAATGAAGGCTTCCCGGGCGTCGTAGTCCAGGGCCGAGGTCGGCTCGTCGGCGATCACCAGCTCCGGCTGGCCGATCAGCGCACGGGCAGCGGCCACCCGTTGTTGCTGGCCGATGGACAGGGAGTCGGCGCGGCGCTCCAGCAGGCTCTTGTCCTTCAGGCCCAGGTGGGCGAGCAAGGTCGCGGCAGCCTGGTCGACGCTGCCGTGACGCTGGATTGCCCGCTGCGCCCGTAACGTTGAAAAGTGGCAGGGCAACTCGACGTTCTCGCGCACCGAGAGAAACGGCAACAGGTTGAACTGCTGGAAGATGTAGCCGGTGTGGTCGACCCGGAAACGGTCGCGGGCGCCGGCCGAGAGTTCGGTCAGTTCCTGGCCCAGCAGGCGGATGCTGCCCCGGCTGGGCTTTTGCACACCGCCCAACAGGCCGAGCAGGGTGGTCTTGCCACTGCCGCTGGGGCCCTTGAGGAACAGGGTTTCCCCCGGCTCCAGGCGGAACGTCGGGATGTCCAGCAACTGTGGGTGACCGGGCCAATTGAAGCCCAGGTCAGACAGTTCGATAAGTGCTTGGGTCATAGGGAGGTCAGTGGTCTGGCTCGATTTGGATGATGACACCGATCAACTGTAGGAGCTGGCTTGCCTGCGATGGCATCACCGCAGTGTTTCTGGAGCACCGCGGCGTCTGCATCGCAGGCAAGCCAGCTCCTACAGTGTGGTGTTTACATCAGAATTTCAGGGTAGCTGCCTGTGCGGTCGCTTCCACACCCTGCTGGCCGCTCGGGCCAATGAGTTGTACCTGAATTTTCTGGGTGGCAGGGAAGGTCTTGAACACCTGGGTCAGGTCGAGGTTGCTCAGGGCGGTCGGCGTGGCGCAAGTGAACTGGTAGTGAGCGTGGATTTCGCTGTGGTCGTGGTGATGTTCGTGGGCGGCGGCGCCTTTGCCATCGGTGGCGTGGTCGTCATCGTCTTCATCGTGGTCGGCTTCAGGCTTGTCGCCGAACAGCGGGCTGTTCAGTTCCTGGGTGCTGATCACGCAACCGGCGGCCTTGGGCAGGCTGAACAGCACCAAAGGCTGTTCAAGTTGTTTGCGGGCAGCGGCGACCTTGGCTTTATCGGCAGGGGTGGTGGCGAGATGTTCGAAACCCACCAGGTTCATCGCCGGGCTGTCCAGTTCCAGCTCCAGGGCCTGGCCGTCGAGCACCGCATTGAGGCGACCCACGCCGTGTTCGTGGGCACCGAGGCTGCCGTGCTCGTGATCATGGTCGTGCTCGTCGGCAGCCTGGGCGATGGCCAGTGGCAACAGGGCAAACGGCAAAGCGAGCAGCATACGGCGCATGGTGGAGCTCCCGGACAAAGATGAAAGTTTTGTTATGTGATCTTATAACAATTTTGCGAGGAGTTTGACCGCCCGCTTGGCGTAGCGCAAGACGCGTGGGAGCATGCTCGTCAGAAAAGTGCGGGAGTAAGTGCGATGTTGAGAATTCGTGGAACCGTCGGTGACCTGCCGGTGGACTTGACCCTGGAGCTGGATGACGGCGACTGGGCCCGGCTGGGCGCGCAGTTGCAGGCCAGCAAACCGCCGAGTGCCGAGCCCGAGGTGGCGCCGGCCGCGGGTAACCTGGACGAGAGCCTGTGGCAGGCCGCCCAGGATTTGCTGCGCAAGGCCGGGCAACTCAACGGCCTGGAATTGCTTGATCAGCTGGAAGGCCTGGCCGGCAGCGCCTCGGCGGGCAAGCGCCTGCTGGTGCGCCTGCGCCATAGCGCCAAGGTCAAGGTAGCCAGCGGCGGGGATACGCCGCTGTACAGTTGGATCGAGTAAGGCTTAATACAGCGCGGCGAACAGCTTGCGGCGGTACACCGTGACAAGCGGGTGATCGTTGCCGAGCAGTTCGAACACCTGCAACAGCGTCTTGTGGGGCAGGCCTTCGCTGTAGCTGCGGTTGCGGATGAACAGCTTGAGCAAGCCATCCAGCGCGGCGTCGTATTGCTGGCGCGCCAGTTGTTGCACGGCCAGTTGGTACACCGCCTCGTCATCCTGCGGGTTTTGCGCCAGGCGGGCTTTCAGGTCTGCGGCGTCCGGCAGGTCGGCGGCCTGGCGCAGGAAAGTGATCTGCGCCTTGGCGCCGGCCAGTGCGGCCTTGTGATCATCGCTCTTGACGGCGTCGAGCACGGTTTGCGCTTCGCCCAGTTCACCGCGCTCGGCCAGGCAGCGTGCGTACAGGATCAGCGCGGCGGCGTTGGTGTTGTCTTCGCCAAGCAGGGTGACCAGCACGGCCTCGGCGTCGGTGATACGGCCTTCGGCAAACAGCGCCTGGGCCTGCTCCAGTGGATCGGCAGCCGCCGGTGGTGGCATCTGCACATGGGGCTCCAGCATCGCGCGCACGGCGGATTCAGGCTGCGCACCGGCAAACCCATCCACTGGCTGGCCATCCTTGAACAGCACCACGGTCGGCAGGCTGCGAATGCCAAAGCGCGAGACCACGTCCGGCTCGGCATCGCAATCGACCTTGGCCAGCAGCAACTCACCCTGATAACTCTCGGCAATCTGCGCGAGCATCGGCATCAACGCCTTGCACGGCGCGCACCACTCGGCCCAGAAATCCACCAGCACGGGTTTTTCGAAGGAGTTCTGGATCACCGCCTGATCGAAGGTGGCGGTGGTGGCATCGAAGATGTACGGCGTGGGCTCACTCATGGGGAATCTCGAAGAAAGCAGGAATGGGGCAACTATAAAGACTGGAGGAGGCGACCGGAAGCTATGCCGCGATTAAGCGCGTACAGGATGCCAGAAAGGGTCCTGGTACCAGTCTTGAGGAAAACCCATCGCTTTGAGGCTGACATCGGGAAAGTCTTCAGTCAGTTGATGCAGGCGCCGGTCCCAGTGAGCGTGTGGACACACTTTATGCATTAGGTGATTAAGAATGCAGAGTGCTGCAAACATACGGGTATGAGTGCCAGGATGAAGAAGGTGCCTGGGCCATGGGAAGTTGGCTTTTTTGGGCAGTTCTGGGCGAATGCCCAATTCTCGATTCCACATTCGCGCATGGTGTGCGCAGATGTTACGAATAGTGGTCAGCGTGTGCAGCCAGGATTGCATCAAAGGGGCGGGGAGTTCCAAGCGTCTGGCGATAGCCTTCTTGTCTGAATCCCTGGCCAAGCCTTTGTAGAGATGGGACAGGTCGCCGAGTGTGAGTTCTTCCAGCATTGCCCAGCCGGGCATGAGTGGTGGTTGGTCGTAGGTGGTGGGGTAGTGTCGGGCGTAACTCTCTTTTGCTCTCTGGCGTTTGAGATGCGCTTTGCGACCGCTTTCGGCTTGCAACCGATCTATTCGCAGGCATTCGCGCTCATAGTCTCGGATAGCGGCACATTGCTTGGACTGCAATGTTGCGAGTAGGCGTTGGTGGTCAAATGCCTGTTGAAACATTCCGATATCGGTATACCAATGGCTGCCATAGTTGGGCCCCATATGGTTACTGATCATCGAGCGGGTCGCTATTTCCACGCGTTCAATGGCATCCATGCTCAACAATCGAAGCCTGCGGTCAAAGTCGTAGAGTCGAGTTAACTGACGAAAACCTGTGCCATCGCGAAATCGATGATCGACATCCCCCGATTGCTGAAAAGGGCGCATGTAGGGGCTCAATCGGAAAAAACTGACGGACTGCAAGAAACACTGCGCACGGGCTTCATCTTGAATGAGCAAGCCACGTTGTTTGAGCAGTTCTATCTGGGAGGGAACATCAATGGCAGGTTTGTCGAACGTTCTCATGCCCAAAAAACGCCAGGCATAAAAAACCCGCACAATTTGTGCTTAGTCACTTGCGCGACCAGAGGCATGGCGGGTGTATTGCGGCAAAGATTAGGCAGTAGCGGTAACGTTTGCAAGCTTTTTGAGCAAGAGGCGACGGATGCAAATCGGGGGTTTGGCATACCCTTTGGTCGTCCAGGTAGCGTGCGAGAGGCGGCCATTTTCCACGCTACGCTGAAGACTGTCTTAGCCCATCTGTTACTGGAGATTTGCGGGTTTGATAGGCGCGACTATCGCTGCGAATGGTACAGGCTCACCTTGCGAAACTCCCACGGCTCGGCCAGGTCGGGCAGTGTCAGGGCGTCGAGGATACCCAGGCGCTGATACTCCGGGTGCTGGAAGTCCCGAACCCGGGAATCGGCGACCAGCGCTTCGCGGCCGCGTGTCAGGAATTGATCCAGCAGCGGCAGGTTCGCCCGGTCGTACAGCACATCGGCGACCAGGATCAGGTCAAACCGATCGGCTTCGGTGAAGAAGTCTTCTGAATAGCCCAGTGTTACGCCGTTGAGTTCGGCATTCGCCCGGCAGGCAGCCAGGGCCAGCGGATCCAGGTCGCACGCCACCACTTCCAGCGCTCCGGCCTTTACCGCGGCAATCCCGGCAACACCCGAACCTGCGCCGAAATCCAGCACCCGCTTACCCGCGACCCACTCGGGGTTGGCCGCCAGGTATCGCGCCAGCGCCAGGCCACTGGCCCAGCAAAAGCTCCAGTACGGCGGCTCATGCAGGATGCGCCGGGTTTCTTCGGGGCTGAAGGCGCGGTCCATGTTGTCGGCGTCCAGTAACCACAGCGACAACTCGGTGCCCGGCAGCGGGCAGGGCACCAGTTGGGCGTCGCCGATCAGTTCGCTCAGTGCGCGTTGCAGGCCCAGCGGTGGCGTCATGGTGCGGGAACGAGTTGCAGCGGCCCGGTGGTCTGGGTGATCGCCTGGGTGATGCGCACCGGCGGCAGGTGCAGGATCAACTGGCCGGACTGGCTGGCGCGACCACGCAATTCAACGCGCCCGCCCGCCGGGAACGCTTGCGGGTTGAAGCGCAGGCGGAAGGCCAGGGGCTTGTTGTTGCCGATCAGCACGCTGCTGGCCAGCAGTTGTTGCGGGCGCGAACGGTCGTCGATCACCAGCAGCGCCAGTTCGACTTCCGCACCCGCCGGTATACCGTTCAATTGGCCGCTGACTTCACGCTGGTAGGCGGGCAACGGGCCGAGATCTTCTTCCACACCCGGCAGTTTTTTCTCTTGTTGCGGTGCCGGAGCCGGCGCCGCAGGTTTTGGGGCATGGCTGCTGCAGGCGACCAGAAAACCGAGCAACGTGAGCAAAACAAGTGGTCGTAACTGCATGTACGGCTCCAGAAAGGACAAAATCCGTGGCTTAAAAAATATGAAACATAATAGTCAGCCTATATACCGTAAAGGCTATGGCTTGTCTTGCCACAGGGATGCGCTACCATGGCCCTCCCATTTTTTGTTGCCTGCCACCATGCACTGTCCCTTCTGCGGTGCCAACGACACCAAGGTCATTGACTCGCGTCTGGTCGCCGAGGGCGAACAGGTGCGTCGCCGGCGTGAATGCCTGGCTTCTGGCTGCGGTGAACGTTTCACCACCTTCGAAACCGCCGAACTGGTATTGCCACGTCTGATCAAGACCGACGGCAGTCGCCAGCCTTTCGACGAAGAAAAACTGCGCGCCGGAATGCAGCGCGCCCTGGAAAAACGCCCGGTGAGTGTCGAGCGGCTGGAAGCGGCACTGGTGCACATCAAGCACAAGCTGCGCGCCACCGGCGAGCGCGAAGTCAAATCCCTGGTGGTTGGAGAACTGGTGATGGGCGAGCTGCAAAAGCTCGACGAAGTCGCCTATATCCGTTTCGCCTCGGTGTATCGACGCTTCCAGGACCTCAACGAGTTCCGCGAAGAGATCGACCGCCTGGCCCGTGAGCCGGTAAAAGAATGAACCCACCTTCGGCAGAACAAGCGGTACTCGACGCCCATTACATGGCCCGTGCCCTGGAATTGGCGCGCAAGGGCCTGTACACCACCCACCCCAACCCCCGGGTTGGCTGCGTGATCGTGCGTGACGGGCAGGTTGTCGGCGAAGGCTGGCACGTGCGCACCGGCGAACCCCATGCGGAAGTCCACGCCCTGCGGGCTGCGGGCGACAAGGCCCGGGGCGCCACGGCCTACGTGACCCTTGAACCGTGCAGCCACCACGGGCACACACCGCCCTGCGCCGATGCCTTGGTGAATGCCGGCCTGGCCCGTGTGGTGGCAGCGATGCAGGACCCGAATCCGGAAGTCGCCGGGCGCGGCATGCGCCGCCTGGCCCAGGCCGGGATCGAGACCCACAGCGGCTTGCTGGAAAACGAAGCGCGGGCGCTTAACCCGGGCTTTCTCAAGCGCATGGAGCATGGCCTGCCGTTTGTGCGGGTCAAGTTGGCCATGAGCCTGGACGGTCGCACCGCGATGGCCAACGGCGAAAGCCAATGGATCACCGGCCCGGCCGCGCGTGCCGCTGTGCAGCGCCTGCGTGCCCAGGCCAGTGTGGTGCTGACCGGCGCCGACACGGTGCTGGCCGACGGTGCTCGCCTGACCGTGCGCGCCGCCGAACTGGGCCTGGATGAAGAAACCACCGCCCTGGCGATGTCCCGTCCGCCGCTGCGTGTGCTGATCGACGGCCGCCTGCGGGTGCCGCTGAATGCGCCGTTCTTCAAGGCTGGCCCCGCGCTGGTCATCACCTGCGTGACGCCGGACAACCAGTACCCCACAGGCCCCGAGTGCCTGGTGGTGCCGGGTGTCGACGGCCAGGTCGACCTGCGTTCCGCGCTGGTGGCCCTGGCGGCCCGTGGTGTCAACGAAGTGTTGGTGGAAGCCGGCCCAAGCCTGGCGGGTGCCTTCGCCCAGCAAGGGCTGGTGGACGAGTACGTGATATTCGTCGCCGGCAAGTTTCTTGGCTCTGCCGCCCGGCCTTTGCTGGACTGGCCGCTTGAGAAACTGGCCGACGCCCCCCAACTCAAGATCACTGAAATGCGCGCTGTTGGCGATGACTGGCGAGTCACTGCCATCCCTCTGCCATCAGCGAGCGTATAATTTCCGGCCTGCGCCACGTCTTCAGGAGAACGGCATGTTCACCGGCATTATCGAATCCATCGGCAGCATCCGTGCAATGACCCCAAAAGGCGGCGATGTACGCCTGCTGGTTGAAACCGGCAAGCTCGACCTGAGCGACGTCAAACTGGGCGACAGCATCGCCGTCAGCGGTGTGTGCCTGACCGTCATCGAGTTGCCTGGCAACGGCTTTGCCGCCGATGTCAGCCGGGAAACCCTGGACTGCACCGCGATGAACGACCTCAAGAGCGGCAGCCCGGTGAACCTGGAAAAAGCCCTGACCCCGACCACCCGCCTCGGTGGGCACCTGGTCAGCGGCCACGTCGACGGTGTCGGCGAAGTGGTTGCTCGCAGCGAAAACGCGCGTGCCGTGGAATTTCGCATTCGCGCACCGAAAGAGCTGGCCAAGTACATCGCCCACAAAGGCTCGATCACCGTCGACGGCACCAGCCTGACCGTGAACGCCGTGAATGGCGCCGAATTTGAACTGACCATCATTCCCCACACCCTGAGCGAAACCATCATGGCGTCGTACCAGCCGGGTCGCCGGGTGAACCTGGAAGTGGACTTGCTTGCCCGTTACCTGGAGCGCCTTCTATTGGGCGATAAGGCCGCAGAGTCTGACTCTCTTCAAGGGCCCGCCGGGAACATCACTGAAAGTTTTTTAGCCGCTAACGGCTACCTTAAATCCTGACCCAAGGGGGTGCCGCGTGGCGCTCAACAGCATCGAAGAACTGGTTGAAGACATCCGCCAAGGCAAGATGGTCATCCTCATGGATGACGAAGACCGCGAGAATGAAGGCGACCTGATCATGGCCGCCGAGTGCTGCCAGCCGGAACACATCAACTTCATGGCCAAGCACGCCCGTGGCCTGATCTGCATGCCGATGAGCCGCGAGCGCTGCGAGCTGCTGAAGCTGCCGTTGATGGCGCCGCGCAATGGTTCGGGGTTTGGCACCAAGTTCACCGTGTCCATCGAAGCCACCACCGGTGTCACCACCGGCATCTCCGCTGCTGACCGCGCCCGCACCGTACAAGCCGCTGCCGCGAAAGACGCCAAGGCCGAAGATATCGTCAGCCCGGGCCACATCTTTCCGCTGATGGCCCAACCGGGTGGCACCCTGGCTCGCGCCGGCCACACCGAAGCGGCCTGCGACCTGGCGCGCATGGCCGGTTTCGAGCCGAGCGGTGTGATCTGCGAAGTGATGAACGACGACGGCACCATGTCCCGTCGCGCCGAGCTGGAAGAATTTGCCGCGCTGCACAACATCAAGATCGGCACCATTGCCGACCTGATCCACTACCGGATGATCCACGAACGTACCGTTCAGCGGATTGCCGAGCAGCCGCTGGACAGCGAACTGGGCCAGTTCAACCTGGTGACCTATCGTGATTCCGTGGAAGGCGACGTGCACATGGCCCTGACCCTGGGCACCATCTGCGCTGAAGAGCCAACCCTGGTGCGGGTGCACAACATGGACCCGCTGCGCGACCTGCTGATGGTCAAGCAACCGGGGCGCTGGAGCCTGCGGGCCGCGATGTCCGCGGTGTCCGAGGCCGGCAGCGGTGTTGTATTGCTGCTGGGCCATCCGCTGGATGGCGACGTGCTGCTGGCGCATATCCGCGAAACCGCCGACCACGCGCCGGTGAAAAAACCGACCACCTACAGCATCGTCGGGGCCGGTTCGCAGATCCTGCGGGACCTGGGCGTGCGCAAAATGCGCCTGATGAGTGCGCCAATGAAATTTAATGCCATATCCGGTTTCGACCTGGAAGTAGTAGAATACGTGCCCTCCGAATAAAGGCCGGCGTTGTTTGCCCCTTGTTCGCGGTTCAAATATCACTGAGGGGCGCGCACTAAGCGCGTCCCGGCTCTTTAAGAGATTTGTCGAATGACCCTGAAGACCATCGAAGGTACCTTCATCGCCCCCAAAGGCCGCTATGCCCTGGTGGTTGGCCGCTTCAACAGCTTCGTGGTTGAAAGCCTGGTAAGCGGTGCCGTGGATGCCCTGGTTCGCCACGGTGTGAGCGAAAGCGATATCACTATCATCCGCGCTCCTGGCGCCTTCGAAATTCCACTGGTTGCGCAGAAAGTTGCACAGCAGGGTGAATACGCGGCGATCATCGCCCTGGGCGCGGTCATTCGTGGCGGCACTCCGCACTTCGAATACGTGGCTGGCGAATGCACCAAGGGCCTGGCCCAGGTGTCCATGGAGTTCGGCGTGCCGGTCGCCTTTGGCGTGCTGACCGTTGATTCCATCGAACAAGCCATCGAGCGTTCCGGCACCAAGGCCGGCAACAAAGGTGCTGAAGCTGCCCTGTCCGCCCTGGAAATGGTCAGCCTGCTGGCGCAGTTGGAGGCCAAGTGATTAGCGACGACAGCGATCAGTTCAACCCCCAGGACCCGCGCCCGGCAGACGCCGGCAAGCCATCGAAAAGCGAAAAGCGTCGTTCGGCCCGCCAGCTCGCGACCCAGGCTTTGTACCAGCGCCACATGGCGAAAACCTCGCTGAACGAAATCGAGGCGCAGTTTCGCGTCGACAACGATTTCAGCGCGGCCGATGCCAGCTACTTCCACGACATCCTGCACGGTGTTCCGGCCAACTTGGCGGAGATCGACGCTGCACTGACGCCGTGCCTGGACCTGGCGATCGAAGAGCTGGACCCGGTTGAACTGGCCGTACTGCGCCTGTCCACCTGGGAACTGCTCAAGCGCGTCGACGTGCCTTACCGCGTTGTGATCAACGAAGGGATCGAACTGGCGAAAGTCTACGGTTCCACCGACGGTCACAAGTTCGTCAACGGCGTGCTCGACAAGCTGGCCCCGCGCCTGCGTGAAGCCGAAGTGAAGGCGTACAAGCGCTAACTGGCGCTTGCTGACGCAATGGGCGAGTTTGAGCTGATCCGCAACTACTTCGCCGCCGCGCCCTGTGCGCAGGGCGGCGAAGGCATTGCACTGGGGATTGGCGACGACTGCGCCTTGCTGGCTGTTCCTCCCGGGGAACAGCTGGCGATTTCTACCGATACCCTGGTGGCCGGCGTGCATTTTGCCGACCCCTGCGATCCGTTTCTGCTCGGCCAGCGCTCGCTGGCCGTGGCAGTCAGCGATCTGGCGGCCATGGGCGCCAATCCCCTCGCGTTTACCCTTGCCCTCACCACCCCGACGGTTGATGCCGATTGGCTGCAACGCTATGCCCAGGGCTTGAACGCCATGGCGCAGGGTTGTGGCGTGGTTCTGGTAGGTGGCGACACCACCCGTGGGCCGCTGAGCCTGACCATGACCGTGTTTGGCCGGGTGCCGGCGGGCCAGGCCTTGACCCGCAGCGGCGCGCGGCCTGGCGACTTGCTGTGTGTGGGCGGTGAGCTGGGTAACGCAGCGGGCGCCTTGCCGCTGGTGCTGGGGCAGCGCACGGCGGAGGCGGCTATCGTCGAGCCACTGCTGGCCCATTACTGGTCGCCGCAACCGCAGTTGGCGCTGGGCTTGGCGTTGCGGGGCAAGGCCACGTCTGCCATGGATATTTCCGACGGCCTTTTAGCTGATTGCGGGCATATCGCCAAGGCGTCGGCTGTCAGCTTGTTGATCGAGCAGCAAAAACTGCCGTTGTCCGCCGCCTTGCTGGCGTTCGTCGGTGAGGCGGATGCCCGGGTGGCCGCGTTGAGCGGGGGGGACGACTACGTACTGGCGTTCACCTTGCCGCCCGCCGAACTGGCGCCGCTGTTGGCCGCCGGTGTGCCGGTCCATGTAATCGGCCGGGTCGAGGCGGGGCAGGGCGTTACCCTGCTGGATGCGTCTGGCCAGGACGTCACGCCGGCCATTCGTGGCTATCAACATTTCTGAAAGGCATAGAACCAAGCTGAAGGCCAATCGAACCTATTGATCTTTATCAGCGATAATTCAGCTTAAGCGTCTGTAGGAACCTACTGTTACAATCCCTCCCCTGTGAAATCTGAAATCAGGAGCACAAGGTGCCCGTCGTTTTCGTCGCCGCTTCCAAGCTGCCAACCCCTTTTGCCACGTTCACCATGAATGGCTTTCTTGAAGAAGCCACCGGGCGCGAACACGTTGTTCTCAGCCTCGGTGACGTGGCGGACGGTGCCCCGGTCCTCGGTCGCGTGCACTCCGAGTGCCTGACCGGCGATGCGCTGTTCAGCCAGCGCTGTGACTGCGGCTCGCAACTGGAAGCCGCCCTGCAGGCCATCGCCCGCGAAGGCCGTGGCGTGTTGCTGTACCTGCGTCAGGAAGGCCGTGGCATTGGCCTGCTGAACAAGATCCGCGCCTATGAGTTGCAAGATGGCGGCGCCGACACTGTGGAAGCCAACGAGCGCCTCGGTTTTGCCGCTGACCAGCGCGACTATGGGATCTGCCTGCCGATGCTCCAGCACCTGGGCGTCAAATCCCTGCGGCTGATGACCAACAACCCGCGCAAGGTCAAAGCCTTGACCGACATGGGCATCACCGTCGCCGAGCGCGTGCCGCTGCACACCGGCCACAACCCGCACAACAAGCTCTACCTGGCCACCAAGGCCAGCAAGCTCGACCACATGATGGGCAACGAGCACCAGGGCGAGGCCGACCGGGCGTGACGCGCGGCCAGGTCAAGCGGCGACTGTCGTTTAACTGGTGGCAATACCTGGCGTTGGCGCTGGCGCCGTTGTTTGTGATCAACCTCGTGTTTGGCAAGGCCGAGCCCTTGCTGCCGGTACTGGCGATGCCGTTTTTTATCGCCGGCGTAGCCTCGATGTTTGTCAGCCTGCGTTACTTCCACGGCTATAAACACGCGCTGATCGCCACCGGCAAAGCCCTCGATACCCCTGAAGAACCGGCTGCCTGGATCACCCTCGCGGCCCGTCGTCGTGTGGCGTTGCTGGTGGCTGCACTGCCGGCCTGGGTCGGCGCGCTGGCGGTGTTTGTCGGGCTGGAAGCGGTGCCGCTGTTTCTGTTGGCATTGTCGACCCTGGTGCTGTTCTACCTCTACCGCATCCCGCGCCAGTTGGGTTGATGCGCGTCTGGCTGGCGGTGTGGCTGCTGGTCGTCGCGGCCCAGGCTGCGGCGGTTGAGCGGGTGGTCAGCCTTGCGCCTTCCTTGTCTGAAATCGTCGTTGAACTGGGCGCCGCCGATTTGCTGGTGGGCGTGCTGGATGGCGGCGAGCGGCCACAGGCGTTGGCGAACGTGCCGTCTGTGGGCAACTACGGGCAGTTGGACATGGAACGGCTGCTCAGCCTCAAGCCCGACCTGATCCTGCTTTGGCCCGGCAGCGTCGGCCCGGGCCCGCGTGAACAGCTGCAACGCCTGAACATCCCGGTATTTGTCGCCGAACCCCACAGCCTCGAACAACTCACCTCACAGGTCGAAACCATTGCCCGGCAACTCGGGCGGGATGACGCCGGCCGGCAATTGGCCGCGCAGTTGCGTCAGCGCTTGGCCGAATTGCGCTCGCGCTATCACCGGGCCGAGCCGTTGCGGGTGTTTTATCAGGTGTGGAACCAGCCGCTGTACACCGTGGGTGGCGGGCAGATCATCAGCGATGCGCTGAGTGTGTGCGGCGCGCGCAATGTGTTCGATGACCTGAAATTACCGGCACCGCAGGTCAGTATTGAGTCGGTGTTGCAGCGTAATCCCGAGGTGATTCTGGCGGGCGATCAAGCGCAGCTGGATGCCTGGAAGGCCTGGCCCCAGGTGGCGGCGGTAGCGAACGGGCATTTGCTGCTGGTGCCCGACAAGGGCCTGGAACGGCCCAGCGGGCAGATGCTGCAGGCGGTGGCGCGGTTGTGTCAGGTGATTGCACCGGGGCTGTGAGACCGCTATCGCAGGCAAGCCAGCTCCCACATTTGACCGAGTCGTCTGGATAAGCACGGTCCCCTGTGGGAGCCGGGCTTGCCCGCGATGAGGCCGGTGCAGACGACTTAGAGTTCCGGCGTCCAGGTCACCCCGAACATCAGTGCCCGGCCTTCTTCCCGATAGCCATATTGCTGGCCTTGATACTGATACAGCGCCCGGCTGTAGTCCTTGTTCAGCAGGTTATCGAGCTTCATTTCCAGCGTGACTTCATGGTTCACCGCCCAACTGCCCCGTAGCCCCAGCAAGCCATACCCGCCCAGGCGTTGCTGGTTCGCCGCATCGTCGTAGCTGCTGCTGACCGCTTGCCAGCTGGCGCCGACGCCGAATTGATCGAATTGGCGATCCAGGTCCAGGCTCAGGGTGCGCCGGGCTCGACGCGCCAGTGTGCGCCCGGTGTCGCGGTCGCGTGGGTCGATCAATGCAACGGCGAGGCTGCTTTGCCAGCCGAACAGTTCTTGCTTGAGCGCCGCCTCGAAGCCGTTGATGCGTGCGGCGCTGACGTTTTGCGGGCCGTTGCTGGCAAACACGATCGCGTCCTGAATATCGGTGCGGTACAGCGAGGCTTCCAGTCGGCTGCTGTCGCTGAGCTGGCTGCGCCATTGCACTTCGTAGCTTTTCGATGTCTCGGGCTTGAGGTTCGGGTTACTGTTTTTGAAGCCGAATTCGTCCGGGTAGTAGAGGTCGTTGAACGTAGGCGCGCGGAAGCCTTCGCTGTAGCTCAGCAACAGATCATTGTCCGGGTTCAGCGGCAGGGTGAAGGTGCCGCTCCAGCTGTTGTGGCCGCCGAACTGTTGGTTATCGTCGCGACGCAGGCCCAGTTCGGTGGAAAAGGACTGGGCTTGAAAGCGGTGCTGGATAAACGCCGCTCGATTCCAGCGACTGTCTTCGGCGAACGCTGTGCTGCTGTTGACCTGGTCCTCGTACCAGTCGCCGCCCAGTATCAGGCTGTTCTGCTCATTGAGGGTCAGGTCGTTCTGCCAGTTCAGTGAGTTGCGGTAAGTGTTGAACACGCTGCGTTCGGTGCTGAGCTTGTCCCGGGTTTCTTCGCGGTTTTCGCTGTGGCCCGCTTCCAGCCGGGACTTCCACGTGTCATTGATACGCGCGTCAACATAGGTGCTGACACTGCTCACGGTGAAGTGGGTGTAGGGCTTTTGCTGGAAGCTTTGGAAGGTGGTCGAATCGAAGCGACCGAACGGGTTGTCGAATTCGCTTTTGCCGCGGTTATCCAGCACGTTCACACCCGCTTCGAGGTCATCGTTGAAGGCATGGCTCAGGCTGAAACTGATGGCCTGGTTGCGATAGGCGTCATGGTCACGGTCGCTGGGATAGGAGTCGTACGTGCGATTGATTCCGGCCGTGTCATCCAGGCTGGCGCCGAGGTTGAAGCGGGTTTGCGCATCGCCGCCGGACAAGCCCAGGCTGCGTTCCCACGTCTGGTTGCTGCCAAATCCCACATGCAGGCGGGGTTGCAGGCCGGACTCGTTACCACGCCGGGTGAAAATCTGGATCACCCCGCCAATCGCATCGCTGCCGTAGATCACCGAGCGCGAACCACGCAGGACTTCCACGCGTTCGATCTGCTGGATGTTCAGGTGTTGCAGGTTGCTGTCGCCGGAAGTCGAGTTGCCGATGCGCTGGCCGTCGACCAGCACCAGGCTCTGGGCCGACTTGGTGCCACGAATGTAGACGCTTGCCAGACTGCCACGGCCACCGGCCTGTGAAACCTGCACGCCGGGCACGCGGCTGAGCAAGTCGGTCACGCTGGTGGGTTGCAGGCGGTCGATGTCGTCGCGGGTGAAGACGGTGTTGGCGGCGCTGCTGTCGTTGCGCGCCTGGACCTGGCGGTTGGCGCTGATCACCACGTCGGGCAGCTTGAGGGCTTGGTCGCGTTCGAAACTGTCGGCGAGCAGGTCGGTGGCGGGCAGTAACAGAAGGGGCAGGGCGAGGCGAAGGCGGTTCATGGGCTGTCCGTAGCATTTGAAGTTGGCATAAAACAAATGTGGGAGCGGGCTTGCTCGCGAAGGCGCAGTGTCAGTCAATGCATCTGTCGACTGACCCAGCGCTTTCGCGAGCAAGCCCGCTTCCACATTTTTAATCGCGTTTCTACAGGCCCAGCAGGGCCATGCGCTGACGAACCGAAGCTTCAATCCCGGATTCATCCAGCCCGCACTCGGCCAGCATCTGCGCCGGCTTGGCATGCTCGACATACACATCCGGCAGGCCCAGGTGCAGCACGGACTTGAGGATATTCTCCCGTGCCAGGAACTCACTGACTGCCGCACCGGCGCCGCCCATGATGGCGTTTTCTTCGAGGGTCACCAGCAGCTCATGGCTGCCGGCGATCTCGCGCATCAAGGCCTCGTCCAGTGGCTTGACGAAACGCATGTCTACCACCGTGGCGTCGATCTTCTCGGCCACTTTCAAGGCTTCAGCCAATTGCACGCCGAACACCAGCAAGGCAACGCCGCTGCCCTGGCGGCGGACGATACCCTTGCCGATTTCGATAGGCTCAAGGTCCTTTTCGATCACCGCATTCGGACCATTCCCCCGCGGATAGCGCACAGCCGCCGGGCCGTTGTACAGGTGGCCGGTGCTGAGCATCTTGCGCAGTTCGTTCTCGTCGCTCGGGGTCATCACCAGCATGCCGGGGATGCAGCGCAGGTACGAGAGGTCGAAGCTGCCGGCATGGGTCGGGCCGTCTTCGCCCACCAGGCCCGCACGGTCGATGGCGAACAGTACGTCGAGGTTCTGCACCGCGACGTCATGAATCAACTGGTCATAACCGCGTTGCAGGAACGTAGAGTAGATCGCGACTACCGGCTTGGCGCCTTCACAGGCCATGCCCGCGGCGAAGGTCACCGCGTGTTGCTCGGCGATGGCCACGTCGAAATAGCGCAGCGGGAAACGCTCGCTGAACGCCACCAGGTCGGAACCTTCCTTCATCGCCGGGGTGATGCCCACCAGGCGCGGATCGGCGGCGGCCATGTCACACAGCCATTCGCCGAACACACCGGAATACTTTGGCCCGCTGGGCTTCTTCGGCGCGGCGGCCGGGGCGTTCAGCGGTTCCAGCTTGGTGATCGCGTGGTAACCAATCGGGTCGACTTCCGCCGGGGCGAAGCCTTTGCCTTTCTTGGTCACGATATGCAGGAACTGCGGGCCTTTAAGGTCACGCATGTTGCGCAGGGTGGCGATCAGGGTTGGCAGGTCATGGCCGTCGATCGGGCCGATGTAGTTCCAGCCCAGCTCTTCGAACAGGGTGCCGGGAACCAGCATCCCCTTGGCATATTCTTCGGTACGACGGGCAATTTCCCACGCGCCGGGCAGACGCGAGAGCACCTTCTTGCTGCCTTCACGCATGCTTGCGTAAGTGCGGCTGGAGAGGATTTTTGCCAGGTAATTCGACAGGCCACCGACATTGCGCGAGATCGACATGTCGTTGTCGTTGAGGATCACCAGCATGTTGGCGTCCACTTCCGGCGCGTGGTTCAGCGCCTCGAAGGCCATGCCGGCGGTCAACGCGCCATCACCGATCACCGCAATCGCCTTGCGATCGCTGTTTTGCAGGCGGGCGGCAATCGCCATGCCCAGCGCTGCACTGATAGAGGTGCTGGAGTGGCCGACGCCAAAGGTGTCGTACTCGCTCTCGGAGCGGCGCGGGAAGGCGGCGATGCCATCCTTCTGGCGCAGTGTGGCCATGCGCTCGCGGCGTCCGGTGAGAATCTTGTGCGGATAGGCCTGATGACCCACGTCCCACACCAGCCGGTCGTCCGGAGTGTCGAATACGTAATGCAGCGCAATGGTCAGCTCGATGACGCCCAGGCCGGCACCGAAATGCCCACCGGTCTGGCCGACCGTGTAGAGCAATTCCAGGCGCAACTCATCGGCCAGGGTTTCCAGCTCGGCTTCACCCAGGCGGCGCAGGCCGGCTGGCGTGTTGGCACGGTCCAGCAGGGGCGTGGCCGGGCGCTTGCGGGGAATCTCTTGAAACGTCGTGGGCATCAGGCGAATCGTTATAGGTATAGAAGAGGCGGCAGTTTACCTCAAGCATCGCAAACTGCCCACGCAGAGCGCCGAACTTGGCTGATATGCGGTGGAAAAGGCCGCTGTTGTCAGTGGCGACGTTCGACGATATACCGCGCCAGGTCACGCAGTGGCTCGGCAGCCGCGTCGAAAGGTCGCAGGGCATCCAGGGCCTGGTCCCGCAGCTCCAGGGCGTACGCCTTGGCGGCTTCCAGCCCGAGAAGCGAAGGATAAGTCGGCTTGTCCCGTGCGATATCAGCACCCTGGCGCTTGCCGAGGGTCGCGGTATCACTTTCAACGTCGAGAATATCGTCCTGCACCTGGAACGCCAGGCCGATGGCCCGCGCGTAGGTTTGCAGCGCCGCCAGTTGCGCCGCGTCGGCACGGCCACTGGCCAGGGCGCCGAGGTGCACGGCGGCCTCGATCAGCGCGCCGGTCTTGTGGCGGTGCATGTATTCCAGGGCTTGTTGATCGAGCTTCAAACCGACCGAACCCAGGTCAATCGCCTGACCGCCGACCATGCCGGCAGGCCCTGCGGCCAGCGCCAGCGCGGTAACCATGCGCAGACGGATCTCGGCGTTGACGCTGCTCAGGCGCGGGTCCAGCAGGGCGCTGAACGCCAGGCTTTGCAGGCCGTCACCGGCGAGAATCGCGCAGGCTTCATCAAAGGCTTTATGGGTAGTGGGTTGGCCGCGACGCAGATCGTCGTCGTCCATTGCCGGCAAATCGTCGTGTACCAGGGAGTAAGCGTGGATCAACTCCACCGCACAGGCGGCGCCGTTGGCTTCCTCCGCCTGGGCGCCGAGGGCTTCACAGGCCGCATAGGCGAGCAACGGGCGAACGCGCTTGCCACCGTTCATCACGCTGTAGCGCATGGCCTCATACAGGCGGTTCAGCTCAGGGCTGGGCGCGACAAACAGCGGTTCCAGCGCAGCATTGACCCGGGCCTGGCTGCCGGCCTGATAAGCGTCGATCATTCAGGCTGTTCCGCATCGAAAGGTTCTTCGGCCAACTCCCCATCGCGTTCCAGCAACACCTGGACCTTCTGCTCCGCCTGCGCCAGGGCGCTCTGGCAGTCGCGGGTCAGGCCGATGCCTTGCTCGAATGCGGTCAACGAGTCTTCCAGCGACAACTCGCCGTTCTCCATCCGCTCGACCAGGGTTTGCAGGTCGGCGAGGGATTGTTCGAAATCGAGTGCAACTTTTTTGCGGGCCATGGCGGCTATTCCGGTAGACGGTAAACCGGCGCGACACTAGCAGACATGGGGGATTGGGGCAAATGAGTGGGGGGATTTGCCTTGTAAATCAATCGCCTTGGGTGTTGATTTGATAGCGGGTGCTGCGGCCGCCGCCGGGTAGCCGAACCAGGCAGTTTTTTTCCAGAAGATCGGCCAGATGTCGGGTCGCCGTGGCCTTGGACACTTTGGCCAATGCCTGATACTGGGCGGCGCTGATCCCGTGCTCAAAGCCCTTTTCGCCACCGTCGAGCAGGCGATTCAAGACTTTGGTCTGTTCGGCGCTGAGTGCGTGGTCCCGATGCTGCTGCCAGAAGCGGGTTTTGCCCAGTACCCGGTCAATCCGCACCATGGCCTGCTGCAAGCTACGAAGCAGCGTTTGCAGGAACCACTCAAGCCAATCGGTGATATCCAGCGTGGCCTTTTGACTGGTTTCCAGTGCACGGTAATAGCCCGCCCGGTCTTCAAGGATGCTCGCCGACATGGCGTAGAAGCGGATCGCTTGATGCTCTGCCTGGGCAAGCGCGAGGTCGGTAATCGCCCGCGTCAGACGACCATTACCATCATCGAAGGGATGCAGGGTGACGAACCAGAAATGCGCCAGGCCTGCGCGCAGCAATGGGTCAAGGGCCGCATGATGGCGACTGGCTTTAAACCATTCGATGAAATCGTCCAGCGACTGCTCCAGTCCTTGGCGGGGTGGGGCCTCGAAATGCACAGTGGGTCGGTCCAGTCGTCCCGACACAACCTGCATGGGCTCATCCCCCCTTAGCGCGCCTACGTTCAAGCCGTGGGTGGAAAAGCGGGCCTCCTCGGCGGGAAACAACCACCGATGCCAGTTAAATAGACGGGTGAGGGTAAACGGTTGAGCAAACTGTTGCGTGGCGTCCAGCATCAAGTCAGCCAGACCCTCGCTGCGTCGGCTCACTGAGCCGTCTTGCAATTGCTCCAGGCCCAGGCGTCGGGCCAAAGAGGAACGTACGGAACCCACATTCAGTTGCTCACCCTCGATTGCCGAGGAGGTCAGAATGTTTTGCAGCAACGCATCCAGTTCATTCTCTGAGCTCTGGGCCTGGCTGACCGAACCGAGCATGCCCAGCAACTTTCCTTGCGCCTGCGTGCACTCGCGCAACAACGCTGCAAGGCGCTCTGGTTGCCAGTGAAAGTGCGGCCAGTCGGGTTGTTGCCAGATCCAGTTCGGTTGATCCATGGAGGCATGCTCTGTGCGTGAGCCGAATAGGAGGCTTATTCGGCTCATTTGGTGAGCCGATTGTGTGAGCTATTCGGCTCACTGTCCAGTCAGATGCGCACATCAGGTACAGCGCCGCCTCATCACTGGCCAGCAGGATCGCCTGTTCCATAACCTTTGGCGCAGTACTCGCCAGCTCCATCGATTCGCTGGCTGTCGCCCCCAGGCTTTCAAACAGCTTGCCGGCGTCCTTGAAGATCTCCTGCGCTTGCTTGATGGCGTCCCACACGCCGGTAATCGCCGTCCAACTTCCCGCCAGCACGCCATTGCCAATCGCGCTCGAAGTGGACCTTTCCCAGTGCGGCCGGAAACCACTCCATTACTTGCGAAGCTTTTTCTGTTCCGAGCCGCTGCCCGGTACTACGTAAAACAGCGATTCAGCTCATTGACGGCAGTGGCGTTTTCAGTGGTGCGGTGCATTGGCCCTGAGCATCCTTGAGACTGGCCTCAAATTCGACCAATCCCCCGTGCATCTTCTGCAGCGCTTCGATTTGCCTCACCAGTTCCTGCTTTTTGTTGGTGATTGCCTTGTCCGCCAGCTCCCAGGGCAACCCATCACCAGGATGCCCACCCAGAATCGCCTGCAACTCCTTGAGCTTGAAACCCAACTGCTGGGCGCACTTGATGAACGTCAGCAGTTCGACACTTTGCGTGGAGTAAATCCGATAACGACCTTCCCGCTGCGGCGGCGGCAACAGGCCGATGGCCTCATAGTGACGAATCGCCTTGATGGTTGTGCCCGACAGTTGCGCGGCTTTGCCGATGTACATGAAAAATCCTTTTCCCAAAGAGTGCGCCGGCCTGTTTCAGCCACTGTTCCCGCTGTGCTGGCGTAGAGCCAAGCACCGGCCCGAACTGCAACGTCTTGATCGGCTGGATGCCACAAAACTCCAGCGTCGTCTTGCGTATCTGGTGCAGTGCGGGCATGCGGTAGAACCACCTGTAATACCACGGCGGCGTGTCCAGGGTCACCAGCAAGTGCGCGGTTCTGCCCTTCAGGAGTTTGTCGGGGAAGGCCTTTCCCTTGCGGTATTTGAAGGCGAAACCGGATAGGAAAATTCGGTCGATAAAACCTTTCATCAACGCAGGGATTCCACCCCACCAGACGGGGAAAACAAACGTCAGGTGATTGGCCCACAGGATGTCGGATTGCGCGTTGAGCAGGTCGGGTTCCAGAGGCTGGGCCTGGTTGTAGCCGTTGTGGAGGATAGGGTCGAAAGCCAGTTCACCCAGACGCAGGATGCGTACTTCGTGGCCGGCGTTTTTGGCGCTGGTGATGTAGGTGTCGGTGAGGGCCGAGCAGAAGCTGGTGCTGGAAGGGTGGCCGAGGATGACCAGGATGCGTTGGCTCATGGTGGTGCGGTCCTGAAAACTGGGGTTTCAGGGTGAGGTGTGACCTTAGGGGGAGAGTCAAGAAGATGCAGTGATTGGGAATGGCCAGGAAGACTGATCCCTTTCATTTGCAGGACGTTTCCTAGAGAATTCCAAGCGCTTGCGCCAGCAAAATCCCGCGACTAGTCTGCGTTCCGTCACTGCATATTCGGTGATCGGGTTTAGTCGCCCGGATTCGATTGGCGCACGATCAGTTCATGAGTCAGGCCGTTTTTCGCCTGCACTTTTATGGTGGCTGTGCGCAGGGCGCCCTCGGGCGCGCCGGGTTTCCAATCGACCGGTCGACTAACCTGCGTACAGCTGCCGCCTTCGTTTAGTCGCGAGGAGTGGTGGCTCCAAATGTTTGATTGGAGATTTACCATGGTCAAAGTTACCCCCGATCCACCCGCATTCCATAAAGCCTTACTCCGCGACACTGATGCCTCGCGTCGAGTGATCGATCACTACCTTAAAGCGCCGGACGCGCAGCCTTCACCCAACCCGTTTACCGTCGATGACGAACTGAGTTTCGAAGATGCGCTGGCCCATGCTGCCGAGTTGCTGCATTGCGCCGTAGCAACCGCCCAGGCGTCGACCGAGCCGCTGAATGGCGCACAGCGGGCGGTGATGCATTTGGTGGAAATGTCGAAGGTGGTGGTGGATCGAGCGCTGGACTGTTTGCAGCCGAGGTGAGGACCTTAAGCCTACGCTGAGGTTGCGATGCATTTGGTCAGCGATCTACTGACCAAATGCTCATCATCCTGGCTCAGGGGCGGAAATCCCGGCAGACGATCGCCATGGATTAAAGCGGTCTCCTCAGGCGTATGGCTTGAAGTCATTGCTGTCGCGAGTGAGTAGCTGCATCAGTTTGGGATGGATGAAGAGCTTTTCCTTGCCAACCTGAACCTCTTGCAGAACGCCGATGGCGACTAGTTCTTTGAGGTAACGGGAGGCTGCTTGACGCTGGGCAATCTGTTTGTCGACGACGTTGCTGATGCGGCAGTAGGGCTGTTCGAAAATGACGTCTACCAGCTCGCGGGAATAGGTTTTCGGCAACTGCTCACGAACAAACTGGGTGGTGTGCTCGGACAGGCTGCGAATAGCGGCAATTTTTGCACAAGTCCAGCGTGCTGTTTCTTCCACAGCGCTGAGCATGTACAGCAGCCAAGGCTCCCAGGCTTGTTTGCGAGTGACATCAAGCAACAGGCGGTAGTAATCGGCTCTATGGGCAATGATGTAACGGCTAAGGTAGAGAATCGGTAGATTCAGCAGGCCTTCCTGGATCAGGTACAGGGTGTTGAGCACTCGCCCGGTACGGCCATTGCCGTCGGTGAATGGGTGAATGGCTTCGAATTGATAGTGACTAACCGCCATACGTACTAATGGATCCAGGTCGGTCTCGTTGTGCAGGAAGCGCTCCCAGTTGGCGAGCATGTCACGTAAGCGATCTTCGCCTTCCGGTGGGGTATAGATGATCTCGCCGGTTCGGTCGTTGGCTAGCTGGACTCCTGGCACCCGGCGTATATCCATGTTCACGCCTTTAAGCGTGCGGCAGATTTCGACTGCAGTACCGGTGGAGAGTGGGCGGTCGGCCAACGATTGATAACCTTTCTGCAGGGCTTTGCGGTAGCGCAGTGCTTCCTTGGTCGCTGGGTCTGCGTGGCTATCTCCATCCTGAGCATGCTGAAAGAGCAAATCCGTGGTGGTGACGATACTTTCGATCTCTGAGCTGTCCTTGGCCTCCAGCAATGGAATGGTGTTGATCAGCATTGTCTGGTTAGGGATCAGCTCAGCCGCTTGCTTCAATTCGGCCAGGGCTGTGCGGGCCTCAATGCAGCGTTTGAGCACTGCATGGGTTTCCAGAACAGTTGCCGGTGGCAAAGTGGGAAGCTGGTTGTAGGGCTTGTCAGCCTGCCAGGGAAGGTGGGATGCGGTCATGGATGGGGCTCGGTCTTTGACTTATCCGTCTAAAGGTAAGAGGGGCTCATCAGGGCGCCCTTTCGTGGCGTCAGTGTAAACATGCGTGCACTACGTGTCGCTATATTTTGATTTCTGCGACACGTCTTGATGTCATGTCGTTGGTAACGACAGGTATGCGAAACGTGTTCTTGGAACGGGCTTTTAGCGACGTATCAGGCGAATGTCCTGAGGATGGAAAAGACGGCTTGCGTGCCTTGGAGCGGTTGGCGCGTTCTCAAATAGCTCGATGCCTGGCAGGTGTAGCGCATTTCTTCCAGGCATTAAAAAGCCGGCTTGTGGCCGGCTTCTCGGGGACTGGTTCAGCTTATTTTTGGTAAACCTCACCAGCCTTCAAATCGTTCACCCAGGCTCACACCCAGGTGATAAGGGGCATCAGCGGGAACTCCTCCGCATCGCCAGGCAGGGCGGACCGGCTTCACGCCAACCCCCTGCCAAATGTGCGGCGGATAATACCCACATTCGCCTCAATTTCCCAGCTCCGGATCCGATTTAGAGCCTTCGTAGCCCAATAAATGCTCATCCAACGGCACCGGCGGGCGGCGGTTATTCAGTGTCGCCCACCAGAACACCCAACCCAGAATCTCAAAGTTCTGCTCATGCCGCTGCTCATAGGTCAAAAACTCGTCCGGATGCTCGGCGCTGTTGTGGCTGCGCATCCGCAGGCCACCTCCTGGACGGTTGTAGAGGTATTTGATCCGCAGCATTCCGTCGTGCTCTACCGCGTAGATTTCGCCATCGATGATCTGTTTGCGGCCACAGTCGATGGCAAGGGTACTTCCGTCCTGGATGATGTCGATCATGCTGTTGCCGACCATGTAGGCCCCGAGCGCCCGCTCCGGGCTTACACCGATGGCTTCAAGGGTGTGCAGGGAGAGGCGGATGCTTTCGGTCGAGGTGAAGGTGGGGTGGAGGGGGATCTCCACGTCGATTTTTACCGGGCCCGAGACCGGGTGGGTGATGTAGTTGCCGCTGGTCTCGCGGGCGATACGGTGGGAGGTGTCTGCATCGGATCCTTCCAGCAGGTAGTTGGCGGGTGGATGTTTGGGGCCTTCGCCTGTGCGCAGCCAACGGCTGGTGACGCACAACAATTCTGCGAACTCGTTTAGCCGGCCCATGGGGACGCCGCGTTTGAACCAGTTGTTTACGTGTTGAGGCGTAACATCGCGGTTCTTGGCGAAGTCGGAAGCGGAAAGATGAACTTCCCGTAATAGCGCTCTTAAGCGATCACCTGATGTATTCATAAACGCAGAGTTTACTGGCCGTAAAATCAGATCAAATAAACCATGCGTTGAGTTGCTGTATGTAGGTGTTTCCTTATCGCAGGACTATTCTGCTAGTTGATTAAGCTAGTTAAACAATTGCTGTAAATATGTTTATTAAAGTAGCCGGATGTTTATATTTTTCCCACAAAAAAAGCCCCGTTTAATCGGGGCTTTTTCAGAGCGAATAGCGGTATCAGCCTTTGTAGGCAGCGACCGACTTCAGGATCTCGGCGCGGGCGGCGTCTGCATTGCCCCAACCGTCGATCTTCACCCATTTGCCTTTTTCGAGGTCTTTGTAGTTCTCGAAGAAGTGTTTGATCTGTTCCAGCAGCAGTGGCGGCAGATCGGTGTATTCCTTCACGTCGACATACAGCTGGGACAGCTTGTCGTGTGGTACTGCGATAACTTTGGCATCGCCGCCGCCGTCGTCAGTCATGTTCAGGATGCCGACCGGGCGGGCGCGGATCACCGAGCCTGGGGTAACCGGGTAAGGGGTCACGACCAGCACGTCGAGGGGGTCACCGTCGTCTGCCAGGGTGTTGGGGATGAAACCGTAGTTGGCCGGGTAGAACATCGGGGTGGCCATGAAACGGTCAACGAACAGGCAGTCGCTGTCTTTGTCGATTTCGTATTTGATCGGCGCGTGGTTGGCCGGAATCTCGATGGCGACGTAGATGTCGTTCGGCAGGTCTTTGCCAGCCGGAATCTTGCTGTAGCTCATTGGGCGTTGCCCCCGTAGTTGGCCATGGAACATGGCCGGATTGGCCTAAAAGTGGCGGCGATTATAGGCATATTCTGACGCCGATGCCATGCGTCAGACGTCGTAGTGCGCTTGGCGTTCCGTCTGATACCGCACGTCGCCGGCCTGCAGTTGGTGCAGGCGCGCCAGGGGATCCTGACGGTAGAAGTGGCTCAGTTGCTCGTACACCTGTGGATAACTGCTGACCAGTAAATCCGGGGCACTGAAGAAATATTCGCTGGTGACGGCAAAGAACTCGGCCGGGTTTTCCGCGGCGTAGGGGTCGATGGCCGTTTCGGCGTCAGGGTTGCGGTCGAGCTGGCGGTTGAGGTCGTCGAAGGCGCTTTGCATGACGCTGGCCCATTCCTGCACGCGCATGTCGTGGTGCAGGGGTGGCAGGCCGTTGGCGTCGCCGTTGAGCATGTCCAGCTTGTGGGCCAGTTCGTGAATGACCAGGTTGTAGCCTTCCCAGTTGCCGCTGGCCAGTACGCCGGGCCACGCAAGGATCACCGGGCCCTGTTGCCAGGCTTCGCCGCTGTGCTCGCCGTCCCACTCGTGCTCCACGCCGCTGGCGTCGCGATGGCGCTGCGGGCTGAGGAAGTCGTCGGGGTACAGCACGATCTCGTGGAAGCCCTGGTACCAGTCGAGGTCGCCAAGGTTCATCAGCGGCAGCTGTGCCTGGGCGGCGAGCAGCAGGCGCTGTTCCTGGTGCAGTTCGACGCCGGGCAGGGCGGTGAGGTGTTTTTCGGCGAGGAACACCACGCAGGCTTCCCGCAGCCACTGGTCTTGCTCGGCAGTGATGCCGTCGAGGAACGTCAGGTGATGGCGCACCCGCTGCCACGTTTCATCGGCAATCGGGTGCTTGGCCAGCAGGCGCCGGCGACGCCAGGCGCTGAGGGACCACATCGCAGGTTACTGCGGCTTGGCTTCGGTGGAATTGCGGCCAAAGCGGCTGCGGAACACACCGATGATCATCGGTACCAGCGACAGCAGGATGATGAACACCACCAGCAGCGACAGGTTTTTCTTGATGAACGGCACGTTGCCGAAGAAGTAGCCCAGGGTTACCAGGCCGCCGACCCAGAGGACGGTGCCGAACACGCTGAAACCGAAGAAGCGCGGGTAAGGCATCTTGGCGATGCCGGCGACGAACGGTGCGAAGGTCCGCAGGATCGGCAGGAAGCGCGCCAGGGTCACGGTTTTGCCGCCATGCTTGTCGTAGAAATCGTGGGTTTTTTGCAGGTAGTCGCGGCGGAAGATCTTCGAGTTGGGGTTGCTGAACAAGCGTTCCCCGGCCGTTCGTCCGATCACGTAGTTGGTACTGTCACCCAGGATGGCCGCGAGCATAAGCAGGCCGCCCAGCAATATCGGGTCCATGCCGCCGCCCGCTGCAACAGCGCCGGCGATGAACAGTAAGGAATCACCCGGCAGAAACGGCATGACCACCAGGCCGGTTTCGCAAAAGATAACCAGGAACAGAATGGCGTAGATCCACACTCCGTAGTTTCTCACCAGCATGTCGAGGTACACGTCGAGATGCAGGATAAGGTCGAGCGGGTTGAAATCCATGGAGGGCACCTGTGTGAATGGCCTGGCTCAGCGGGCCTGTGCGGAGGCTTCGGGTAATAAGGGCTACAAGGTAGTGGCGTATTTCTTACGACCCTGAAAGGTCCGCATTATACGGATAGAGTTGTGAAAAGCGTGCTGGTTTTGTAGCGGGGAATGTCGCGAAAGCGATCTGATTGTAGACACAGCGTCAGTGTGGGAGGGGGCTCCCACAACAGATGTATGAGGTTTGGTTAATAGTTGTCAGTCATCGCTGATCGCAAGCACGTAGTTCTTGAACTCGGTGTCTTCCCGAAAACCGATGGACTCATAGGTTTTCTGCGCCACCTGGTTGTCACTGCTGGTGGACACACGCAGGCGCACGGCTTGAGTTTCCTTGGCCATCTTCTTCGCGGTACGCATCAGGTTGTCGGCCACCAACTGCCGGCGTGCGTCTTCGGCGACGTAGATGTCGTTGAGGATCCACACCCGCTTGAGGGACAACGATGAAAAGCTTGGATACAGCTGGCAGAAACCGAGCAGTTTCTTGTCGTCATCGTCGGCCAGCGCCAGGTAGATCACGGACTCCTTGCGGCGCAGGCGTTTTTCCAGGAAGGCGCGGCTCGAATCAGGAAACGGCAGCGCGCCGTAAAACTCGCGGTATTTGACGAAAAGCGGGGTCAACAGGTCCAGGTGTTCCAGGGTCGCTTGAGTAATCCGCATGCCAGGCCTCAACTTCCAAATGGGGTATGACCACACAAGCGGCCGTGTCTCGATGCTGCCTAAAGCAGAGAAAAAGCGCAATCGTGCAGGGATCAGTCCTTCGGTGGGCTGAGCAGGAAGTTTCCTTTCATCAGGTCGGGATCATCCGACTCGAGGGTTTGTACCTGCGCTTCATCCTTGAGGTTGACCCCCGACAACTGCCGGCGACAGGCCTCCCGCATCAAGTAAAGCAGGCGGTGAGCGGCCATGCCGTAGCTCAAGCCTTCCAGGCGCACATTGGAGATGCAGTTGCGGTAGGCGTCAGTGAGGCCGACCTTGGGGTTGTAGGTGAAATACAGCCCCAGGCTGTCCGGCGAGCTGAGCCCCGGCCGCTCGCCGATCAGGATCACCACCATTTTTGCCCCGAGCAACTGGCCGACTTCATCCGCGACGGCGACACGGCCCTGCTCCACCAGAATCACCGGTGACAGCGACCAGCCTTCAGCGTCGGTTTGTTCCTCCATGCGTGTAAGAAACGGCAACGTATGTTTATGCACCGCCAGGGCCGACAAGCCATCGGCCACCACCACCGCCAGGTCCACGCCGCCGGGGTTGGCTTCGGCATAGTCCCGCAGGGCCTGGACGGATTCATCACTGAGGCGGCGCCCAAGGTCCGGGCGTTGCAGGTAGCTGTGGCGGTCGACGGCGGCGCTGTGCAGCAACAGGCTGTCGCGGCCGCGCTCCGCCAGTTGGCTGCTGAGTCCTGCATGATCAAACGGCAGGTGTACCGCGTCGCGGGCCTGGGCATGGGCGAACTGGAAATCCAGCTGAGCGCCGGTAGGCATGCTGGTGCCGGTGCGGCCCAGGGCAATCCGCGCCGGGGTCAGGCGCCGCAGCTCAAGCCACGGGTTGTCCACGTTGTTTTCCGGGGTGTCGATGTGCACGGGCGGTTCCTTCTTCATCCCAGTTGCGCCAAGGCGTGGCGGAATGCCGGTGGCAGGCTGTTGCCGAAGTGCACCTTGCCGTCGGCTTGCGTGAAGATGCCCATTTTCGCCAGCCACTGTTCAAACTCCGGTGCCGGCTTTAAACCCAATGTTTGGCGGGCGTACAGCGCGTCGTGAAATGAAGTGGTCTGGTAGTTGAGCATGATGTCGTCGGAGCCCGGGATGCCCATGATGAAGTTGATCCCGGCCACGCCCAGCAGGGTGAGCAGGGTGTCCATGTCGTCCTGGTCGGCTTCGGCATGGTTGGTGTAGCAGATGTCGCACCCCATGGGCACGCCCAGCAGCTTGCCGCAGAAGTGGTCTTCGAGGCCGGCGCGGATGATCTGCTTGCCGTTGTACAGGTACTCGGGGCCGATAAATCCTACGACCGTGTTCACCAAAAACGGCTTGAAATGCCGGGCAACGGCATAGGCGCGGGTTTCGCAGGTTTGCTGGTCGACGCCAAAGTGTGCGTTGGCCGACAAGGCGCTGCCCTGGCCGGTTTCGAAATACATCAGGTTTTGCCCGAGGGTGCCGCGATTAAGGCTCAGGCCCGCGTCGTAGCCTTCCTGCAGCACGCTCAGGCTGATGCCGAAACTGGCATTGGCCGCCTCGGTGCCGGCGATCGACTGGAACACCAGGTCCAGCGGCACGCCACGGTTGATGGCTTCGATGGAGGTGGTGACGTGGGTCAGCACGCAGGCCTGGGTCGGGATTTCATAACGCTGGATGATCGCGTCGAGCATTTCCAGCATCGCGCAGATCGAGGCGATGCTGTCGGTGGCCGGGTTGATGCCGATCATGGCGTCGCCGTTGCCGTAGAGCAGGCCGTCGAGAATGCTCGCGGCGATGCCCGCCGGTTCATCGGTGGGATGATTCGGTTGCAGGCGGGTAGACAGGCGCCCACGCAGGCCCATCGTGCCGCGGAACTGTGTGACGACGCGGATCTTCTGCGCCACCAGTACCAAGTCCTGCACGCGCATGATCTTCGACACGGCGGCGGCCATTTCCGGTGTCAGCCCGGGTGCCAGGGCGCGCAGGCTTTGTTCGTCGGCCGCGTCGCTGAGCAGCCAATCTCGCAAGCCCCCGACGGTCAGGTGGCTGACCACGGAAAACGCCTGTTTATCGTGGGTGTCGATAATCAGCCGGGTGACTTCGTCGCTTTCGTACGGGATCAACACTTCTTCAAGAAAGTGCTTCAACGGAATATTGGCCAAGGCCATTTGCGCCGCGACCCGCTCGCCATCGTTCTGGGCGGCAACACCCGCCAAAAAATCCCCGGAACGCGCCGGGCTGGCCTTGGCCATCACGTCCTTGAGGCTGTCGAAGCGGTAGGTCAATGCACCGACCGCGTGGGAAAAGCTTGCCATACAGAGTCTCCTTGTCGACGCGGGCTGAATGTGAGTAAAGCGCCCGCGTCGAGGTTTATGGCAGTTAGTGCAAGGCGGCCTCTGCGGCCTGGATCGCCGCAAATTCTTCTTCCGGCGTGCCTGCTACCAAGTGATGCCGACTGTAGAAAGCAAAGTAAGCAATTAATACTCCATAGATGATCGCGGCGCCAATCACCACGCGCGGATCCACCAGAAAGCCCGCCACAACAGCGATGCAGGCCAGTACCAGGGCGACGCCCGAGGTGAAGATGCCGCCCGGAGTACGGTAAGGGCGGTCCATTTTGGGGCGGCGGATGCGCAAGGTGATGTGCGCGGCCATCATCAGCACGTAGGAAATGGTCGCGCCGAATACGGCGACCAGGATCAGCAAATCGCCTTGGCCGGTCAGCGACAGGCCGAACCCGATGATGCCGGGGATCACCAGGGCCAGTACCGGTGCCTTGCTTTTGTTGGTCTGCGACAGCTTGCGCGGCAGGTAGCCGGCGCGGGACAGGGCGAAGATCTGCCGGGAGTAGGCGTAGATGATCGAGAAAAAGCTCGCGATCAGCCCGGCCAGGCCCACCAGATTGACGAAGTGGCCCATCCACGTGGAGCCGCCGTAGGCTTTGGACAAGGCTTCCACCAGCGGATTGCCCGATGCCATCAGCGCGTAGGCGCCAGCACCGCCGGGGGCGATCACCAAAATCAGCAGGGCGAAGCTGGTCAGTACCACAATGGCGCCGATCAGGCCGCGAGGCAGGTCGCGTTTGGGGTTCTTGGTTTCTTCGGCGGCCAGGGGCACGCCTTCGACCGCCAGGAAAAACCAGATCGCATAGGGAATCGCCGCCCACACGCCGACATAACCGAAGGGCAGGAAAGTGCTGGCGCCCTTGGCCTCGGTCACCGGGATGTCCAGCAGGTTGGCAACACTGAAGTGCGGCACCATCGACACCAGGAACACACCCAGGGCAATCGCGGCGACGGCGGTAATCACAAACATCAGCTTCAGCGCTTCACCCACGCCGAAAATGTGGATGCCGATAAAGATGATGTAGAACGCCAGGTAGATCATCCAGCCGCCAATGCCGAACAGCGACTCGCAATAGGCGCCGATAAACACCGCGATGGCGGCGGGGGCGATGGCGTATTCGATAAGGATCGCGGTGCCGGTGAGGAACCCGCCCCAGGGGCCGAACGCGCTGCGGGCAAAGCCGTAGCCGCCGCCGGCGGTAGGGATCATGGAAGACAGTTCGGCCAGGGAGAAACACATGCACAGGTACATGGTGGCCATCAGCAGTGTGGCGAGGAACATACCGCCCCAGCCACCCTGGGCCAGGCCGAAGTTCCAGCCGGCGTAGTCGCCGGAGATGACGTAGGCAACACCGAGACCGACTAATAGTACCCAGCCGGCAGCGCCTTTTTTCAGTTCCCGTTGTTGGAAGTATTCGGTGCCGACCTTTTCAAAGTCGACGGAAGACCCGGACGCCGGAGCGCCATTCGGTTCGCTGGGCATGATGGAATCCCTTTCTTATTGTTTTATCCCGGCTTACTTAAGTAAGCCGAATGAGTAGCAAGGTCTTGTGAAGATCAAGTGTGGTAGCGGGCTTGCTCGCGAATGCGGTAGTCAGTTGAAAACTCAGTAACTGATACACCGCATTCGCGAGCAAGCCCGCTCCCACATTTTTATTGCATTTCAAATGTGGGAGCGGGTTGTCAGTTAGAAGAAGCCCAGCGGATTGATGTCGTAGCTCACCAGCAGGTTTTTGGTCTGCTGATAGTGATCAAGCATCATCTTGTGAGTCTCACGGCCCACACCTGACTTCTTGTAACCACCGAACGCGGCATGCGCCGGGTACAGGTGGTAGCAGTTGGTCCATACACGCCCGGCCTTGATCGCCCGGCCCATGCGGTACGCGCGGTTGATGTCGCGGGTCCACAGGCCGGCACCCAGGCCGAACTCGGTGTCGTTGGCAATCGCCAGGGCTTCGGCTTCATCCTTGAACGTGGTGATGCTCACCACAGGGCCAAAGATTTCTTCCTGGAACACCCGCATCTTGTTGGTGCCCTTGAGCAGGGTTGGCTGGATGTAATAGCCGGTGGCCAGATCGCCGGTCAGCTTCTCGACCTTGCCGCCAGTCAGCAGCTCGGCGCCTTCGCCCTTGGCGATTTCGAGGTAGGACAAAATCTTGTCGAACTGCTGCTCGGACGCCTGGGCGCCGACCATGGTGTCGGTGTCCAGCGGGTCGCCACGTTTGATCGACTCGACCTTCTTCATCACCACTTTCATGAAGTCGTCGTAGATCGACTCTTCCACCAGCGCGCGGGAAGGGCAGGTGCACACTTCGCCCTGGTTGAAGAACGCCAGCACCAAACCTTCGGCGGCCTTCTCGATGAATTGCGGTTCGGCTTTCATGATGTCGGCGAAGAAGATGTTCGGCGACTTGCCGCCCAGCTCAACGGTGGACGGAATGATGTTCTCGGCGGCCGCGTGCATGATGTGCGAGCCCACTGGCGTGGAGCCGGTGAAGGCGATCTTGGCGATGCGCTTGCTGGTGGCCAGGGCTTCGCCGGCTTCTTTGCCGTAGCCGTGCACCACGTTCAGCACGCCCGGCGGCAGCAGGTCGCCGATCAGTTCCATCAGCACGTTGATGCCCAGCGGGGTTTGCTCGGCAGGCTTGAGCACCACGCAGTTACCGGCGGCCAGGGCTGGCGCGAGTTTCCAGGCGGCCATCAGCAGCGGGAAGTTCCACGGGATGATCTGGCCGACCACGCCCAGCGGTTCGTGGAAGTGGTAAGCGGCGGTGTGTTCGTTGATCTCGGCGCTGCTGCCTTCCTGGGCGCGGATGCAGCCGGCGAAGTAGCGGAAGTGATCCGCGGCCAGCGGGATGTCGGCGTTCAGGGTTTCGCGCACGGCCTTGCCGTTGTCCCAGGTTTCGGTGATGGCCAGCAGTTCGAGGTTCTGTTCGATGCGGTCGGCGATTTTCAGCAGTACCAGCGAGCGGTCCTGGGCCGAGGTCTTGCCCCAGGCGTCGGCGGCGGCGTGGGCGGCGTCCAGGGCCTTGTCGATATCCTTGGCAGTGGAGCGCGGGAATTCGGCGATGGGCTTGCCGTTGACCGGCGAGGTGTTGGTGAAATAGTTGCCATCGACCGGCGCGACAAACTCACCGCCGATGTAGTTGCCGTACTTGGCCTTGAACGAAACGATCGCGCCTTCAGTACCGGGGTGTGCGTAACGCATGGTGGGTATCTCCTGGCTTTTTGTGTTTATTGGAGGACGCACGGTTGTGCTTGTTAAAGCGTAGAGCAAAGGTCGGGCCAGTGCCTCGTAGAGCCTGTAAATCAAGGGTTTAGAGGTTGTTGCAAACCGTTGCTGTGGCAAGCTTGGTACAGCCTGGGTGACAGTTTGTGCCATAAGCGGTACAGCCTGTGACCGGTGGGTCTGCCCGGGATTGCATTGGTCGGGAGGCTGGAGGATGCTGGGCACTCGCGCGCGGTGTACTTCACGCAGGGAGAATAATAAGAACATGCAAAACGATCATTTCAGTCGCCATGCCCAACAAGTCCTGACGGTCACCCGTGGGCAGGACCCGCTGCATGGCCCCGGCAGCGATCCGTCCATCGCCCGCTCCTGGCTGCGTTGTCTTGAGGACTATCACCTCGACCCCGCATTGACCATCGCGCCCACGGTGCTCGAACATGGCCGCCTGCTGGAAAGCCGCGAACGCCTGCAACAAGTGCTGAGCATCGCCGGCAATGAAATGAACAGCCTGCATCAACAGCTCTCCGGCGCCGGCCATGCGGTGCTGCTGACCGACGCCCGCGGGGTGATCCTCAACTGCGTCACCGCCCCCAGCGAGCGCAAGATCTTCGAGGGTGCCGGGCTGTGGCTGGGTGCCGATTGGAGCGAGGCCTGCGAAGGCACCAACGGCATCGGCACCTGCCTGGTGGAGCGCCAGTCCCTGACGATTCATCGCGATGAACATTTTCGTGGCCGACATACCGGCCTGACCTGCTCGGCCAGCCCGGTGTTCGACCCTCATGGCGAACTGCTGGCGGTGCTGGATGTGTCCTCGGCCCGGGAGGCGGTGTCGCGCCAGAGCCAGTTCCACACCATGGCGCTGGTCAATCTTTCGGCGAAGATGATCGAGAGCTGTTACTTCCTGCGCCATTTTGAGCACCACTGGTTGCTGCGCTTTCATTTGCAGGCCGAGTCTGTGGGCCTGTTCAGCGAAGGGCTGCTGGCGTTCGATGGTGAAGGGCGCATTTGTGCGGTTAACCAGAGTGCGTTGAACCTGCTCGGGCAAATCCGTGGCGGGTTGTTGGGGCAGCCGGTCGAGGCGTTTTTCGATTGTTCGCTCGATGAGTTGCTCGGGCGTGCCAGCGCGAACGCCAGCGCCAGTTGGCCCCTGCGTACCCGCGATGGCCGTGGCTTGTTCGCGGTGTTGCGCGGCCAGCCACGCAGCGTACCGGTGCCGGTGGCCCACGCCTTGCCGGAGCGGCCGCGATTGCCGGGCATTTGCCTTGGAGACGCGGCGCTGCAAAACGATTTCCGCAGAGCCTTGCGGGTGTTCGAGCGTGATGTGCCTTTGCTGATCCAGGGGGAAACCGGGTCTGGCAAAGAGGCGTTTGCCAAGGCCGTGCACCATGCAAGCCTGCGCGCAGATAAAGCCTTTGTGGCCCTCAACTGCGCAGCCATCCCGGAAAGCCTCATCGAAAGCGAGCTGTTCGGTTATCGCGGCGGCAGTTTTACCGGCGCCCGCAAGGAAGGCATGCGCGGCAAGCTGCAGCAGGCAGATGGTGGCACGTTGTTTCTGGATGAAATCGGCGATATGCCGCTGGCTTTGCAAACCCGGCTATTAAGGGTGCTTGAAGACCGCTTGGTAGTGCCCATCGGCGGTGAACCGCAAGCGGTGGACGTCAGAATTATCAGCGCTACCCACCGTAATCTGCTTGATCGGGTGCAGGACGGTAGTTTTCGTGAAGACCTGTATTACCGGCTCAATGGCCTGGAAGTGGCCTTGCCGCCGTTGCGCGAGCGCAGTGACAAGTTGCAACTGCTGGACTTCCTGTTGGCCGAAGAAGCGGGAGATCAGGCGGTGCAGCTTGACGGCGAGGCCCGCCAGGCCCTGTTGGCGTTCGCGTGGCCGGGCAACGTGCGGCAGTTGCGCACGGTGTTGCGCACCCTTGCCGCACTGTGTGAGGACGGGCGGGTGAGGCTTGATGACCTGCCTGCACAGATTCGTGCCGTGCAAACCCTGCCGGTGGCGATGAGTGAACCGGCAAACTCATTGCTGGATGCTGCCGAGCGCCAGGCATTGCTGGCAACATTGGTGCAGCAACGCTGGCATATGACGCACGTGGCGACCGTGCTTGGAGTCAGTAGAAATACGCTTTATAGAAAGTTACGTAAGTATGGTATAGCGCGTCAGGTTTAATGATGACGTTACCTGTTCTGGCTGTGAGTGATCAATCTGTGTTGTGGGCGACTGTGCGTTAAATAATTGGCGTCGCACCGTATTAATGTTTTGTCATGTATTTTCGTGTGTGGGTGACTGTCTTCTGGAACGTTCATTATCTGTTTAGTTACTAAGTTGGCGGTTGTCGATTGTCTCGATAACTCGCTAATAGCGCTTATGCGTAAATAGTAACAACAAGTGAGATAATAATCATGAATAGTATTAGAATTCGGCCCAACACGGTCAATCTACCTCCAGTGAATACACCACCGGCCCCGCGCAATGGCGGTGTAACGCCTCCGATAGTACGTCCCGGTGGCCAGGGCAGCTCCCCTCCAATAGCTCCCCAACCTAAACCCCGGTTAGGGAAAAATCCGGCCACAGACACCTCCACAACGCTACCCAAGCCCGAGAAACCCAATAATTTTCAAACGCTGACACAACAAAAATTGATGAACCAAGGGCCTGCCAACCGGCCGTTCAAGCCTCAGGCCAGCGCAGATCCTAAAGATATGGCACAGGTGACTCAAAACCTGATGGTTGCTGATCGCCTGGTCAAGGCTAAGGTGTTCGACACCTCGCCCCAGGCGGCGACGGTAGCCCGCGACGCCTTTGTCAGTTCGGGTGTAAGCGGATTGGTCAGTGCTCCCCTGAGTATTGGTACCTACGCAGGCTCGGTTTGGTCTGGCGAGACAATCAAGGCGCAGTTTACAAACAATACGCCACTGCTCCCTCCGGCTCACCAGCCGGCTCCAAGCACGCAGGTGCCTGCCGCGAAAACCGACGGGACAACATCGGTCGTCGCCACGCAGGACACCGACACGGGTGCCACGACCGCGCGCTTGGGCCTGGCCGAGTTGCGCATGGAAGTCATTGCCAACAATATTATGGCAATGCGTCAAGGAACGAATGCTCCGGCACTTAAAATGAGCGACTCCTCGTCGTCGCGTACGCCAAGCGAGCGCCTGGAAACGCTTGAGGCCTTGTATAAAACTGCGGAGGAACAGCTTAAAAAACTGGCGGACGAAAGCGACATGGTATTCCGGCCTTACATTGCCACTCCCGCAGACGGCACCGATGACAAAGGCCGTCTGGATGTTATTGATAAAAAATTCGACGCATTAAACAAGTTCATAGGGAAGTTGTTGCACATGAAAACGCTGGAATTACCGGCGGAGTCTGCCGAAACAAAAGTCGTGTGACATAACCCCGCGTAAACTTTCGAGTCATGGATGATGCTCAGTCAAACTGGCGATGGGTCCGATGCCATGCATGCATCCTGTGGCACCGGACTTATCGAATATTCCCCTACGCTCTGACAAACAATGGCGGCTACCCCCCAAGGCCTGCGTGCTACAGCTAAAGAGTGCGATTTTCCCTTCCCTGCGCTAACCTGCCTCGATGTTTTACGAGGTCGACTATGCACATTCATATTCTCGGTATTTGCGGCACGTTCATGGGCTCCATGGCGGTGCTCGCCAAAGAACTGGGCCATCATGTTACTGGCTCCGATGCCAACGTTTACCCACCCATGAGCACGCAACTGCAGGCCCAGGGCATTGAGCTGACCCAAGGTTATGACCCGGCGCAATTCGACCCGGTCCCGGACCTTGTCGTGATCGGCAATGCCATGGTGCGCGGTAACCCGGCAGTCGAATATGTACTGAATAAAGGTTTGCCGTACGTGTCTGGCCCGCAATGGCTGGCCGACCATGTGTTGCAAGGCCGTTGGGTACTCGCCGTTGCCGGTACCCATGGCAAGACCACCACCAGCAGCATGCTGGCCTGGGTGCTGGAGCATGCGGGCATGAGCCCGGGCTTCCTGATTGGTGGCGTGCCGCAGAATTTCTCGGTGTCGGCGCGCCTCGGCGACACCCCGTTTTTTGTTATCGAAGCCGATGAGTACGATAGCGCGTTCTTCGACAAACGCTCCAAGTTCGTTCACTACCGCCCGCGTACGGCGATCCTGAACAACCTGGAGTTCGATCACGCGGACATCTTCCCTGATCTGGCGGCCATCGAGCGGCAGTTCCACCACTTGGTGCGCACCATTCCCAGCGAAGGCCTGGTGATTCACCCCACCACCGAACCTGCCCTGCAGCGAGTTATCGAGATGGGCTGCTGGACCCCGGTACAAGCCACCGGTGCTGGCGGCCAATGGCAGGTCAAACTGCTGAGCGAAGATGGCTCCAAATTTGAAGTGCTGTTCGAAGGCGTCGCCCAAGGCATCGTCGATTGGGACATGACCGGCCAGCACAACGTCGCCAATGCCTTGGTCACCCTGGCGGCTGCGCGGCATGTCGGCGTGGTGCCGTCCATGGGCATTGCGGCCTTGAGCGCGTTCAAAAGCGTCAAGCGCCGGATGGAAAAGGTCGCCGAAGTGAATGGGATTACCATCTATGACGACTTTGCCCACCACCCGACGGCCATCGCCACTACCCTGGATGGCTTGCGCAAGCGTGTGGGTGATGCCCAGGTGATCGCGATTATCGAGCCGCGCTCCAACTCCATGAAGCTGGGCGCCCACCGTGATGGTTTGCCGGAAAGCGTCAACGATGCCGACCAGGTTGTGTGGTACGCGCCGGCCAACCTCGGTTGGGACCTGCCTGCCATCGCCGCGTTGTGCACGGTGCCGTCGATTTGCCGCGACTCACTGGAAGGCATCATCGAGCACGTGAAACACCAGGCCAGGCCCGGCACTCACGTGGTGATCATGAGCAACGGCGGCTTTGGCGGCCTGCATGGCAAACTCGCCGAGGCCCTGAAGTGAGCGGCCCGGAACGCGTCACCCTGGCGATGACCGGTGCGTCCGGCGCGCCCTATGGCTTGCGCCTGCTGGACTGCCTGGTGCGCGAAGACCGCGAGGTGCACTTCCTGATCTCCAAGGCCGCGCAACTGGTGCTGGCCACCGAGACCGATGTGGCGTTGCCGCCCAAAGTGCAGATGATGCAGGCCTTCCTCACCGAGTACACCGGTGCGGCGGCGGGGCAGATCAAGGTCTATGGCAAGGAAGACTGGATGTCACCGGTGGCGTCGGGCTCCGGTGCGCCGGCCGCGATGGTGGTGGTGCCGTGTTCCACCGGGACCCTGTCGGCGATTGCCACGGGCGCCTGCAACAATCTGATCGAGCGCGCGGCGGACGTGACCTTGAAGGAGCGTCGCCAGTTGATTCTGGTGCCGCGCGAAGCGCCGTATTCGAGCATCCATCTGGAGCACATGCTCAAGCTGTCGAACATGGGCGTGACTATCTTGCCGGCGTCGCCGGGCTTCTATCACCAGCCGCAGACCATCGATGACCTGGTGGACTTTGTGGTGGCGCGGATTCTCAACCTGCTGAACATTCCCCAGGACATGCTGCCGCGCTGGGGCGAGCACCATTTGAGCAGTGATGAATAAACTATTGATGGTGCTGCTGGCGCTGCAACTGACCGGGTGTGCGACTGCGCGAACCCTGGACGCCGCCCAGCCCGGCGCGCCGGTGGTGTATGCCGGCACGCGGCTGGACATGTATGCGATTCAGGGCGGGTGTTGCGCGATGGACCGTTTTGGGGCCGAGGCGCCGAGCTATCCCCATGTCGACCTGCCGGCCAGTGCCTTGCTCGACACGCTGCTGTTGCCGCTGTCGGTGCTGACGGTGCTGGGGGTTGGGTTTAACGCGACGGGCGGGCTTTAGTACTTATCCCAGTATTAACAGAAATCCAATGTGGGAGCGGGCTTGCTCGCGAATGCGGTGGATCAGTCAATGATATAGTGACTGATCCACCGCATTCGCGAGCAAGCCCGCTCCCACATTTGGATGGTGTCCTGCCTGGAATTACGTGTTATTTGCCGAGCTTGCGCAGCTCGTCCGACTCTATAACCCGCACCCCATCCTGCTCTTCCAGCGCCAGTCGCCACATCGCCCGCGCCAGTTCGCACACTTCAATGCCGTGGTACTTGCCCGGAATCAGCCGCGACAATGGCCCGGCCAGTTGCTCGGCCAGCCGCGGTTCCAATCGCTCACCCAACAACAGCGAAGGTCGGACGATGGTCAACTGCGGCCAATCCTGGGCTTTCAACGCCTGTTCCATCTCGCCCTTGACGCGGTTGTAGAAGATCGAGGATTTCGGGTCGGCGCCGATTGCGCTGATCACGATCAGGTGCCGCGCCCCCATTTCCCGGGCGCGCTTGGCAAAGGCCACGACCATGTCCAGGTCGACGGCGCGGAACGCTTCTTCGGAGCCGGCCTGCTTGATGGTGGTGCCCAGGCAGCAGAAGGCGATGTCCACCTGGCCGCTCAGTTGCGGCAGGAATACTGCAGGGTCGCCCACCGGGTTTTCCAGGTGTGGATGCTCGGCCAGAGGCTTGCGGCTGGGTGCCAGCACGCGGGTCACGGTCGGCTCGTTGAGCAGGCGGTCCAGCAGGTGCTCCCCGGTCAAGCCGGAGGCTCCGGCGAGCAAGATATGCTGAGGCGTCAGGTACATGATGTTTCCCCCTTGATACAGATTCAGCTTAGTTGCTCTTGGCTTCCTTGCTATTCATTGAGACGCTTTCGAGCGCCTTTCGTGCCTGCTGTTTGCGTAATAATTGCCAATGGGCGATTACGCCTTTGGGGGCCCAGATCTGCGGTTCGGAGGCTTCGAAGTTGTCCGCCTGTTCGCGTTCGGCCACGTGGGTCTGTGCCAGCTTGAAGGCTTGCTGCAAGTCGTCGGTCTGGTTGAAGGCCTGGGCGAAGAGGGCGTCGCCGAAGTAGGTGAAGTCGGCCTCTTCGGAGCAGCCGAACGACACACGATCGGCGCGCGAGGCGGTCATGATCAGGGTGTGTTCGTCCTTCAGGGCCGGGATGAACCCGCCGGAGTAGCAGGCCGAAATCACGATGATCTTGTCGCGGTTCTTCAGCGGTGCCAGTACGGCGGCCAGCTCATCGGCCGGCAGGTCGGCCAGCTCCATGCGCGGCTGGTCGAGCACCAGTTCGTGCTCGTGGGTGCCGTGGCTGGTCAGGTAGATAAACACCAGGTCTTGCGGGCCACTGCGTTCGGCCAGGGTCTGGACTGCGCGGCGCAGGCTTTCGCGAGTGGCCATCGGGCGGTCGGCAATATGGTCGCGATGGTTCACCAGGCGGATCTGGCCGTAGGCGCCGAAGCGTGTGGCGAGCATGTTGCTGACGTAGTCGGCTTCGCGCAGGAACACGCTTTGTTTGCCGTCGCCGGCCACCACCAGGGTGTACAGCTCCACCCCCGATCTGGACGCGGGCACGGCGGCGAGGGCGGCATCCAGCAAGTGGCCCTGGGCAAACAGGCCGATTTCCAGCGGGTCAGGCAACAATTTGCCCTCGGCGTCGCGCACGCGCATGCCGTTGACCCAGGTGCCGGCCTGCACGGTGCCGTCGGTGAGCACCAAAGTGCCACGACCTTGATAGCTGTCGCTGTCGAAGCCGCCAATATAGAAGCTGCCGTCGGTGAGGTTCAGGCGGCCTGTGCCTGTGAAGCGCCAGTCGACGAACTGGCCGACGTAGTGGCTGCCATCGACGCCGATCAGTTCGCCCTTGCCGCTGAGGGCGCCTTCCTTGAATTCGCCGATCCATACGTCGCCGTCGGCGTTTTCGTAGCGGCCCTTGCCGTTGAGCTGGTTTTGTTTGAAATGGCCGATGTACATGTCGCCGTCGGCGCTGTTGAAGGTGCCGTTGCCCTCCAGCTGGCCATCGACGAAGCGGCCGCTGAACTGGTTGCCGCTGTCGTCGTTGCGCTGGCCTTCGCCGTTGGGCTTGCCGTGGGCGAACTGGCCCTGGTACTGGCTGCCGTCGGCCAGCTCGAGGCGGCCGAGGCCGGAATACTGGTCGTCCTTGAATTCGCCGCGATAGGTCATCTGCCCTTCTTTGAGGGTGCCTTCGCCGTTGCGTTTGCCTTGTTTGAAACCGCCGACGTAGCTGTTGCCCGACGTGGTCAGGCTGCCCTGGCCGTCGAACAGGCCCTGCTGGAACTGGCCTTTATAGACCTCGCCGTTGCTGCCATGCCATTCGCCCTGGCCGTGCCACTGGCCTTTATCGAACTGGCCCGCGTACCAGCTGCCATTGGGGTAATCCACCCGGCCCTGGCCTTGCAGCAAGCCATTGACCACATCGCCACGGTAACGACCGCCATCGGGCAGCCGCGCATCGGGCGGCAACAGCGATTCGCCGTCGCCGCACGCGGTGAGCAACAGGACAAGAGCAAGGGGAGCGAGTGGGCGCATAGCGGGATCCGGATAATTGAGCGCCGAGTATGCCGCAGCTGCGAGATCTATACATAAATTTACATGAATTGTGGTGAGCGGACGGGCTCACCACAGCCAGGTTTCAGACGAAGCAGAGTGACAACGATTCTGCAATGTAGGCCGGTTTTTCCTGGCCATCGATTTCCAGGGTGCAGGTGGCTTTAAGCAACCATTGCCCAGGTTTTTTCTCGGTGGCGTCGGTCAGGGTCACAGCCAGGCGCACCCTGGAGTCGACCTTCACGGGCTGGATGAAGCGCACGCTGTCCAGGCCATAGTTGACCGCCATCTTCAGGCCTTCGGGCATGATCAGGATGTCTTCGATGAGCTTGGGTATCAGCGACAGCGACAGGAAACCGTGGGCGATGGTGCCGCCAAACGGGGTCTGGGCGGCTTTCACCGGGTCGACGTGGATGAACTGAAAATCGCCGGTGGCTTCCGCGAACAGGTTGATACGTTCCTGGTCGATGGTGAGCCATGCAGAACGTCCCAGTTCCTTGCCGACATATTCTTTGAGTTGCGCTACGGGTACTGAGGGCATTGCGACTCTCCTTCTTTGCTCGGTTGGCTTCATCGTTTTTGTAGTTTTGGACAGGTCCAGAGAACCAATGTAGATCATCACGGGCACTTGGCCCGGTCAACCCACCATGCTTTTGGCGAATGCCGCTCCATAGAGGCAGCGTGCTTATAATGCCGACACGCTTTTGGGGGGAAGAACGGATGCTGTTACGCGGTCTGACATGGCTGGTGCTGTTTCAATTACTCGGCACGGCGATCAATCATTTGTTTGTCCCGGTGCTGCCGGGGCCGATTATCGGGCTGCTGCTGATGCTGGCCTTCCTGGTGTGGCGCGGCGAAGTCGGTGAACCCCTGAGCCTGGCGGCCAGCAGTCTGCTGCGTTATTTGCCGCTACTGCTGGTGCCGCCTGCGGTCGGTGTGATGGTGTATGCCAAGGACATTGCCGCCGACTTCTGGGCCATCGTCGGCGCGCTGGTGCTGTCGCTGGTGATCGCCATGGGCTTTGTCGGCGTGCTGATGCAGAAACTGGTCAAGCGCCAGGCGCAGCGGGAGGACGGCCAATGACACTGGACTGGCAGGGCGCCTGGGCCGCCGTGATTCATCACCCGTTGTTCGGCATCGGCATCACCCTCGGCGCCTATCAGCTGGTGCTGGCCGGTTTCGAGAAAACCCGCTGGATTTTCCTGCAACCGGTGCTGGTGTCGATGCTGTTGGTGATCGGCGTGTTGCTCGGCTGTGGCCTGACGTACGTCGAGTACCGCAAGAGCACCGAGATCATGAGCATCCTGCTGGGCCCGGCGACGGTAGCCCTGGCGGTGCCGCTTTACCTGAATCTGCGACGAATTCGCCAATTGTTCTGGCCGATTTTTACTACGCTGGTGGTGGGAGGCGTATTGGCCACCGGCCTGTGCGTGCTGTTGGGCTGGTGGTTTGGCGCCGAACACATGATGCTGATGACCATGGCACCCAAGTCCGTGACCTCACCGATTGCGATGCTGGTGGCCGAGCAGATCGGCGGCGTGGCGGCATTGGCGGCGGTGTTCGTGCTGATCACCGGGGTGATCGGCGCGATGATCGGTCCGGCGTATCTGTCACGGTTGGGCGTGCACAGCCCCGAAGCGCGCGGTATGGCGCTGGGCATGACCGCCCACGCCGTAGGTACGTCGGTGGCCTTGCAGGAAAGCGAAGAGACCGGCGCCTTTGCGGCGCTGGCCATGAGTCTGATGGGCGTGGCCACGGCGGTGTTCCTGCCGTTGGCCGTGTCGCTGGTTATTTAAGTCGGGTTTAAGGAAACCTTTATGAGTCTGGCGCTTTTCCCGCTCAATACCGTGCTGTTTCCCGGGTGCACCCTCGACCTGCAGCTGTTCGAGGCGCGTTACCTGGACATGATCAGCCGCTGCATGAAAAAGGGCGAAAGCTTTGGCGTGGTGTGCATCCTCGACGGCAAGGAAGTGGGGCTGGCGCCGGATGGCTATGCGTTGATTGGCTGCGAGGCGCTGATCCGCGACTTCAAGCAGCAGGACAATGGCCTGCTGGGGATTCGGGTCGAGGGTGGCCGGCGTTTCCGCGTGCGTGATGCCGGTGTGCAGAAGGACCAGTTACTGGTGGCCGAGGTGCAATGGCTGCACGAGCATCCCGAGCAACCGCTGGAAGAGGAAGACGCTGACTTGCTGGCGTTGCTTCATGCCCTGGCCGAGCATCCGATGGTGGCGTCCCTGGATATGGGCACCCACGCCGATGGACAGCAAGCCCTGGGCAATCAGTTGGCCTATCTGCTGCCCTTTACCGAGGCCGACAAGATCGACCTGTTGCAACTCGATGACCCGCAACAGCGCCTGGACGCGATCCAGTTGCTGCTGGATGAGTTGCAGGGCGAGCTGTTCACCTGACCCGCGAGTGTCACTCGGACTTGTCCTTCCCGGTCTTCAGATTTTCCGTGGTTGTCCTGATCCCGCTGCCTGAAATAGTTGGCAGTCACGTAACGATGATCAGGGGGAAAGGATGATTCGGCTTTCGCAATCGGAGCAAGTCGTGTGGGATGCGTTTTTTATGGCCGTCACCACGCAAATTCTTCATATGAACGACGGTCGCGGCGCGGAGTACATCGCCGAACGCGCCGCGGAGATTGCTGACGAAATGCTTCTGGAGCGGCGCGAGCGCAGCGTCGAACGCCGCGCTGCACCCCTGGATTGGCTGGGGCCTGCCTAGTAGGCATACCTCAGCAGCGCGTGGGAAGTGCCGGTAAACGCAATGAACCCGAGCACCGCGCCACACACCGGCAGGATCAGCCACCAGACTCTCGGCGGCATCGGTGGCAACAGGCTGCGGTGCTGGCTTAACGTCAGGCTGAAGGCGCACACCGTCATTGCCAGCAGGGTGCCGGCCAGGATGTCCGTCGGCCAGTGTGCACCCAGGTACACCCGGGAAATCGCGATGGTGGCGGCGGGAATGCAGCCAAGCACCAGCCAGGTCAGGCGCAGTCGTGTCGGTTGACCGCGACCGGCAAGCACTGCCAAGGCCAGGAAGAATGCAAACGAGCCGGACGCATGGCCGCTGGGCATGCTGAAGCTGGTGAGTGGGTCGGTCAGCACTTCGGGGCGCATCCGCGCAAAAAACAGCTTGGTCCCGGTATTGATCAGCGCCGCGCCCAGCAGGGTGGCGCCGACAAAGATTGCCTGGCGCCATTGCCGCGCTACCACCAGCAGGCCGGTCAGCACCGCGCTGACGACAAACATCTTCTTGAACTCGCCGAGCTGGGTCACCATCACCATCGCCCGGTCGATCGCCGGGCCGCGGTGTTCCTGCACCAGTGCCATCAAGCCCTGGTCAAAGTCGTTGAGGTAGGGATAGCCGATAAACAACGCGATCAACAGTGTGCCGCCGATGCAGCCAATCCATAGGGTGGCACGCCGATGGCCGCGCAGGCTGCTGTTGAGGCTTACGCCGATCAACACTGCGAGACAGGCGGCGACAATCCCGGCCTCCGGCCAGAAGCCTTCGGGCAATGGCAGGCGGAAGGCCGCGCCGGTGGCCCAACCCGGCAACAGATACGCCACCGACCAGCCTGCGCCGGCCAGCAGGCTCACGGCGGCAAAACGTGGGAAGGGCATGTCGCACATGCCCGCAACCATCGGCAACATTGGCCGCAGCGGGCCAATGAAGCGGCCTACCAACAGGCTGGCGATGCCGTACTTCTGGAAGTAAGCCTCGGCGCCGCTCATCCATTCCGGGTGATGCCGCAGGCCGGGAAGGCGCCGGATGTTCTGGTGGAAATGGCGACCGAGGAAGTAGGAAACAACATCGCCCAGCACGCCGCCGAGGAAGCCCAGCAACAGGGTTTCTCCCAGTGACAGTGCGCCGCTGCCGGCCAGGGCGGCGATGGCAAACAGCAATATCGTGCCAGGTACGATCAGGCCGGCAATGGCCAGGCACTCCACGCACGCCACGATAAACACCGCCACGGCCAGCCATTGCGGGTTCAGGGTCAGCCAGCCGGTAATGCTATCGAGCCATGGGCCCATACAATCAACTCCCTTTTGTAGATCGTCCTTGTGGGAGCCCGGCTTGCCGGCGATGGCGTCCTTGGGTCCGCTATCGCCGGCAAGCCGGGCTCCTACAGGTTTATGTATGTTTTCAAATCAAAAAATAGTCGCGGCCTTCGACCTGGCCCCGGCGCAGCGGGTTCCGTGTGCAATACGGCGCATAACCGGCATCGACGAAGCGGTACATCAGGTGTTCATCGCGCCCACCGGGAATGCCCAGGCGGGTGGTCTGGATGATCTGCGCTGGCGCCAGCCCTACGTCTTCCACGTAGAGCAGTTCCTGGTCAAAGCGCTTGGCGTCCCACATCGGCACCTTCAAACCCAGCGCCTTGCACAGCAAGGTCTGGCCAGCGCACAGCTTTTGCGAGGGCCGTGGCCTGCCGCTGGCGTCCGGGTTATTCAGCAGCATCTGCGCCAGGCTGGCCGGGCCGGAGACTTCGTCGACCCACGGATAGGCTGATTTGATCAGCACCGCATTGCCCGGACCGTGGGCGCTGAAGTTCAGCGAATCACCGCCACGGGCGTAGTACATATAGATGTGCCCGCCATCCAGAAACAAAGCCTTACGCTTTTCTGTGTAGCCCAAGGATGCGTGGCTGCCTTTTTCGGCGAGGTAATACGCTTCGGTTTCGATAATTCGTGCCGACAGCCACAAATCACCAACACGATGGCGAATGACTTTTCCGAGCAATTCGCGCGCGAGCAGTTGCGCGTCACGGTCGAAAAAGCCGTCGGGCAGGGCGTTGGCGGGGATCAGCGGCGAAAAACTGGACATGGCGATTAAAGGTAATACGGCTAAATGTGACAGGATGATAACAACTCCAGCCTTAATTCCCGCTGAACGTCGGGTTTTTACAGTTCATTTCGACCATCCGCCCCTCACCGCTGTCCGTAGGACGGCGTCACAGCTATAATCTGCCGCTTTCCTCTTTGCCAAGACCCCACCAGACCATGACTGAGTCCGTTCTTGACTACATGACCCGCCTGGGTCGCGCTGCCCGTCAGGCCTCGCGGTTGATCGCCCGTGCGAGCACTGCGCAGAAGAACCGCGCCTTGCTGGCGGCCGCCGACGCTCTGGATGCTTCGCGCTCCGAGCTGAGCGCCGCCAATGAACAGGATTTGGCCAACGGTCGCGCCAATGGCCTGGAGCCTGCATTGCTGGATCGCCTGGCGCTGACGCCGGCGCGGATCGACGACATGATCGAAGGCTTGCGTCAGGTGGCCAAGCTGCCTGACCCCATCGGTGAAATCCGCGACATGCGCTACCTGCCCTCCGGCATTCAAGTCGGCAAGATGCGCGTGCCCCTGGGCGTGATCGGCATCATCTATGAGTCACGCCCGAACGTGACCATCGACGCCGCGAGCCTGTGCCTCAAGTCGGGCAACGCCACCATCCTGCGGGGCGGTTCCGAGGCCATCAATTCCAACCGTGCCATCGCCGCGTGCATTCAGCAGGGCCTGGCCGTGGCCGAGCTGCCCGCCGAAGTGGTGCAGGTGGTCGAGACCACTGACCGCGCTGCCGTTGGTGCGCTTATCACCATGCCTGAGTTCGTCGACGTGATCGTGCCACGGGGTGGCAAGAGCCTGATCGAACGCGTGAGCCGTGATGCCAAGGTGCCAGTTATCAAGCACCTGGATGGCGTCTGCCACGTGTTCATCGACATCGCCGCCGACCTCGACAAGGCGATCCGCATTGCCGACAACGCCAAGACTCACCGCTACGCCCCGTGCAACACCATGGAAACCCTGCTGGTGCACGTCGGCATTGCCGATCGCGTGCTGCCGCCGCTGGCTGCCATCTACCGCGACAAGGGCGTTGAACTGCGTGGTTGCGAGCGTACCCGGGCGATCCTCGGCAGCGACGTGATCGAGGCCACCGAGCAGGACTGGTACACCGAATACACGGCGCCGATCCTGTCGATCCGCATCGTCGACGACCTGGACCAGGCCATCGAACACATCAATCAATACGGCTCCAAGCACACCGACGCCATTGTCACCGAGCATTTCAGTGATGCCCGGCGTTTCCTCAACGAAGTGGATTCCGCTTCGGTGATGGTCAACGCCTCGACGCGCTTTGCCGACGGCTTCGAGTACGGCCTGGGGGCGGAGATCGGTATCTCCACCGACAAGCTCCACGCACGCGGCCCGGTTGGCCTGGAAGGGCTGACCAGCGAGAAGTACGTGGTGTTCGGTGACGGTCATGTGCGCACTTGATGGGTAAACGCATCGGGCTGCTCGGCGGCACCTTCGACCCCGTGCACATCGGCCATTTGCGCAGTGCACTGGAAGTCGCGGACGCCCTCGGGCTGGATGAACTGCGCCTGGCACCGAATGCCCGGCCGCCCCATCGCGATACGCCGCAGGTGTCTGCGCAGCAGCGCCTGGAGATGGTCCGCCTTGCTGTGGCCGGCATGGCACCGCTGGTGGTGGACGACCGCGAACTCAAGCGCGACAAACCGTCCTACACTGTCGACACCCTGGAACTGATGCGGGCCGAGTTGGCCGCGGATGACCAGTTATTTCTACTTTTGGGCTGGGACGCGTTTTGCGGCCTGCCCACTTGGCACCGCTGGGAAGAGTTGCTCCAGCATTGCCACATCCTGGTGCTGCAACGCCCGGATGCCGACGCAGAATCGCCGGATGCCTTGCGCAACCTGCTGGCGGCGCGGTCGGTAAGTGACCCTTTGGCCCTGACCGGGCCGAGCGGGAATATTGCATTCGTCTGGCAAACCCCGCTTGCGGTGTCTGCCACCCAGATCCGTCAACTGCTGGCCAGCGGGAAGTCGGTACGTTTCCTGGTGCCTGACGCGGTCCTGGCCTACATCGATGCGCACGGGCTTTACCGTGCGTCGAACTGAAAAGGCGCGCTTGAACGCACGAACAGTCGTGCAGCGAGCGCCCGAACATACGAGCAAAACGAGTTTTATATGACGAACAAAGACGTAAGCAAAGTTAAGCGCAAAGGCACGTTCAAGAGCGCTCCTCTGCCAGTAGAAGCCCACACCGGCCCTGAGCTGGCCGGCGAAGAGCTGGTGAAGGTTGCCGTGGCTGCCCTGGAAGACGTGAAGGCCCAGGACATCCAGGTCCTGGACGTGCGCGACAAGCAGAGCATCACCGACTTCATGATCATCGCCACCGGTACCTCCAACCGCCAGATCGGCGCGATGCTGGACAAGGTTCGCGAAGCGGTCAAAGCCCAGGGCGTCAAGCCATTGGGTGAAGAAGGCAAGGGCGACAGCGACTGGGTACTGCTGGACATGGACGACGTGATCGTTCACATGATGACCAGCAACGCCCGTCAGTTCTACGACCTGGAGCGTCTGTGGAAAGGCGCCGAGCAGAGCCGTGCCGCCGATGGCAAGCACCACAGCCCTGAAGTCGGCCACGCGCACTTCGACAAGCTCAACAAAGACCAGGAATAAGGAACGGCTGTGCGCCTGCGTCTGATCGCTGTCGGTTCACGCATGCCCAAGTGGGTGGAAGAAGGCTGGCATGAATATGCCAAGCGCCTGCCATCCGAATTGGCGCTGGAACTGGTGGAAATACCGCTCAACACCCGGGGCAAGAATGCCGACGTGGCCCGCTTTATCCGTCAGGAAGGCGAAGCCATGCTGGCCAAGGTCGGGCCCAACGAGCGGATCGTGACCCTCGAAGTGCACGGCAAGCCCTGGAGCACCGAGCAGTTGGCGGTGGAACTGGATCGCTGGCGCCTGGATTCGCGCACGGTCAACTTCATGGTCGGCGGCCCCGAGGGGCTGGCGCCGGAAGTGTGCGCGCGGGCGGACCAGCGCTGGTCGCTGTCGCCCCTGACACTGCCGCACCCGCTGGTAAGAATTCTGATCGGTGAACAGCTGTATCGCGCCTGGACAGTTCTGTCCGGGCACCCTTACCACAAATAATCTGCGCCCTGCCTGATGACCCAGCCGATCCGCATCAAGGACCACGAGAAAGACGCACGTCTTGTACGCGCGCGGGTGGTGTTTGGCGCGATTTTGGTGGTGGCATTGCTGGGGGTGCTGATTGCGCGCCTGTATTTCCTGCAGGTGATCCAGTACGACTATCACTCCACATTGTCGGAAAACAACCGGGTGCACGTGCAGCCGATTCCGCCTACCCGTGGGCTGATTTTCGACCGCAATGGCGTGGTGGTAGCGGATAACCGGCCCAGCTTCAGCCTGAGCATGACCCGCGAACGCTCCGGCGACTGGCAGCAGATCCTCGATGTGATCGTCGAGGTGCTGCAACTGACGCCGGAAGACCGGGTGATTTTCGAAAAGCGCATGAAACAGGGGCGCCGGCCGTTTGAGCCGGTGCCGATCCTGTTCGAGCTGACCGAAGAGCAGATCGCCCGGATCGCGGTGAACCAGTTCCGTCTGCCGGGTGTGGAAGTGGTGGCGCAGTTGGTGCGGCACTACCCGCAAGGGGCGCACTTTGCGCATTCGGTCGGCTACATGGGCCGGATCAACGAGAAAGAGCTCAAGACCCTCGACCCGGTCAACTACAGCGGCACCCACCATATCGGCAAGACCGGCATCGAGCGTTTCTACGAGCCGGAACTGCACGGCCAGGTGGGGTACGAGGAAGTCGAGACCAACGCCCGTGGCCGCGTGCTGCGGGTGCTCAAGCGTACCGACCCGGTGCCCGGCAAGGACATCGTGCTGAGCCTGGACATCAAGTTGCAGGAAGCGGCGGAGATGGCCCTGGGCGGGCGTCGGGGTGCCGTGGTGGCACTGGATCCGAGCACTGGCGAAGTGCTGGCGATGGTCAGCCAGCCAAGTTTTGACCCGAACCTGTTTGTCACCGGGATCAGCTTCAAGGCCTACGCCGAGCTGCGTGATTCCATCGACCGGCCGCTGTTCAACCGCGTATTGCGCGGCCTGTATCCGCCGGGCTCGACCATCAAGCCGGCGGTAGCGATTGCCGGCCTGGACTCGGGCGTGGTCACGGCATCGAGCCGGGTGTTCGACCCCGGCTACTACATGCTGCCCAACTACGATCACAAATACCGTAACTGGAACCGCACCGGCGACGGCTATGTGGACCTGGATACGGCGATCATGCGTTCCAACGACACCTACTTCTATGACCTGGCCCACAAGCTGGGGATTGATCGGCTGTCGGCCTACATGGGCAAGTTCGGCCTTGGTCAGAAAGTCTCCCTGGACATGTTCGAAGAATCCCCCGGCCTGATGCCGTCCCGCGAGTGGAAGCGTGCGACCCGGCGCCAGGCGTGGTTCCCGGGCGAAACCCTGATCCTGGGGATCGGCCAGGGCTACATGCAGGCCACGCCGCTGCAGCTGGCCCAGGCCACCGCGCTGGTGGCCAACAAGGGGGTGTGGAACCGTCCGCACCTGGCCAAGACCATCGAGGGTGAACGCCCGGTGGACGAAAACCCGATTCCCGACATTGTGCTGCGCGACCCGTCCGACTGGACCAAGGTCAACCACGGCATGCAGCAAGTGATGCACGGCGCCCGGGGTACCGCTCGTAAAGCGGCAGCCGGTGCGCAATACCGGATTGCCGGCAAGAGCGGTACGGCCCAGGTGGTCGCGATCAAGCAGGGCGAGAAATACGACCGCTCCAAGGTTCAGGAACGCCACCGTGACCACGCCTTGTTCGTCGGCTTTGCTCCGGCCGACAACCCGAAGATCGTCGTGGCGGTGATGGTCGAGAACGGTGAATCCGGTTCCGGCGTAGCAGCGCCCGTGGTGCGGCAGATCATGGATGCCTGGCTGTTGACCGAAGACGGCAAGCTCAAGCCCGAATATGGCGGCACCCCATCCAGTGTGGAGGCTACGGCCCTTGAAGAGTAATTTTGACCGCATCCTCTCCAGCGAGGATGTGATGCGCCGCCGCGCCACTTTGCTGCAGCGCATGCACATTGATGGCCCGTTGCTGATCCTGCTGCTGACCCTGGCCGCCGGCAGCCTGTTCGTGTTGTATTCGGCCAGTGGCAAGAACTGGGACTTGCTGATCAAACAGGCGTCGTCGTTTGGCCTGGGCCTGTTGTCGATGGTGGTGATCGCCCAGCTGGAGCCGCGTTTCATGGCGCGCTGGGTGCCGCTGGGGTATGTCGCCGGCGTGTTGCTGCTGGTGGTGGTGGATGTCATGGGCCACAACGCCATGGGCGCGACACGCTGGATCAACATCCCGGGGGTGATTCGCTTCCAGCCGTCGGAATTCATGAAGATTTTGATGCCGGCGACCATCGCCTGGTACCTGTCAAAACGCACACTGCCGCCCCAGCTCAAGCACGTGGGCATCAGCCTGATATTGATCGGCGTGCCGTTTATCCTGATCGTGCGCCAGCCCGACCTCGGCACCTCGCTGCTGATCCTGGCGGGCGGCGCGTTCGTGCTGTTCATGGGGGGGCTGCGCTGGCGCTGGATCCTCAGCGTGCTGGCCGCGGCCGTGCCGGTGGCCGTGGCCATGTGGTTCTTCTTCATGCACGACTACCAGAAGCAGCGAATCCTCACGTTCCTCGACCCGGAGAGCGATCCGCTGGGCACCGGCTGGAACATCATCCAGTCCAAGGCGGCCATCGGTTCCGGCGGCGTATTCGGCAAGGGCTGGCTGCTGGGCACCCAGTCGCACCTGGACTTTTTGCCGGAAAGCCACACCGACTTCATTATCGCGGTGATGGGCGAGGAGTTCGGCCTGGTGGGCATCTGCGCACTGTTGCTGATTTACTTGCTGCTGATCGGGCGCGGCCTCGTGATTACTGCCCAGGCGCAAACCCTGTTTGGCAAATTGCTCGCCGGCAGCCTCACCATGACGTTTTTTGTTTACGTTTTCGTCAACATCGGTATGGTCAGTGGCCTGTTGCCGGTGGTTGGGGTGCCGTTGCCGTTCATTAGCTACGGCGGAACTTCGCTGGTGACATTGCTGTCAGCGTTTGGGGTTTTGATGTCGATCCATACCCATCGTAAGTGGATCGCACAGGTTTGAATAAGGTGAAGATGTCAATGCAAGTAATGCGCGGCTGGGCTGCCCGGCACGTGTCCTGGATGGGCCTGTTGGGCCTGCTGGGAGCCGCTGTGCAGGAAGCGCAGGCCGGCGACTACGACGGTTCGCCCCAGGTCGCCGAGTTTGTCGGTGAGATGACCCGTGACTATGGTTTCGCCGGTGAACAGCTGATGGGCGTGTTCCGCGAGGCCCAGCGCAAGCAGGCGATCCTCGACGCCATCTCCCGGCCCGCCGAGCGCGTGAAGCAGTGGAAGGAATATCGCCCGATGTTCCTGACCGACGCCCGCGTGGCGCGGGGCGTGGACTTCTGGCGCCAGCACGAAGCGGTGCTGGCCCGCGCCGAGCAGGAATACGGCGTACCGGCCCAGGTGATCGTGGCAATCATCGGCATCGAAACCTTCTACGGCCGCAACACCGGCAGCTACCGGGTGATCGACGCCTTGTCGACCCTGGGCTTTGACTACCCGCCACGCGCCGAATTCTTCCGCAAAGAGCTGCGCGAGTTCCTGTTGTTGGCCCGTGAAGAACAGGTCGACCCGTTGACCCTCAAGGGCTCCTACGCCGGGGCCATGGGCTTGCCGCAGTTCATGCCGAGCAGCTTTCGCGCCTACGCCGTGGATTTTGACGGCGACGGCCATATCAATATCTGGAGCAACCCCGATGACGCCATTGGCAGCGTCGCCAGCTACTTCAAGCGCCACGGCTGGGTAGCCGGCGAGCCGGTGGTGATTCGAGCCGATGTGACCGGTGAGCGCGCCGATGAAGGCCTGACCCAGGGTATCGAGCCGGTCAAGACGGTCGGGGAGTTGCGGGCGCTGGGCTGGTCGAGTCAGAATGCGCCACGCGATGATATGCCGGTGACGGCGTTCCGCCTCGAAGGCGAAAATGGCCCCGAATACTGGATGGGCCTGAAGAATTTCTACGCAATCACGCGTTATAACCGCAGCGTGATGTACGCCATGGCCGTGCATCAACTGTCAGACATGCTGGTCCAAGCACGGGGCGTCAAGTAATGCCGGTATCACCGATGTACAAACCCCTGAAGCTGTTGGCGTACGCCGCATTGTCGTTATTGGTGGTCAGTTGCTCCACCAGTCGTGCACCGGTGCAAAAAACCGCTGGCACGGCGATCCGCTCCCAGCCGGGGCTGGATATCAACCGGGCCCACAAAGACGGCGCGCCGTGGTGGGATGTGGATGTTTCGAAGATCCCGGATGCCACGCCGACCCTGCACACCGGCCCTTACAAGGCCAATCCCTATACCGTGCTGGGCAAAAACTACTTCCCGCTGCAAGACTCCAAGACCTACGTGCAATCAGGTACGGCGTCCTGGTACGGGACCAAGTTCCACGGCCAGAACACCGCCAACGGCGAAGTCTATGACCTGTACGGCATGAGCGCGGCGCACAAGACCCTGCCGCTGCCCAGCTATGTACGCGTGACCAACCTGGACAACAACCGCTCGGTAATCCTGCGGGTCAATGACCGTGGGCCGTTCTATTCGGACCGGATCATCGACTTGTCCTACGCCGCCGCCAAGAAACTCGGGTATGCCGAAATCGGCACCGCCCGGGTGAAGGTCGAAGGTATCGACCCGGCCCAGTACTGGGCCCAGCGTGGCAAGCCGGCGCCGTTGATGCTCAACGAACCGCAAACCCCGCAACCGCAAGTCACGGCCTCGGCCGGCAAGATCGAACAGTGGACCCCGCCGCCGGCGCAGCACGCCCCGGACACGGTGGTCATTCCGCATGCAGCACCGGGAGCCTCTACCGTGGGCGGCCAGTACCTGCAAGTCGGCGCTTTCGCCAACCCGGACGCGGCAGAGCTGCTAAGGTCCAAGCTCAGCGGGATGGTCAGCGCGCCAGTCTTTATCAGCTCTATTGTGCGTAACCAGCAGACCCTGCACCGTGTGCGCATGGGGCCGATCGGCTCGCCGAGTGAAGTTGCGCAAGTGCAGAACAGCGTGCGCCTGGCCAACCTGGGGCAACCCAGCGTGGTCACCGCCGAGTAAGCAGTACAAAGGATTGATGGTTCAGGCTCGCATGCGGGTTTGAGCCCTGGTTGTTGGCTCGTTGAACAATAAAAACCCAGGGGCAAGGGGTGGGCATGCAACCGAACACGCGACAGTCTGGCGACGGGCTGTCTGAATAGTTTTGCCCGCGAGGGCAAGTTTCCATAAGCAATTTCGAGAGACGGATGAACATCACCACCTTAGCCAAACGCACGTGCCTGCTTCTTTCGCTGATCATCACCCCGGCCGCCTGGGCGGTTGAAATGGTGCCAGCTTCCCCGCAACTGGCTGCCAAGGCCTGGGTCCTGATGGACGCCGCCAGCGGCAACGTGCTGGTGGAGAACAACGGTGACCAGCGCCTGCCCCCAGCCAGCCTGACCAAGCTGATGACCGCCTACATCGCGACCCTGGAAATCCGTCGCGGCCAGATCGGCGAAAACGATCCGGTGACCGTCAGCGAAAACGCCTGGCGCACCGGCGGTTCGCGGATGTTCATCAAGGTCGGCTCGCAAGTGACCGTCAGCGACCTGCTGCACGGCATCATCATCCAGTCGGGTAACGACGCCAGCGTAGCCCTGTCCGAGCACATCGCCGGCAGCGAAGATGCGTTCGCCGACATGATGAACAAAACCGTGGCCGACCTGGGCATGACCAACAGCCACTTCATGAACCCGACCGGCCTGCCGAACCCTGAGCACTACTCGTCGGCTCACGACATGGCGATCCTGGCTCGCGCGATCATTCGTGTCGACCCGGTGCACTACGCGATCTACTCCCAGAAAGAGTTCTTCTGGAACAACATCAAGCAGCCTAACCGCAACCTGTTGCTGTGGCGTGACAAGACTGTCGATGGTCTGAAAACCGGCCACACCGAAGAAGCCGGCTACTGCATGGTGTCGTCCGCTGTCCGTGACGGCCAGCGCCTGATTGCCGTGGTATTCGGTACCAACAGCGAGCAGGCCCGTGCGGCCGAGACGCAAAAGCTGCTGACCTATGGCTTCCGTTTCTTCGAAACCCAGACCTTCTACCAGAAAGGCACCGAGCTGGCTCAAGCCCCTGTATGGAAAGGCGCGACCCATCAAGTCAAGGCCGGCCTGGCTGAAGACCTGACCCTGACCATGCCTAAAGGCCAGCTCAAGAAGCTGGTGGCCAGCATGACCATGAACCCGCAACTGGTCGCACCGATCGCCAAGGGCGATGTGATTGGTAAAGTCGAAGTGAAGCTGGACGACAAGGTGGTGCACAGCGCCGATCTGATCGCTCTGGACGCCGTCGACGAAGGTGGTATCTTCCGACGCGTGTGGGATAGCATCCGTCTATTCTTCTACAGCTTGTTCAACTGATAGTGTGCACCTGCATGACCCCGCGCTGATCCGGCGCGGGGTTATGCCCGTCGCCACGGCTTACGCTTACGAGGCCGTTACGCCATGACCGATATCGAAGTAAAGGCGCCAAAGATCGAATTCCCAAACGTGGACTATCCCGTCAAGGTGATCAGCGATACGGGCGTGGGCAACAAGGACAAGATCATCGAGATCGTCAAGAAACACGCAACGATCAACCATGACCGTGTGGATGAGCGTCAAAGCACCAACGGCAAGTACACCACTATTCAGTTGCACATCGTGGCGACTGATCAGGACCAGCTCTACAACATCAACAGCGAACTGCGGGCTACCGGCTTCGTGCACATGGTGTTGTGATGTCACAGACCCTGGGCTTTCGCGAGCTCGGCCAAATGGCTTACGAACCGGTGTGGCACGCCATGCAGCGGTTCACCAACGAGCGCGGCACCGAAGCCCCGGATGAAATCTGGCTGGTGGAGCACCCGCCGGTTTTCACCCAGGGCCAGGCCGGCAAGGCCGAGCATTTGCTGCTGCCGGGAGAAATCCCGGTGGTGCAGGTCGACCGCGGCGGGCAGGTGACTTACCATGGCCCAGGTCAATTGGTGGCTTATCTGTTGCTGGACGTGCGCAGGCTGGGTTTTGGCGTACGTGAGCTGGTCAGTCGCATGGAGTCATGCCTGATCGAGCTGCTGGCCAGCTACGGTGTGACCGCCGCGGCCAAGCCGGATGCACCGGGGGTTTATGTTGATGGCGCGAAAATCGCCTCCCTGGGCTTGCGGATTCGCCACGGTTGTTCCTTTCATGGCCTGGCCTTGAATGTGGACATGGACCTGGCGCCGTTTCGACGGATCAATCCCTGCGGCTACGCCGGTTTGGCGATGACCCAGTTGAGCGATCACGCAACACCACTAGAATTTGCCGAGGTAAGTGCCCGGCTGCGCGCGCAGCTCGTCAAACACCTCGACTATGCTGAGCAGACGACCCTAACGGGCGGAATCGACTGATTATGACTACTGATGCAGTGCAAACCATGATCCCGACGCTGGATGTTACCGAGCGTCCGGCCCCGCGTGCCAAGGTAGAAGCCGGCGTCAAGCTGCGCGGCGCCGAGAAGGTTGCACGCATCCCGGTGAAGATCATTCCGACCACCGAACTGCCGAAAAAGCCTGACTGGATTCGCGTGCGTATCCCGGTTTCGCCGGAAGTCGACCGCATCAAGGCCCTGCTGCGCAAACACAAGCTGCACAGCGTGTGCGAAGAGGCGTCCTGCCCGAACCTGGGCGAGTGCTTCTCCGGTGGCACCGCGACCTTCATGATCATGGGTGACATCTGCACCCGTCGTTGCCCGTTCTGCGACGTTGGCCACGGCCGGCCGAAGCCACTGGACGTCAACGAGCCGGAAAGCCTGGCCATCGCCATCGCCGACCTGAAACTCAAGTATGTCGTGATTACCTCGGTAGACCGCGACGACCTGCGTGACGGCGGTGCCCAGCACTTTGCCGACTGTATCCGCGAGATCCGCAAGCTGTCGCCGAACGTGATGCTCGAGACCCTGGTGCCGGACTACCGTGGCCGTATGGACGTGGCGCTGGAAATCACTGCCGCCGAGCCGCCGGATGTGTTCAACCACAACCTGGAAACCGTGCCGCGCCTGTACAAGGCTGCGCGTCCGGGTTCGGACTACCAGTGGTCGCTGACCCTGCTGCAGAAATTCAAGCAGATGATGCCGCACATTCCGACCAAATCCGGCCTGATGCTGGGCCTGGGCGAAACCGACGAAGAAGTCATCGAAGTCATGAAGCGCATGCGCGAACACGACATCGACATGCTGACCCTCGGCCAGTACCTGCAGCCGTCCCGCAGCCACTTGCCGGTACAGCGTTTCGTGCACCCGGATGTGTTCGCCTGGTTTGCCGAAGAAGGCTACAAGATGGGCTTCAAGAACGTCGCTTCCGGCCCGCTGGTACGTTCCTCGTACCACGCCGACGAGCAGGCGAAACTGGTCAAGGCCAGCCTGGTGTCCTGATACGCGGAACGCCGGACACTGCAGGACCCATGTGGGAGCCGGCTTGAGTGGGAGCGGGCCCGCTCCCACATTTGCTACTGACTCTTCCTCTTCTGTTTGCAACCATTGCTGTTTAGAGTGCCTTGGGCAATCCACACGAGGAGAACCATGGATGACGACTCAATTGACCACTTGTGCGGTACCTGCGCTGCGCGCCGAAGGCGTGATCGGGCTGATTGCCCCTGCCGGGCCGGCCGAGCTGGATATCGACACGGCCACGCAATGGATGCGCGCCCGGGGCTACACACTGCGGATCTTTCCGGGCGTGAGCCAGCGTGATGGCTATCTGGCCGGCAGTGATGAGGTACGCCTTGATGACCTGCACGCGGCGTTCGCCGATTCGACCATCGACGCGATTTTCTGCCTGCGCGGCGGCTACGGCACGCCACGCCTGCTGGACCGCCTGGACTTTGACCTGCTCCGGGCCAACCCCAAGCCATTCGTAGGCTACAGCGATATCACCGCCCTGCACCTGGCGATCAACCGGTATGCCGGTTTCGTCACCTTCCATGGTCCGATGTTCAACGCTGACCTGTTAGGTGAAAAGCAACAGCCTACCGAGTCGTCGCTGTTCAGCATGCTGCGTGGGCAAGTGAAAGCCGGGAGCCAGCTGACTCACCCGGTGGCTTACCCTTTGACCACCGTCGAGCCAGGCATCGCCAGCGGGCGGCTGCTGGGCGGCAATCTATCGATGATCGCAGCAGTGATGGGCACGGCTTACGAGATTGACGCCGAGGGCATCATTCTGTTTATCGAAGATGTGAACGAGCCGTTGTACCGCATTGACCGGTTGCTCACCCATTTGCGCCTGGCGGGCAAGCTGGCCCAGGTGGCGGGCGTGGTGGTGGGGGATGTGGCTGGGGTTGATAGCCTTGCGCTTGAGCGCTTGCTGAAGCAGACCTTCGGGCCGTTGTGCATTCCTGTGCTGTCCGGCTGGCGCAGCGGGCACTGCAACCCGAACCTGACCTTGCCGTTGGGCGCCAGGGTGCGGTTGGATGCGGGGGAGAGGCGGTTGGTGTTGGAGCAGGATGTGGTGTTTAAGGCCTGAACTTTGTAGCGCCGATAAAGGCCTCTTCGCGAGCAAGCCCGCTCCCACATTTCGATCGCGTTCCTTCAGGAAGTGCACGGTCAAAATGTGGGAGCGGGCTTGCTCGCGAATGCGGTAGCAGCCATACGCCGATCTATCGGCTTTGCAGCGACTCCAGCAACTTCACCGTCGGATACCCATCCGCCGGCCAGCCCAGAGACTGCTGCGCGGCACGAATCGCCTTGCGGGTATTCGCACCGATGATCCCGTCCGGGTTGCCCGCGTCGTAACCATTGGCACTGAGCACCGCCTGCAAGTCAATTCGCTGCGAGCGAGTCAACGGCAGTTCATCTTTCGGCCAGCTCCCACGAATCAAGCCACCGCCCCCGAAGCGTTCCGACAACAAGCCAACTGCCAACGCGTAGGACGACGAGTTGTTGTACTTGAGGATCGCGCGGAAGTTATCCAGCACCAGGAACGCCGGGCCACGATAGCCGGCCGGCAGCAACAGGGCGGCGGAAAGCTGGTCGACGTTGGCCGGGACACTGGCGCCCGGCGGCACCTGGATTCCCAGTTTCAGCCACTCGCCAACGGTCTTGCGTACGCTGCCATCGGCCAGGGCGTAATCAAAATTCAACGGCAGTTGCTGCACCTCGAAGCCCCAGGGCTGGCCTTTCTGCCAGCCGGAGCTTTGCAGGTAGTGCGCGGTGGAGGCGAGGGCGTCGGCCGGGCTGTTCCAGATATCGCGGCGGCCGTCACCGTCGAAGTCTACGGCGTGGGTGTTATAGGTGGTCGGGATGAACTGGGTCTGGCCCATGGCCCCGGCCCAGGAGCCTTTCATCTGGTCGGCGGCGATATCGCCATGCTGGATGATTTGCAGCGCCGCCAGCAGCTGCGCCTGGGCGAAGGCCGGGCGACGGCCTTCATAGGCCAGGGTCGCCAGTGAGCGGATCACCGAGTTGTTGCCCTGGAACTGGCCGAAGTTACTCTCCATGCCCCACACCGAGACCAGCGCCTGGCGGTCGACGCCGTAACGGTCCTCAATGCGTTGCAGAATGTCGGCATACTTCACCAGCAGCGACTGGCCATTGCGCACCCGCAGCGGCGACAGCGCGCCATCGAGGTATTCCCATACCGGCCGGGAGAACTCCGGCTGGCTGCGGTCGGCGCGGATCACCGCCATGTCGGGTACGACATTGGCAAAGGCCGTGTCGAAAACCTGCGGCGTGATACCGGCCTTCAAGGCTTCCACGCGAAACCCCGCCTGCCATTCGGCAAAGGTCTGGGTCGGCTGGATATCAAGATTGTCTGCCACCAGTGGCGCAACGACGGCAGGCGCAGCTACCGGTGCAGTCTGGAGCGGGGGCAGGGGTTGGGCATCGGCAGCGGTGGGTTTTTCCGCGCAGGCGACTAACAGAATGAGGCTGGAGGCAGCGATCAGTTGGCGAAGGTGCCAACGACGGGAAAGACTAGAGGGCATGCACAGGTCCAGGGAATACGAATCAGGTACAGACCTTATCATGCCGGAGGGGCGCTTGCCTTCAGGCAGCCAGAAAGTAAGAAGCCTCCCAGCTATTAGACTGGAAGGCTTCGCGGCGGTAGCTGCCTTTGCCTTTGCCGGCTCGTTCCTGGCGACTGCGGAACAACGGCTGGGCGATGATGGATTTGGCCTTGTTGGGGCCATGTTTGGATGGCTTTTTGCTCATGATGGGTACTCTCTGGCGGGTTGATGGTGCGGTGCGAATCATCTGCCGAAGTTTGGATTCTGTCCAGCCCAGCGATACGTAGGACTATTCAGCAGGCAGCGCCAAGCGCTGTCCTGACATCAAAAGTGACAAACGACTCAGGCTCATCCACGGCGATCCAGCCGCCTGCCCCTTGATCTGCGCGTCAATGCGTTGGGCTTCCATCAGCAATTGCGCCCAGCGTTGCGCCGAGTGCCGTTGCAGGGCTTTGCTGATCAGTGGTTTGCGCTTGTCCCATACCGGTGGCCGCGCCTGGCTGAAGGCCTTGTCCAGTGGGATGCCCTGGCTGTACTGCAGGGCAATATTGGCCAGCAGCCGTAATTCTCGCGCCAGGGCCCAGAGAATCACCGGCGGCTCGACGCCTTCGCCGCGCAGCCCTTCGAGCATGCGCAGGGCGTGGGCGGGTTCGCCATTGAGGATCGCATCCACCAGGCCAAATACGTCAAAGCGCGCGCTGTCCGCCACGGCGCCTTGTACGGTTTCGACGGTGATCTGGCCACCCTCGGCCATCAGCTTGAGCTTTTCGATTTCCTGGGCGGCGGCCAACAGGTTGCCTTCCACCCGCGCCGCGATCAGCTCCACCGCATCCTGGCTGGCACTCAGCCCGGATTGCGACAGGCGCTGACGAATCCACTGCGGCAGTTGGCTGCTGTCCACCGGCCAGATCTGTATGAACTGAGTCTGGCCACCTTCCACCAGCGCCTTGCCCCACTTGGTTTTCTGCGCACTGCCATCGAGCTTGGGCAGGCTGATCAGCAGCAGCGTGTCTTCGGCAGGGCGTGCGCAGTATTCCATCAAAGCCGCCGCGCCTCTGTCGCCGGGCTTGCCCGAAGGCAGGCGCAGTTCCAGCAGGCGTTTTTCGGCGAACAGCGACATGCTCGCCCCGGCTTGCAGCAGCGTACCCCAGTCGAAACTGGCGTCGGCGCTGAATACCTGGCGTTCATCGAAGCCCTGTTGGCGGGCTGCGGTGCGAATTGCGTCCGCAGCCTCCTGGCACAGCAGCGGGTCATCACCGCTGACGATGTAGACGGGCGCAAGGCTGCCTTGCAGGTGCTTGGCGAGTTGGGCGGGGGCGAGTTTCATAGGCAGGGCGAACGGGGCGCCTGGGGCGCCCCGTCTGGCTTACTCGACAGGAACTTCGACAGGCGACTGTTTAGGTTGGCTGTCTTCATACTCTTGCGCCGCTTTCAGCGCATCGGCATCTGCCTTGGCCTTGGCATCCGCGGTTTGCTGCAGCTTATCCAGTTGCTCCGGCGTGATCAGTTGCAGGCGCAGGACCATGCGCTGCACCAGTTCACGACGCATTTCCTTGCGCACCTGGATGGTTTCGGAGTCCGAACCCACCAGGTTGTTGCCGTCGTGGCTCACGACTTTCTGTATCTGGATCTTGTCGCCCATCAGCGGCAGGTGGTCATGGCCCTGGATTTCGAAGAAGAGCGTGGTGCTCAGCTCAATGTCCGAAGCACGCCCGGCACTGGCATAGCTGAGGTTGCGCTGCTCTTCTTTCTCATCCAGCAGGTTCAGCTTGTAAGCCGCGCCTGAATAGACTTTGACGCCACTGTTTTCCAGGACCTGGCGCAGCTGTTGCACGGTCTCGCCGTAGGAGTTGCGGGCGGTGACGTCCAGTTCCTTGATCGCCAGTTCGGTGGTGCCGGTGCCGCGCAGCTGGAAGCCGCAAGCGCTCAGCAGCACGGCAAGGCCCATAACCAGCAGATTGCGTTTGATCATTTTGATGCTCCCCTTGAAACCATGTGGGCCTTATCGAGGCCCTGGAGGTTTTGTTCGGCGCCAGGGTTATTCCCTCGGCGCCCGATCCGATTAGCTAGCGACGATATTGACCAGTTTGCCGGGCACCACGATCACTTTGCGGATCGTCAGGCCTTCGGTGAAGCGCAGCACGTTCTCATTGATACGGGCGGCGGCTTCGACGTCTTCACGGCTGGCGCTGGCCGGCATGTCGATCTGGCCACGCAGCTTGCCGTTGACCTGAATCACCAGTTGCAGCGTGTCCTGTACCAGGGCGCTGTCATCCTGTACCGGCCAGCCGGCATCGATGACGGCACCGCTGTGGCCCAACTGGTTCCACAGTTCGTGGCTGATGTGTGGCGTGATCGGCGCCAGCAGCAGGGTGACCGTTTCCAGGCCTTCCTGTACCAGTGCGCGGTCCTGTTCGGTAGCCTGCGGCGCTTTCTCCAGCACGTTCATCAGCGTCATCACCTGGGCGATGGCGGTGTTGAATTTGTGGTGCTGGCCCACGTCCTGGCTGGCGTGCTTGATGGCCAGGTGGGTGCTGCGGCGAATGACTTTTTGCTCATCGCTCAGGGTCGCCACGTCCAGCTTGCCCGGCAAGCCTTGGCTGACATGGGCGTGCGCCAGGCGCCAGACGCGCTTGAGGAAGCGATGCGAACCTTCGACGCCGGAGTCCGACCATTCCGCGCTCATGTCAGGCGGCGAGGCGAACATCATGAACAGGCGGCAGGTGTCCGCGCCGAACTGGTCGATCATCGACTGTGGGTCGACGCCGTTGTTCTTCGACTTGGCCATCTTCTCGGTGCCGCCGATTTCCACCGGCAGGCCGTCGGATTTCAGCTTGGCGCTGATCACCTTGGCCTTGCTGTCACGCTCCAGCTCGACATCTGCCGGGTTGAACCAGGTGTAGGCGCCATTGGCTTCGCGGCGGTAATAAGTCTCGGCAATCACCATGCCCTGGGTCAGCAGGTTCTTGAACGGCTCGTCGGAACTCACCAGGCCTTCATCACGCATCAGCTTGTGGAAGAAGCGCGCGTACAGCAGGTGAAGGATGGCGTGTTCGATACCGCCGATGTACTGGTCTACCGGCAGCCAGTGGTCGGCCGCGGATTTTTCCACCAGGCCGCCTTCATAGTGCGGCGAGGCGTAGCGGGCGTAGTACCACGAAGACTCCACGAAGGTGTCCATGGTGTCGGTTTCGCGTTTGGCCGGGGCACCGCAGTTCGGGCAGGTGCACTCGTAGAATTCGGGCATGCGCGCCAATGGCGAGCCAGCACCGTCCGGCACCACGTCTTCGGGCAATACGACCGGCAGTTGGTCTTCCGGTACCGGCACGTCACCGCAGGTTTCGCAGTGGATGATCGGGATCGGGCAGCCCCAGTAGCGCTGGCGGCTGATGCCCCAGTCACGCAGGCGGAACTGGGTGCGCGAGGCACCGAGGTTTTTCTTGATCAGCGCGACTTCGATGGCGTCGAAGGCGCCTTCGAAATCCAGGCCGTCGAACTCGCCGGAATTGATCAGTGTGCCGTGTTCGTTGTACGCGTCCTGCCACGGAGCCGGGTTGGTGTCGCCCGAACTGGTGCGCACCACGGACTTGATCGGCAGGTTGTATTTGACGGCGAATTCGAAATCGCGCTCGTCGTGGGCCGGCACAGCCATTACTGCGCCATCACCGTAGTGCATCAGCACGTAGTTGGCGACCCACACCGGCAGCTTCTCGCCGGTCAATGGGTGCTCGACGAACAACGAGGTCGGCAGGCCTTTTTTCTCCTGGGTGGCGACGTCGGCTTCGGCGACGCTGCCGCCCTTGCATTCGGCGATGAACGCCTGCAGCTCAGGGTTGTTCTGTGCGGCCTGGGTGGCCAGCGGGTGTTCGGCGGCCACGGCGACGTAGGTCGCGCCCATCAGGGTGTCCGGACGGGTGGTGAAGACTTTCAGTACACCTTCTGCGCCGATGGAGTCGACGTTGTAGGGGAACTGCACTTCCATGCCACGGGACTTGCCGATCCAGTTGCGTTGCATGGTCTTGACCTGCTCGGGCCAGCCCGGCAAATCGTCGAGGCTTGACAGGAGTTCATCCGCGTAGGCGGTGATCTTGAAGTAGTACATCGGGATTTCGCGCTTTTCGATCAGCGCGCCGGAACGCCAGCCGCGGCCGTCGATCACTTGTTCGTTGGCCAGTACGGTCTGGTCCACCGGGTCCCAGTTCACGGTGCCGCTCTTCTTGTAGATCACGCCTTTTTCGAACAGGCGAGTGAACAGCCATTGTTCCCAGCGGTAGTAATCAGGCTTGCAGGTGGTCACCTCGCGGGACCAGTCCACCGCCAGGCCCAGGCTGCGCAGCTGGGTCTTCATGTAGGCGATGTTTTCGTAGGTCCACTTGGCGGGCGCTACGTTGTTCTTCATCGCGGCGTTTTCCGCCGGCATGCCGAAGGCGTCCCAACCCATGGGTTGCAGGACGTTCTTGCCCAGCATGCGCTGGTAGCGGGAGATGACGTCGCCGATGGTGTAGTTGCGCACATGCCCCATGTGTAGCTTGCCGCTGGGGTAAGGGAACATCGATAGGCAATAGAAAGTCTCCTTGCCTGGCTGTTCACTGACTTCAAAGGACTTTTGCTCATCCCAGAACGACTGGGCGGCATTTTCTATTTCACGGGGCTGATATTGTTCGTGCATGGCTACTTTTGAACTGAATAGGGGTGGCCTAATCCTCTTCGGTGCAACGTTCAGGTTGATCGACACCAAAAAGCGGCGCGTCCGTGCCCAAACCCTGCGGGAAGTGGAGTTACAGGAAGCGCCGTAGCATACATGACCCCACTCTATCGAGGGAAACCCTGATTGCGCCGCCGAGGCCGTTGGTCGCGGCGCCAGGCAGGCAGGGCAAGCAGGACTACGCTGTTTAGTGGGGAGTGAGTCTTATCTTCAATGAGGTGAGGGATGGTTGATTCGCAGCGAACTTTAACGAAACCGCAGGTGTACGAAGGACTGATCGACCGTTTGGGTCGAGCACTGGATGCAGCAAAAACCGCAGGCCGATTGTGTGATGAACGGCCTCTGGAGTTGGAACTGCGTGGCTTGAGCCAGGCAGAGCTGGACGTGATCAGGGTGTATCTGGAGTTGAATGAGCATCGCGCGTCCCATGGCATGGCCTCCCCGCCAGCCCAGGAGTTTTCGCGATCGGCCAAGGTGGTATGGCTCAAGGATTTTTCGGCCGGTCGCAGCCCGGAAAAACTCCGGTCCGTGCGTTTCAAGTGAAGTACCGCGTTAGTGATCTGTAGCCTTCTCAGCGTCTGTTCCTGTAAAGATTGTCGCTTAACCCCGTTACACCTTAGGCTTCGGGCATCTTTGGAGATGCCCGATGCCTATTCGCTATTTCATTAAACAATTGTTGTTGCCGCCCGGCATCCTGTTGCTGTTGCTGGCCCTTGCCTGGTGGTTTCGTCGCAGCCGACCGCGGCTGGCGGCCGTGTGCTTTGCCCTGGGGTTTGGCGGGATGTGGCTGATGAGCCTGCCGGTGGCGGTTCAATGGGGCGCAAAGGCCCTGGAGACCGAGCCGCCTCTGGCCCGTGATGAATGGGCGACCCTGGCGCAGCGGGCTGATGCCATCGTGGTGTTGGGCTCGGGGCGTGAGCGCGGGGATCCGGCGTGGGGCTCCGATCAGCCGACGGGTATCGGTCTTGAGCGCCAGCGCTATGCAGCCCGCCTGGCCAAGGCTTCGGGCTTGCCGGTGCTGACCACCGGCGGCTTGCACTACGGCACACCGCCCAGCGAGGCGGAGTTGATGGCGGTATCGATGCAGGATGACTTTGGCGTGAGCGTGCGCTGGAAGGAAGAGCGCAGCCGTACCACGTGGGAAAACGCGCAGATGAGTGCCGAGATTCTGCTGCCGCAGGGGATCAAGCGTGTGGTGGTCGTGACTCAGGCCTGGCATATGCCGCGCTCGCGCTGGAGCTTCGAAAAGGCCGGGTTCACGGTTGTTCCGGCGCCAGTGGGGTTTCTTGGTTTGGACAATGCCCGGCCATTGGGGGGCTGGATGCCGGAGTTCAAGTCGGTATGGCAGAGCGGGCAGTTGCTGAATGAAGCGGTGGGGCAGGTGGGTTACCGGATGTTTTACAGGTAATACCGCAGGTCAAATGTGGGAGCGGGCTTGCTCGCGAATACAGTGTGTCAGTCACTGGTGCTTTAACTGACAGATCGCATTCGCGAGCAAGCCCGCTCCCACATTGTCGTCCGAGTATTTCTTTTAAACCGTTTTGGACATCCGGCCCGCCAACAGCGCCCAGCCAAACAGGCCAAGGCACAGGATGATCAACGGCCAGGAACGCCATTCCAGGTAAGGCGTGAGGTTGTGCATCGGCACGACCTCGCCGTAGAGAATCCCGCGTTCAAACTGCGGGATCTGCACGGTGATCTGCCCGTACGGGTTGATCAGGCCAGTGACGCCGTTGTTGGTGGCGCGGATCATCCAGCGCCCGGCTTCCAGGGCGCGCATCTGGGCCATCTGCAAATGTTGCAGCGGGCCGATGGAGCGGCCGAACCAGGTGTCGTTGCTGATGGTCAGCAACAAATCGCTGCGGGCCGACAGGCCGGCGGCGAACTCCGGGTACACCACTTCATAGCAAATGAACGGCGCAATCTGATAGCCCTTGGCTTGCAGCAAAGCCTGGTCGGACGGCCCGCGGGCGAAGTCCGACATCGGCAGGTCAAAGAACGCGATCAAGCCGCGCAACATGTCCTGCAGCGGCACGTACTCGCCAAACGGCACCAGCTTCTGCTTCAGGTAGGTGCCGTCGCCTTCGCCCACCACCGTGATGCCGTTGAAGAAGCGCTTGTGGTGATGCACTTCCTGGCGGATCGGTACACCGGTGATCAGCGCAGTGTGCCGGTCAGCGGCGAACTTGCCCATCATGCCCAGGTAACCCTCCACGGATTCCTTGAGCACCGGCACGGCGGTTTCCGGCCATACCAGCAGGTCGACAGGCTTGGAGCTGAAGCTCATGTCGCGGTACAGCGCGAGCTGCGCATTGAGCTGCTCCGGGTCCCACTTCATGCTTTGTTCGACGTTGCCCTGGACGGCTGCCACGGTCAGCGGCGCGCCGGCGGGGGTGGTCCATGCATGATGCTTGAGTGCCAGGCCGATGGCCCATGGCGCCACCAACAACAGCAAGCCGGCACCGATGAACAGGTTGCGCTTAGCCGCCAGCAGACGCGGCAGGTTGCAGATCAGTGCGGCGGTCAGCGCCAGGGCAAAGGATATCAGCCACATCCCGCCCAGCGGCGCGAGGCCGGTGAGAGGACCGTCGAGCTGGCTGTAACCGGAATAGAGCCAGGGAAAACCGGTGAGGAACCAGCCGCGAAACGCTTCCTGGCCAACCCACAAGGCCGCGAAGGCCAGGGCATCGGCCAGTGGCGCTTCGTTGCGGCGCAGCCAGCGCGCCCACAGCCAGGCGGGCAGGGCAAAGAACCAGGCAATGGCCGCCGTAAACGCCAGCATCAGCATGCCCGCCAGCAGCACCGAAGCGCCGCCGAAGTGGTGAATGCTGTAGTAGATCCAGCTGGTACCGGCGCCAAACAGGCCGAAACCGAAACACCAGCCGCGCCACAAGGCCTGGCGCGGTGTCAGTTCACGCAATCCCGCATAAAAGAACCCGGCCGCCACCAGCGCAAACGGCCAGAGGTCGAACGGCGCCAGCGCCAGGGTGGTGATGGCGCCGGCCACCACGGCCAGCAAGTTACCGGGCCAGCCGGGTGCAATCATACGGCGCATGTCAGTCCTTAGCGGGCAATAGGTGTCAAACGGATCAAGTGAATACGGCGGCTGTCGGCATTCAGGATGCGGAAGCGATAGGCACCGATTTCCGTGGTCTCGTTACGCTTGGGCAGGTGCCCGAACGCACTCATCACCAGGCCGCCAACCGTGTCGAACTCATCGTCGGAGAATTCGCTGTCGAAGAACTCGTTGAAGTTCTCGATCGGCGTCAGGGCCTTGACCAGGAAGTCACCGCTGGGCAGCGGCTTGATGTAGCTGTCCTCTTCCACATCGTGTTCGTCTTCGATGTCACCGACGATCTGTTCCAGCACGTCTTCGATGGTCACCAAACCCGCTACACCGCCGTACTCGTCAATCACGATGGCCATGTGATTGTGGTTCGCACGAAATTCGCGCAACAGCACATTCAGGCGCTTGGATTCAGGGACGAAGGTGGCAGGACGCAGCAGGTCCTTGATGTTGAAGCTGTCGCCGTTCTCCTTGAGGATCAGCGGCAGCAGGTCCTTGGCCAGAAGGACGCCCATGACGTCGTCATGGCTTTCGCCGATCACCGGGTAGCGCGAGTGCGCCGAATCGATGACGGCCGGGAGGAATTCCCGTGGGGTCTGGGTCGCCTTGATGCTGACCATCTGCGAGCGCGGAACCATGATGTCCCGCACTTGCAAGTCAGCGACCTGGATAGCGCCTTCGACGATGGCCAGCGCTTCGCTGTCCAGCAACTTGTTCTGATGCGCCTCGCGCAGCAGCTCCAGCAGCTCCTGGCGGTTTTTCGGCTCGTGGGCAAAGGCCTGGGTGAGTTTCCCCAGCCATGACTTTTGCCCGTTGCTCGATCGGTCTTCGCTCATAGCGATTACTCTAAATCCTTTATTGTTTCAGTTAGGTGTAGTTGCAATTTCGTCGTCTGCATACGGGTCACGATGACCCAGTTCTGCAAGCAACGTTCGTTCCAGTGCTTCCATTTCTTCGGCTTCGTCATCGTCTATATGGTCGTAACCCAAGAGATGCAAGCAGCCGTGGATGACTAGATGGGCCCAATGGGCCTCAAGTTCCTTGCCCTGTTCCTTTGCTTCACGCTCGACCACTTCGACGCAGATCACCAGGTCGCCCAGCAACGGGATATCCAGCAGCTCATCGGGTACGTCGGCGGGAAACGACAGCACGTTGGTCGCGTAGTCTTTTTGTCGCCAGGTGTGATTCAGTTCACGGCCTTCGGGCTCGTCCACCAGGCGAATGGTCAGCTCCGAGTCGGCGGTGCGCTGGCGCAGGGCCAGGGTGCACCACTGGCGGAACTGTTCTTCGCTGGGGGCGGGCGCTTCGGTGGCCAGCTGCAGGTCAAGCTCAAGCATCGCGGCGAGTGTCCTTGGCCGGTTGGTCGTCGCGGTGTTCGAAGCGCTCGTAGGCTTCGACAATGCGCTGCACCAACGGGTGACGTACCACGTCTTTGGGCATGAAGTGCGTGAAGCTGATCCCCGGCACGTCCTTGAGTACGTCGATCACCTGGGCCAGGCCCGACTTGGTGCCTTTGGGCAGGTCGACCTGGGTGACGTCGCCGGTGATCACGGCGGTGGAGCCGAAACCGATCCGGGTCAGGAACATCTTCATCTGCTCAACGGTGGTGTTCTGGCTTTCGTCGAGAATGATGAAGCTGTTGTTCAGCGTACGGCCACGCATGTAGGCCAGCGGGGCGATCTCGATCACCTGGCGCTCGATCAGCTTGGCCACGTATTCGAAGCCGAGCATCTCGTAGAGCGCGTCGTAGAGCGGGCGCAGGTACGGGTCGATCTTCTGGGCCAGGTCGCCGGGCAAAAAGCCCAGCTTCTCGCCGGCTTCCACCGCCGGACGCACCAGCAGGATGCGTCGCACCTGCTCGCGCTCCAGGGCGTCGACCGCGCAGGCCACGGCCAGGTAGGTCTTGCCGGTACCGGCAGGGCCGATGCCGAAGTTGATGTCGTTGCCCAGGATCTCTTTGACGTAGCGCTGCTGGTTCAAGCCGCGAGGGCGAATCATGCCTTTCTTGGTGCGCAACGCGACGCTGGCTTCGGCTACCGGGTTATTGGCCAGGTCCTCCACGGCGGATTCCTGCAGGTACAGGTGCACCGTTTCCGGCGACAGCTCGCTACCTTTGGTTTCCCGGTAGAGGCGGCGCAGAAGGTTTTCTGCCGAGGTGGTGTGCTGGGGTTCACCAATCAGCTCGAATTGATTGCCGCGGTTGCGGATCTCGATGCTCAGGCGTTGTTCGATCAGGCGCAGGTGCTCGTCGAACTGTCCGCACAGATTGGCGAAACGGCGAGCCTCAAAGGGCTCGAGGAGAAAACGATGTGGTTCTATGGGTGCGTTCAAGGTCGTTTTTAGCCGCCCTGGGGCAATTAAGATGAAATCAAGGATAACGCCAGCAGGCTGCGTGCGAAAGCACTTATATATCCCGAAGCTGGCACCGTTCTAATGTGGGAGCGGGCTTGCTCGCGAATGCGATGGGGCAGTCAGCCTGTTCGTTGCCTGATACACCGCCTTCGCGAGCAAGCCCGCTCCCACATTGGTTCCCGGTGGTCGAATTATTGTTACACCAGCGAACCGCGCAGCGAGTGCGGTTGTGCCGCGTCGATGTGCACGTCGGCGAACTGCCCGATCAGCGTCGGATTATCACAGCGGAAGTTGACGATCCGGTTGTTCTCGGTCCGGCCCTGCAATTCGCCAGGGTCTTTTTTCGAGTAGTCGGTCACCAGGATGCGCTGGGTCGAGCCCACCATCTGTCGGCTGATCTCGAAACCCTGCTGGTTGAGGCGGTGTTGCAGGGCGTTCAAACGCTCCTTCTTCAACGCTTCCGGGGTTTCGTCGAGCAGGTCTGCCGCCGGGGTGCCCGGGCGCTGGCTGTAGACGAAGGAGTAGGAGAAGTCGAAGCCTACGTCTTCAATCAACTTCATGGTCTGCTGGAAGTCTTTCTCGGTTTCCCCTGGGAAGCCGACGATAAAGTCCGAGCTGATGCAGATCCCCGGCACCGCCGCACGCAATTTGCGCAATTTGGATTTGTATTCCAGGGCGGTGTGGTTGCGCTTCATCGCCGAGAGAATGCGGTCCGAGCCCGATTGCACCGGCAAGTGCAGGTGCTTGACCAGCTCCGGCACTTCGGCGTGGGCCTGGATCAGGCTGTCGGAGAACTCCAGCGGGTGCGAGGTGGTGTAGCGAATCCGCTCGATCCCGTCGACGGCAGCCACTACGCGGATCAACTCTGCGAGGTCCGCCAGGCGCCCGTCGTGGGTCTGGCCACGGTAGCCGTTGACGTTCTGCCCCAGCAGGGTCACTTCACGCACGCCGTTCTCGGCCAGGTGAATGATCTCTGCCAGCACGTCGTCGAACGGGCGGCTGACTTCTTCGCCGCGGGTGTATGGCACCACGCAGAAGGTGCAGTACTTGCTGCAGCCTTCCATTACCGACACATAAGCGCTTGGGCCGTCGATGCGCGGCTCGGGCAAATGGTCGAATTTTTCGATTTCCGGGAACGAGACGTCGACTTGCGGCAGCTTGGTGATGCGCGCGGCGTCGATCATTTCCGGCAGGCGGTGCAGGGTCTGCGGGCCGAAGACAACGTCGACGTACGGTGCTCGGTCGCGAATGGCGGCGCCTTCCTGGCTGGCCACGCAACCGCCGACGGCGATCACCATGTCCGGGTTGGCCAGTTTCAGTTCACGCCAGCGGCCCAGCTGCGAGTAGACCCGGTCCTGGGCCCGCTCGCGGATCGAGCAGGTATTGAGCAGGATCACGTCGGCGTCTTCAGCGCGAGCGGTGACTTCCAGGGCCTGATGTTCACCCAGCAGATCGACCATGCGCGAGCTGTCGTACTCGTTCATCTGGCAACCGTGGGTTTCGATGTAAAGCTTCTTGGCCATGGGGATCGTCAACTGGTGGTAAAGAACCGCGCATTATAGGGGGCATGCCGATAGGTTCCTAGCACTGTGCATCGGACGCCATGCTATAGTTCGCGCCCTCTTTTAAATCCCCCGATGTGTTACCCGCCCACCATGACCAAACGTGAAGCTCCAATCTACAAGGTGATTTTCCTTAACCAGGGCCAGGTGTTCGAAATGTACGCCAAGCAGATCTATCAAAGTGATCTGTGGGGCTTCCTGGAAGTGGAAGAGTTCGTCTTTGGCGAGCGCACGCAGCTGGTCGTCGACCCGGGCGAGGAAAAACTCAAGGCTCAGTTCGAAGGCGTGGTGCGCAGTTTTGTGCCGATGCATTCGATCGTGCGCATCGACGAAGTCGAGCGCCTGGGCACGCCGAAAATCAGCGAGGCCCGGGGCATGAGCAATGTCATGCCGTTTCCGATGCCGATGCCTGAGAAGTAAGGCTTAACACCGCGCCGACCCCTTCGCGAGCAAGCCCGCTCTCACATTCGACCCAGTTCCACCTTTGGAATACAGTCGAATGTGGGAGCGGGCTTGCTCGCGAAGGCGGTAGTAAAGGCGCTACAAAACTCAGGGCAGCGGGGAAAACGGCGAGCTGCCATCTGCGCTCTGCAGTTCCTGCAGGTAGTTGCGGAAAATCTGTCCCAGCACTTGGGTAGCCACTTCCAGTTCGTCGCGCTGCATGTGTTCGGCCACTTCGTCGGCCGTGTCCAGTGCATCTTCGGCGCCGTTCACCGCCGCCATTTTCAGCACGATGTACGCCTGGACGTTATTGGCCGGTACGCCTTCGCCGTGGAAAAACATGGTGCCCAGCTGGAATTGCGCCTGCGCGTGGCCCTGCAACGAGGCTTTCTCGAAGTAGCTCAAGGCTTTGTTGAGGTCGCGTGCGGGGTTTTTACTGTCGTAGAAGTACTCGCCCAACTCGTATTGCGCCTGCGCATCCCCGCCTTCGGCCTGTTTCTGGCACGCGCTCAGGGCTTCGGCCTGGCTTTCCGGCTGGGTATTGAGGGTGCAACGACCCATCGCTGGGATTAACAACGAGTTGCCGCCTGCCTGGGCAAACGCCAGCAGCGGCTGAAGGAGCAACAGGCAGCCCAGAACCAGGGTGCGGCCGGTGCGTTTCATGGGAATCGACTTACCTCTGACGGGGCGCGGGACCCACGGGGGGATCCAATAAGCGCGCATTATGAAATAAGCAGGCACCTGCTTACAAAGTCTTTACTCGTTTTTCTGCTGCGTGGGCAAGTTATCTGCCGGATTGCAGGTGAATTCTCGAAAAAAGACGGAAATGCCTGTAAGCAAAGTAGCAAATCTGACGCCGCCAGGGGCGACGCCTGATTTTTGATCCGCTTATTTCAAGGCGGCGAAGGCGCGCTCGGCGGCATCGAGGGTCAGTTTCAGCTCGGCATCGCCATGGGCGATCGAGGTGAAGCCGGCTTCAAAAGCGCTCGGGGCGAGGTACACGCCCCCTTCCAGCATCAGGTGGAAGAAGCGCTTGAACAGGTCGGCATCGCTGCCCATCACATCGTCGAAGGTGACGATGTCGTCGGCGCCGCTGAAGTACAGGCCGAACATGCCGCCCGCCTGGGTGGTCACGAACGGAATGCCGGCGGCATCGGCGCGCTGTTGCAGGCCGTCCAGCAGGCGAGTGGTGTAGTCGGTCAGCTCGGCGTGGAAGCCCGGGCGGCTGATCAGGCGCAGGGTGGTCAGGCCGGCGGCCATGGCCAGCGGGTTACCCGACAGGGTGCCTGCCTGGTACACCGGGCCCAGCGGCGCGATGTGTTGCATGATTTCGCGCTTGCCGCCGAAGCAGCCCACCGGCATGCCGCCGCCGATGATCTTGCCGAAGGTGCTCAGGTCCGGCGTGACGCTGTAGTAAGCCTGGGCGCCGCCGAGGGCAACGCGGAAGCCGGTCATCACTTCATCAAAAATCAGCACCACGCCGTGCTTGTCGCACTGTTCCCGCAGGCCTTCCAGGAAGCCCGGCGCCGGCGGCACGCAGTTCATGTTGCCGGCCACCGGCTCGACGATGATGCACGCCACTTCCTGGCCGACTTCGCTGAGCATCTGCTCGACGGCAGCGATGTCGTTGAACGGCAGGGTCAGGGTGTGTTTGGCGAACGCGGCCGGCACCCCGGCGGAGCTCGGTACGCCCTGGGTCAGCGCACCGGAACCGGCCTTGACCAGCAGGCTGTCGGAGTGGCCGTGGTAGCAGCCTTCGAACTTGATGATGCTGTCGCGGCCGGTAAACCCACGGGCCAGGCGAATCGCGCTCATGGTGGCTTCGGTGCCGGAGCTGACCATCCGCACCATCTCCATGGAGGGCACGATGGAGCACACCAGGTCAGCCATCTCGGTTTCCATGGCGGTCGGTGCGCCATAGGACAGGCCGTGTTGCAGCTGCTGGCGCACCGCGTCCAGTACTTCCGGATGGCTGTGGCCGAGGATCATCGGGCCCCACGAACCCACGTAGTCGACGTAGCGCTTGTCATCTTCGTCGGTGACGTAGGCGCCTTCGGCATGCTTGAAGAACAGTGGGGTGCCGCCAACGCTCTTGAACGCTCGCACGGGAGAGTTCACACCGCCGGGGATGTGTTTCTGGGCATTGGCAAACAGGGTTTCGGAACGGGACATGATCGTGTTCTCTGAATTCAAGATTTTAGAAGATCGTTGAAAGCGCGGGCGCGGCGCGTGACTTCCTGAGTGCTGTCGGCACCAAACAGGCCGTGGACCACTGCCAGCAAGTCGGCACCGTGGGCCACCAGCGGCTTGGCATTTTCCAGGGTGATGCCGCCGATCACGCAGATCGGCAGGTGCAACCGCGCGCGCGCCTGGGCCAGCAGTTCAACGGTGGCTGCCGGCGCGCCGGGCTTGGTGTTGGAATTGAAGAAGCGGCCGAAGGCGACATAACTGGCACCTTCGCGGGCAGCCTGCTCGGCCAGTTCGATCTGGCTGTGGCAGGTGGAGCCGATGATCGCCTTGGAACCGAGCAGCGCACGGGCCGGGGTCAGCGGGCCGTCGGTCTGGCCCAGGTGCACGCCGACGCCGAGGCGTGCGGCCAGTTCGGCGTCATCGTTGATGATCAGTTGGGTCTTGTAGCGCGAGCACAGCTCTCGCAGTTTTTCGGCTTCCCGCAGGCGGCGCGCTTCGTCGCTGCTTTTATCGCGGTATTGCAGCAGGGTCACGCCACCGTCCAACGCCGCTTCGACGTAGGCCAGGAACTTGCCGGCCAACAGTTGGCTGTCGGTAATGGCATAAAGGCCACGTAGTTTCATCGGGCAGGCCTCTTGGTGTTACGAGCAGAAATCCAACGGCAGACGACGAGGCACGAATTGCCCCTGGCCGAGTTGTTCAGCGTCACGCAGGGTGCGCCAAGTGTAGTTGAGGGCCGATTGCACCGCGCTGACCAACCCTTCGCCTTGTGCCAACCGACCGGCCAGCGCGCTGGCCAGGGTGCAGCCCGAACCGTGATAACTGCCGGGCAGTCGCTGGCAGGTAAAGGTCTGGTGCGTGCCGTCGCGGCTGTAGAGGCGGTTGTGCACTTCGTGCTCGTCGCCATGGCCGCCGGTGATCAGCAGGTGCTTGATGAACGGCAGCAGTTTCGCGGCGCATTCGTCCGCCGTGCCCTCGGGCAATTCGGCGAGGATGCGTGCTTCAGGCAGGTTGGGGGTGGCGATCAGCGACAGCGGCAACAGCCGCTCGCGCATGGCGTAGCCGACCTCGTCCTTGCCCAGGCTGCCGCCGCCGCCGGCACGCAGCACCGGGTCGCAGACCACCGGCAAATGCGGGTGCGCCTTGAGCAGTTCGACCACGGTGTCGACCATCTCCAGGGAACCGAGCATGCCCAGTTTCACCGCGGCCACTTCGGAGTCACCGAGCACGGCGTTGGCCTGGGCCAGCACCCACTCGCGATCCAGCACGCGGAAATCGCTGACGTTGACGGTGTTCTGCACAGTCAGCGCGGTGACGGCCGGGGCCGCATGACAGCCCTGGGCGAGCAGGGCTTCGATATCTGCCTGCAAGCCGGCGCCACCACTGGGATCATGGCCGGAGAGACAGAGGACAACGGGGCGAGAGCTGTAGATATTCATGGTGCGCGAGCTTACCACCAAACGCTTTTTGGGTGGCTGTCGGGCGATGGTTGAATTTTTAGCGGAGGGGAAGGTGGAAATGGCTGTTTGCTATCACCTTGAAATACAGGTCAAATGCCCTGTAATGCCCGCTCTAGAGCCTTTCAAAAAATTATTTCAATGGTGTCTTTTGGCCTGTAATGGCTATGCTAGAGTGGATTCAAACCAATAACTGTATCGCCGGTTTACGTCTGCTCAAAAGGAATGGAGGCTTTTGACATAACCGGACAGGTCACGCTGGGGCTCTATGCGCTATTTGCTGATGTTACTGTTGACCGGGCTGCCGATGCTGGCCGGCGCAGTCGAGTTCAACGAGACCACCACGCGGTTGCCCCTGGGCCAAGTGATGCAAGTCCTTGAGGACCCCAGTGGCGCCCTGACCATTGGCGATATCAGCTCGCCGGTCCTCGCCAGTCGTTTCAAGACCCACGACAAAGCCACATTGAATGCCGGCTATTCGCGCTCGGTGTTCTGGCTCAAGGTCGATTTGCATTATCGCGCACAGCGCCCGGATGCCCCGCGCCGCTGGCTGCTGGAACTGGCTTACCCGCCGCTGAACCAACTGGAGCTGTACGAGCCTGACAGTGTCGGCAACTATCGACTGGTGTCGCGCACCGGCAGCATCCTGCCGTTTTCCAGCCGCGAAATCCGCCAGAGCAACTACCTGTTCAAGCTCGACTTCGTCCCTGGCCAGCAGGAAACCCTGTACCTGCGCCTGCAAAGCCAGGGCTCGATCCAGGCACCGCTGACCCTCTGGTCCACCACCGCGTACCTCGAAGAACAGCCATTGCGCCTGTACGTGCTGGGTGTGATCTACGGCGTGTTGCTCGGCATGCTGATCTACAACCTGTTCATCTACCTGAGCGTGCGCGACACCAGCTACCTCTATTACATCCTCTATATCGCCTCGTTCGGCCTGTATCAGCTGTCGGTGAACGGCGTCGCCGTGCAGTATTTCTGGCCGAATAACCCGTGGTGGGCGAACGCGGCGGTGCCCTTCCTGATCGGCTCGGCGGCGCTGTTCGGCAGCCTCTTTGCCCGCAGTTTCCTGCACACTGCGCTTTACAGTCGCTGGATCAACCGGCTGTTGCTGGCCCTGGCGGTCAGCGGCGGGGTGGTGATGGTGCTGGCACTGTTCACCAGTTATGCGCTGGCGCTGCGCCTGGCCACCGCCCTGGCGCTGGTCTTTACCGTGACCATCTTCGTCGCGGCCATCAAGGCCTGGTATTGCGGCCAGCGCATGGCGCGCTACTTCATCATCGCCTGGACCGCGTTCCTGCTGGGCGGTGTAGTCAATACGATGATGGTGCTGGGCTACCTGCCCAATGTGTTCCTCACGATGTACGCCAGCCAGATCGGCTCGGCACTGGAAGTGGCCTTGCTGTCCCTGGCGCTGGCCGATCGGATCAATTCGATGCGCGAGCAACAGGCGCAAATCCTGTTCGACGCCAGCCAGAAACTCGAAGTGCTCAACACGCAACTGGCCCACAGCAACCAGCTCAAGGATGAATTCCTCGCCACCTTGACCCACGAGCTGCGCACGCCGATGAACGGTGTGATCGGCTCCCTGGAATTGATGCAGACCGAGCCGCTGCCAGGCGACCTCGCGCAGTACCATCAAACCGCCTCCGGTGCGGCCCGCGAGATGATGCGCATGGTCAACGGCATCCTCACCCTCACCGAATTGCAGGCCGGGCGCCTCAGCCCGCAACCCCAAGTGTTCAGCCTGCGTGGGCTGCTCGACACCTTGCGCCAGCAGTTCGCGGCCAGCGCCCAGAACAAAGGGTTGGCGTTCTCCATTGATCTGGCAGAAGACCTGCCGGACCGCATCAACGGTGATCCCGGCAAGCTGGCGCAGTGCCTGGATTGCCTGTTGGACAATGCCTTCAAGTTCACCCACGAGGGCTCGGTGCGTGTGCGGGTGGTCGGTGTGCCCCAGGCGGACGGAACGCTGCGCCTGACCTTCATTGTCACTGACACCGGCATCGGCTTCGCCTACCTCGATGAGGCGACCCTGTATCAGCGCTTCTTCCAGCTCGATGGCTCGACCACTCGACAATACGGCGGCATGGGCATTGGCCTGGCGATCTGCCGGCAATTGATCGAGTTGCTCGGTGGGCGCCTCACCCACAATTCCGAGCCGCGGCGCGGCAGTCGCTTCCAGCTGGAACTTGCAGTCAGCCCCGTCCAGCCAGAACCGGCTGCCGTGCGGCGAGTACCGCAGGCGCAACGCACGCCGCAGGAGTGCACGGTGCTGCTGGTAGACGACAACAGCGTGGCGCAACTGGTGGTGCGCGGCATGTTGCTCAAGCTCGGTTATCGGGTGAAAACCGTCGACAATGGGCCGGCCGCCCTGGCGTTGCTGCAGACTCAAACCTTCGACGCAGTGTTGCTGGATGTGCCCGAGGGCGGCTTTTCGCTGTGCTGCCAGATCCGTGCGTTGCCCGGCTGTGGTGAGCTGCCGGTGATCGCCTTGAGCACCTCGTTACAAGCCCCGGAACGCGAGCGCTGCCACGGCGTGGGTATCACCGACCGAGTGGCCAAGCCGGTACGTTTCGAGGCCCTGCAACGGGTGCTGCAACTGCGGTTGTTGCATATGGTTGAGGGTGAAAGCGCCGCCAATTAGGCGTTTATGCCACTTTTTTAACCCGGGTGACGGTGCTTAACTGAAATTCAGGCCTCAATGAACGTGGCCTTTTTTCAGGAGGCCCGTCATGCACCTGCACCAGTTCGCCGAAACCCACGACGTCACCAACCAGCCACCGTCCCTGGACGGCACCAACCTGTACCGTATCGACTTGCCGCTGCAAGACTGGTCCCGGCGCTTCGGCGCCGGCTGGGCCGAGCAGCGCATCGACACCTATGGTGCGCTGGCGGGCGGGCCGCTGATGGAAGCCGGGTTCCTGGCCAACCAGAACAAACCGGTGTTCAACAGCCATGACCGGTTTGGCCATCGCATCGACCTGGTGGAGTTTCATCCGGCCTACCACGAACTGATGCGCACCGCCGTCGAACACGGCCTGCCGTCGTTGCCGTGGGCCCATCCGCAATCCGGCGCCCATGTGGCCCGCGCGGCGATGACCTACCTGCACAGCCAGGCCGAAGCCGGTACCGGCTGCCCGCTGACCATGACGTTCGCCTGCGTCCCGGCCCTGCGCCTGCAGCCAGACCTGGCTGAAACCTGGCTGCCGAAAATCCTCGCCACCGAATACGACCCGCGCAACGTCGGCATCGCCCACAAGGCCGGCGCCACCATCGGCATGGCCATGACCGAGAAACAGGGTGGCACCGACGTGCGCGCCAACACCACCCGCGCTTACCCGGTGGGCGCCGGCGGCCCGGGCCAGGCGTATGAGCTGGTGGGGCACAAGTGGTTCTGCTCCGCGCCGATGTGCGATGGCTTCCTCACCCTGGCCCAGACCGACAAGGGCCTGACCTGTTTCCTGCTGCCCCGGCACCGCCCGGATGACACCCGCAACGAGTTCTACATCCAGCGCCTGAAAAACAAGCTCGGCAACTGCTCCAACGCTTCCAGCGAAGTGGAGTTTCGTGGCGCTCTGGCCTGGATGATCGGCGAAGAAGGGCGCGGCGTACCGACCATCATCGAGATGGTGGCGATGACCCGCTTCGATTGCATGGTCGGCTCCAGCGCCCTGATGCGCCAGGCGCTGACCCAGGCCAGCCATCATTGCGCTCACCGCCTGGTAGGTGGCCGGGTGCTCAGCGAGCAACCGTTGATGCAGAACGTACTGGCCGACCTGGCCCTGGAAAGCGAGGCGTCCCTGGCCTTGAGCATGCGCATGGGGCGCGCGCTGGACCATCTGGATAACGAACAGGAAGCCAAATTCGCCCGGCTGGTGACGGCGGTGGGCAAGTACTGGATCTGCAAGCGCGCGCCCGCGATGATCAACGAAGCCGCCGAGTGCATGGGCGGTGCGGGGTATGTCGAGGACAGTATCCTGCCGCGCTTGTACCGTGAGGCGCCGGTCAACTCGACGTGGGAAGGTTCCGGCAATGTGCAGTGCCTGGATGTGCTGCGGGCCCTGTCCAAAGAACCGGGCGTATTGGAGGCGCTGTTTGTCGAGCTGGGGGATGGTCATGGCCACAAGCACCTGGCGCGGCATATCGAGCAGTTGAAGTCGGCGTTCATGGACACTCAGGACATTCAGTACCGTGCCCGCCAACTCACCGAGGACATCGCGGTGGCGTTGCAGGCCAAGCTGCTGCTGGAGGCGGGCAATGCCAGTGTGAGTGATGGCTTTATCGCCAGCCGACTGGGTGAGTCGTCGGGCCGGGTCTATGGCACCTTGCCGCGCGGTGTGGATGTGGAGGCCATCGTCGCCCGGTCGACACCTCAAATCCTCTGAATGAATGCGGGCAAAATGTGCGAGCGGGCTTGCTCGCGAAGGCGGTGGATCAGCCAATACATGTGCTGACTGACCTAGCGCTTTCGCGAGCAAGTCGAATCGTCGCACCGCCGCTCCCACATTATTGGTCGCATTCCAATTCCGGTGTTCCAGTGCGCCAGGGATACAGGCAAGATGAAGGCCTGCAAGTCAGAACACAGGATGCTTACCGTGACCGAAGCTTTTGTTGTCGTTCAAACCGCCGAAGAAGCCGTGGATCGGCTGGCGGCTCTCCATGAGCGTGCTACCGGCGCGCTCAATCAAGCCCTCAAGCGCTACCTCAAAGACCGCGTCGAACCCGACGCTGAACAACGTGCGATGTTTCGCTACCCGGAACTGCGCCTGACCTACCTGGTGCAGGGCGAAGTCCCACAGACCACCCGGGCGTATGCCAAGGTTCAGTTGCCGGGGACCTACAGCGTCACCGTCACCCATCCGTCGGCCTTCCGCAAATACCTGCTGGAGCAACTGGTGCCGTTGATGCACGACTTCACCGTGACGGTGGAAGTGGGCGTCAGCCAGCAGAACATTCCCTACCCGTACGTGGTGGAGCAGGGTGACGAACTGGCCGGCTCCGGTGTAACTGCCGCCACGCTGGCGCGGGTGTTCCCGAGTACCGACCTGTCTGCCGCCACCGATGGCATCGCCGACGGCCTGTACGACTGGGAAAACACCGACCCGCTGCCATTGGCGTTGTTCGATGCCGCCCGCGTCGACTTCTCCCTGCGCCGGCTGGTGCACTACACCGGCAGCGACTGGCGCCATGTGCAGCCGTGGATTTTGCTGACCAACTACCACCGCTACGTTGACCAGTTCATCGTGCATGGCCTGGAACAGTTGCGCAGCGACCCGCGCTTTATCCGCATGGTGCTGCCGGGCAATGTGATCATCGACAAGAGCATGGACCACGGCGAAGCGTCTGCCATTGCTGCCGGCGTGGTCTGGCACCGCTACCAGATGCCGGCCTACCACTTGCAGGCCAGCGACGGCCATGGTGTGACCCTGGTGAACATCGGCGTCGGCCCGTCCAATGCCAAGAACATCACCGACCACCTCGCCGTATTGCGTCCGCATTGCTGGCTGATGATTGGTCACTGCGGCGGGCTGCGCCAATCCCAGACCATCGGTGACTATGTGCTGGCTCACGCCTACATGCGTCGCGACGGGATTCTCGACCGGGTAGTGCCGCCGAACATTCCGATCCCGGCCCTGGCCGAAGTGCAGATGGCCTTGCAGCAAGCCGCGGCCAACGTCACCGGCGAGAAAGGCGAAGAGCTGAAAAAGCGCCTGCGCACCGGCACCGTGCTGACCTACGACGACCGCAACTGGGAGCTGCGCTGGGCCCAGGAACGGCCGCTGATCAACCTGTCCCGCGCCGTGGCCGTGGACATGGAAAGCGGCACCATCGCCGCCCAGGGCTACCGCCTGCGGGTGCCGTACGGCACGTTGCTGTGTGTGTCGGATAAACCGCTGCACAGCGAGATCAAGCTGCCGGGATCGGCCAACGCGTTCTATGAGCGTGCGGTCAGCCAGCACTTGAAGATCGGCATCGAGGCGGTGGATCTGTTGCGCACCGAACTCAACTCGCTGCACTCGCGCAAACTGCGCAGCTTCGACGAGCCGCCGTTCCGCTAAACGGTTGGGATGGTTATTTAACGGTCAGGCCACTAGCATTGTCGGTCCTGACCGTTAGATGTTCCTTTGCCATGTCCCGTCCTGCCCGTCCTGTTTCCCGCCGCCCCGGTGTGAAAAGTCCGCAAACCTCGTCAGCCCCGCGTCGTGTCGCCAAGGCGCCACCGGCCGATCCCAAGTTGATCCTGTTCAATAAACCCTTCGATGTGCTGACCCAATTCAGCGATGAAGGCGGGCGGGCGACCCTCAAGGATTTCATCGACATCCCCGGCATTTACCCGGCCGGGCGCCTGGACCGTGACAGTGAAGGCCTGTTGCTGCTGACCAACGACGGCCAATTGCAGGCGCGCATCGCGGACCCCAAGCACAAGCTGGCGAAAACCTATTGGGTGCAGGTGGAAGGCGAGCCGACCGAGGAACAGCTGCAACGCCTGCGCGACGGTGTGGAGCTCAACGACGGCATGACCCTGCCCGCCGAAGCCCGGCAACTGGACGAGCCACAACTGTGGCCACGTAACCCGCCGGTGCGGTTTCGCAAAAGCGTGCCGACCCATTGGCTGGAGTTGGTGATTCGTGAAGGGCGTAACCGCCAGGTGCGGCGCATGACGGCGGCAGTGGGGTTGCCGACGCTGCGTCTGGTGCGGGTGCGGATTGGTGACTGGTCAATCGACGGCCTGGACCAAGGCCAATGGAAAGAAGTGCCGGCGCGCTTATAAGGCGCCGGACTCGATCAGGCCGATCACCACGCTTTTGATGATGAACGCGGCAACGCCCAGGCCCAGCACGAAGAACAGGATCATCGAGCCAAAGCGCCCGGCCTTGGATTTCTTCGCCAGGTCCCAGACGATAAAGCCCATGAAAATGATCAGGACGCTGACCAGGCCGGTCATCATCCATTCTTCAAACACGGCGGGATCAATCGAGTTCATCGGGTCGTTTCCGGCTGGGGCAGGGCGCCGATTATACGCCAGGGCAATCGGCGCGACATTGACCTGCGTCGGTCTGCCGCAGACTTACCACCCTGCGGGAACACAGTCAAAATGTGGGAGCGGGCTTGCTCGCGAATGCGGTGTGCCAGGCACCGAATGTGCTGACTGATCCACCGCATTCGCGAGCAAGCCCGCTCCCACATTTGTTCCGCGCTGGTCTTAAGTGCGCAGGTGGGTCAGCGGCAGCTCGGTGCTGTTGAGCACCTGGTTCAGCACAAAGCTTGAACGCACGCTGGTGACGCCTTCGATGCGGGTCAGGTGGCCCAGCAGCAGCTTCTGGTAGTGATCCATGTCTGGCACCACCACTTTCAGCTGATAGTCGGCGTCCATCCCGGTCACCAGGCTGCATTCCAGCACTTGCGGCAAGGTGCGGATGGCCGCTTCGAAGTTCTCGAAACGTTCGGGGGTGTGTCGGTCCATGCCGATCAGCACGTAGGCCGTGAGACTCAGGCCGAGCATCTTGCGGTCGAGCAAGGCGACCTGGCGGGCGATGTAGCCGTCGTCTTCGAGTTGCTTGACCCGGCGTGAGCACGGCGAAGGCGACAGGCCGATGCGCTCGGCCAACTCCTGGTTGGAGATCCTCGCGTCGCGCTGCAATTCCGCCAAAATACTCAGGTCGTATCGGTCAAGTTTGCTCATGGGGCTGGCCTTTGTCGTAACTATTGCGGTGAATTATCTATCCAGGGTTAAAAATTGCGCAAGCACTGTTTATTGACGCAATCTTCGCAATCATCTGCCCGAGGCCGAGGCGTAGAGTTATCAACAGAATCACTGCCCGGACATACAGTCCACTGCAGCCCGCCAATAAGGCCGGCTGCGGCCGCCAACCCCACAGGGTTGCCCCGGCCCCCGGGCTGCACACTGTCCACAAGACGGCGTGAGGTGAGCCAACGTCAAAAGCGTTGAGCCAGGACGAAGTTCTCAAGGGGCGACCGACGGGTCGCCCCTTTTTATTGCCTGCGAAAATACTTCTCGTGACTGATAACCTCTCGCAGAACCGGGCCCCGGTTTTCCAGTCTTACGTGTAGGCCCTAATCCGCAGTGAGGAATAGCATGAAGCGCATCTGGCGTTTGGCAGGTGTTGGTTTGCTGATGATGAGCGTTGGTGCGCAAGTGATGGCCGACGACCCGCCACGCCAGGAAGGCGGTGGTCAGCATGAAAGAGGCCCGGAAGGGCATCCAGGCAATAATCAGCCTCGGCCGCAGAACAACCAACCGCGACCACAAAATAGTCAACCGCGCCCTGTAGCCCCTCGGCCCGAGAACAATCAGCCGCGTCCGCAGAATCAGCATTTCGAAAACAATCAGCCACGGCCGCAGAACCAGAATGTCGAGCGCCCGAATGGGGGTGGCCAGTGGCAAGGTCGTCCACAAGGCAACCAGCAGCAACCGCCGCACCCGGCGCCGCAGCCGGCCAATAACCTGCCGATCCAGGGTCGCCCGGATACCGTGCGCCAGACCCAGGAACCGCGTCAGGGCAATTACCAGGACATCCCGCGTCGCAACGACGGCAACCAGCATTGGCAAGCCGGCAATGGTGGCCCGGGTCGTCCCGGTTTCAACGGCGGTAACGGTGGTGGCAATAACCACCCCAACGATCACCGCTGGCCAGGTCGCCCCGACGGGCACGGCAATGGCTGGGGCCCAGGCCCGCAATACCGTCCGGGTTACATCGTCGACCGCTTCCCCGACCGCAATTACCGCGTGCCGTATCGCGGCCAGGACTACTTCTTCTCGGGTGGCTACTGGTATCGCCCACAAGGCCCGCGCTATGTCGTCGTGACGCCGCCTTACGGGATTCGCGTGCAATACCTGCCCGACTACGCGCGGGAAGTGTGGGTGGGCAGTGCGCTGTTCTTCCTCGCCGCCGGTGCCTATTACACCTACGAAGAAAGCACTCAGCAGTACGTGGTGGTCGAGCCTCCACCCGCCGCGCCAGCGCCGCAACCTGTGCCCCAGGGCAATGGTTATGACGTGGTGGCTTACCCGGCCAACGGCCAGTCACCGGCGCAGGTCCAGCAGGACGGTTACGACTGCTATCGCTGGGCGGTGCAACAAAGTGGCTTTGACCCAAGGACCGTCACCTACGCCCCCGACCCGGCCGTGGTGCAAACCTACCGCCAGGCCCAGGGCAACTGCCTGAGCAGTCGAGGCTATCAGGTGCAGTACTAGGCCTTCTCGCCCTTGACCACTTCCTGCGGGTCGGCGTGCACCAGCACTTCGGCTCGCGGGTAGGCGTTGTGGATGGCATCGGCGGCCTGGTCGCTGATGCCATGGGCCACCGACAGACTCAATTCCCCCGGTAACTCCAGGTGCAACTGCACAAACCAGTGGCTGCCGGAAATCCGCGTGCGCAAGTCATGTGCACCGAGTACACCGGGCACGCTGCACGCCAGTTCCAGCATGTGCTGGCTGACATCCGGCGGCAGTTCCTCGTCCATCAGCACCGAAAAACTTTCCCGGGCGATCTGGATGGCGCTCCACAAAATGTAGGCCGCGATGCCCAGGCCGAACCAGGCGTCCACCTGATGAAAACCAAACGCCGCCAGCACCAACGCCACCAGGATGCTGCCGTTGAGCATCATGTCTGAGCGATAGTGCAGCGAGTCGGCGCGGATGGCGTTGGAGCCGGTTTCGCGGATCACCCGGTATTGCAGGATCAGCAGCGCCGCCGTCAACGCCAGGGACAGAACGATCACGCCAATACTCAGCCATGGCGCGCCCACAGGTTCCGGATGCTGCAAACGCTGGAACGCCTGGAAGGCGATCAACACCGCACTGCCGGCGATGAACAACGCCTGGGCCATGCCCGACAGGGATTCCGCCTTGCCGTGGCCATAACGATGATCGTCATCCGCCGGGCGCAACGCGTAGTGCACGGCCAGCAAGTTGAGCAGCGAGGTAACGCCGTCGAGCAGCGAGTCGGTCAGCCCGGCGAGCATGCTCACCGAGCCGCTGAGCCACCAGGCGATGGCCTTGGTCACAATCAGCACACAGGCCACGCCGACGGAAGCGCGGGTGGCCAGGCGCAACAGCCGGGCGTGTTCGGGACTGGTGGTCATGGGGCGGGTCAGTCCTTAAGCGGCGGGTTGCAGGCCCAGGGTGGCGAGTTGTTGCACGCTGCCCTTGAACTGGATCATGCGCGGGTCGTCCAGCGGCAGATTGCGCCCGGTTTCTTTCTGGATGATGGTTTGCAGCTTGGCGTTATCGACCTTGCCGTCGGCGCCGATGGCTTGCTGGAGTTTTTCCGGAGCTACCTGGGCGGTTTTGCCCGGCTCGAAGTAGATCGCGCCGGTGGCGAAGTCGACACCAAAGGCGATCAGGCCCGGGATCACGTAGAACAGCAGGCCGACCGCATCGAGCACGGCAATTGCCGGGTCGATCTTGCCGTCGATCTGGCCCCGGCGGTCGGGGTAGAAAATCGAGCCGCAGGCCGTCAACTGGCTCAGCAGGGTGACGGCCAGAACACCGCCGATGACACGGGAAGCAACACGCATGGGACTCTCCTTGAACATAATGAAAATGACTATAAGCCAGTCTACAAGGCGACGATGATCAAGTGTGGGAGCTGGCTTGCCTGCGATGGCGGTGGTTCAGTTTCAGGTGTGTTGGCTGACACACCGCTATCGCAGGCAAGCCCGCTCCCACCTTTGACCGCATTCCAGTCAGTACGGGGCCGTGTCGTTGAGACCACCACCGACACCCGGCAGTTCGCCGTTATACTCGCCGCTCTGCTTTGGAGCCAGTATGAATTCGTTGCCAATCGATGATGTTTTACCCGCCCTGCGTGACGCCCTGGCGACGCGCCATGAAGCCGTGCTCGAAGCACCGCCCGGCGCCGGTAAAACCACACGGGTGCCATTGGCGCTGTTGAATGAACCCTGGCTGGCCGGGCAAACCATCTTGATGCTCGAACCCCGGCGCCTCGCCGCCCGCGCCGCGGCAGAAAGGCTGGCCAGCGAACTGGGGGAAAAGGTCGGCGAAACCGTCGGCTACCGCATTCGCCTCGACAGTAAGGTCGGCCCCAACACCCGCATCGAAGTGGTCACCGAAGGCATCCTCACTCGGCGCCTGCAGGATGACCCGGCACTCGACGGCGTGGGTTTGTTGATCTTCGACGAGTTCCACGAACGCAGCCTGGACGCCGATCTGGCGCTGGCCCTTAGTCTCAATGGTCGAGACCTGTTTCGCGACGAGCAGCCACTGAAGATCCTGCTGATGTCCGCCACCCTGGAAGGCGAACGCCTGGCCGGGTTGCTGGACGACGCGCCGATCCTGCGCAGCGAAGGGCGCATGTACCCGGTGCAGATGCGCTGGGGCCGGCCATTCCAGCCCGGCGAATTTATCGAGCCACGGTTGGTGCAGACCATCCTTGAAGCCCTGCATGATGAAGCCGGCAGCGTGCTGGTGTTCCTGCCGGGGCAGGCCGAGATTCGTCGGGTTAATCAGCAATTGGCTGACGCGCTGGGCGATAACCCCGAGGTGCTGCTATGCCCGCTGCACGGCGAACTGGACCTGGCCGCCCAACGCGCCGCCATCGAACCGGCGCCCGCCGGCAAGCGCAAAGTGGTGCTGGCCACCAACATTGCCGAGACCAGCCTGACCATCAACGGCGTGCGCGTGGTGATCGATGCCGGGCTGGCGCGTGTCCCGCGTTTCGACCCGGGCAGCGGCATGACCCGTCTCGACACCCAGCGCATCTCCCGCGCCAGCGCCACCCAGCGTGCCGGCCGGGCAGGGCGCCTGGAGCCGGGGGTGTGTTATCGGTTGTGGTCCGAAGACCAGCATGAAGGGCTGGCGGCGTATTCCAGTGCGGAAATTCTTTCGGCGGATCTTTCCGGTTTGGCCCTGCAATTGGGCCGCTGGGGCGTGGCGCCTACTCAGTTGGTATGGCTCGACGTTCCGCCCACCGCGGCTTATGCACAGGCCCAGGATTTGCTCGAGCGCCTCGGAGCGTTGAGCGATACCAAGCTGACCGCCCACGGCCAGAAAATGGCCGGGTTGCCGGCGCACCCGCGAATCGCTCATTTGCTGCTGCGTGGTCAGGATCTGGGCCTGGCGAGCATGGCCTGTGACGTGGCGGCACTGTTGGGTGAGCGCGATATCCTGCGTGGTGCCGGTGCGGATTTGCACAGCCGCCTGGCCCTGTTATCCGGTGAAGAAAAGGCCCGTGGCACCCAGGGCGGCGTGCAGCGTGCCCGGCAACTGGCGCGGCAATACCGTGGCTATTTAAGAGGCAAGGCAGAGCAGCCGGTGGCTGATCCCGATCATCCGCGCTGGCTCGGAGCCTTGCTGGCGCTGGCCTACCCGGACCGCGTCGCCCAGCAACGGCGGGCGGGCGGTGCCGAATACCGCCTCGCCAACGGCCGTGCCGCGTTGTTCGCCGAAGCCGACAGCCTGATGAAACAACCCTGGCTGGTGATTGCCGATCTGGGCAGCCGCCAGGGCCAGCGTGAAGAACGGATTTACCTCGCGGCGGATTTTGATCCGGCGCTGTTCGACTCGGTGTTGGCCGAGCAGGTGCGCAATGTCGACCAGCTTGACTGGGATGAGCGCGAAGGCGTGCTGCGGGCCGAACGCCAGCGCAAGGTCGGCGAACTGGTGCTCAGCCGCGAGCCGCTGACCGGCCTCGACGAATCTGCCCGCAGCCAGGCGCTGGTCAACCTGGTGCGGCGCAAAGGTCTCGAACTGCTGCCCTGGACCCCGGAGCTGCGCCAATGGCAGGCGCGGGTGATGCTGATGCGTGGTCTGGATAGCGGCAAGGCCAGTGAATGGCCGGATGTCAGCGACAGCGCCTTGCTTGCCAGCCTGGAACACTGGTTGATGCCGTACCTGGGCAAGGTGTCGCGCCTGAGCCATTTCGCCAATCTGGATATTTCCAGCTTCCTGCATAACCTGCTGCCGTGGCCGTTGCCGGCGCGGTTGGACGAGCTGGCGCCGCACCATCTGAAGGTGCCGTCGGGCTCGTCGGTGCGGCTGGACTACAGCGAGCAGCCGCCGATTCTGGCGGTGCGCTTGCAGGAATTGTTCGGGCTGGCGGACACCCCACGGATTGCCGGCGGGCGGCAGGTGGTCAAGCTGCACCTGTTGTCGCCGGCCAGACGGCCCGTGCAGGTGACGCAGGACCTGGCGAACTTCTGGCGCAGTACTTACGCCGAGGTGAAGAAGGATTTGAAGGGGCGGTATCCGAAGCATTACTGGCCGGATGATCCGTTGATTGCTGAACCGACTGCCCGGATCAAGCCGAGAAAGTAAGTACATCGCAGATCTAATGTGGGAGCTGGCTTGCCTGCGATGGCATCACCTCGGTCTGTCGGATAGACCGAGGTGCCTGCATCGCGGGCAAGCCCGGCTCCCACACAAGCCAGCTCCCACACTGTTTCGCCGCGTGGCTTACTGCGCGGCGGGCAACAGGAACCGCGCAATCACCGGCAAATGATTGGAGATACGCACCGTATCGCTCTGGCGCACCTTGCTCTCAACCTTCTTGATGCGCGAGCTGTGGAACAGGTAATCCAGCGTACGGTCCGGCCCCTCTACGGTTGGGTCATTCGGGAAATACGTCAGCCACTGGTCCCGGTCAATCCCGCTGGATTGGCTGTTGCTCGGGATCATCGGGTACTTTTCCCACAGCAGGTGCAGCTCACTGTCCGGCGAGTATTGCCCGCGCTTGCCGGGGTCCAGGCGCAGGAACTGTCCCAGCGGCAGCAGGTTGAAATCCCCACCCATCAGCCATGGCGTGCCACGGCTCTCGAATTTATCCACCAGCTTGACGGTCGCCTGCACCTGTTCCAGCACGGCGTTGTGCCCGGGGGCCGCGCCGTCCAGGCGAGTATTGAGCACGGCCAACTGGCCGCCATCGCTCAACGGCAGGTAGGTCAGCAATAACGCGGGCTTGGGCTGGAACTGACGGCTGATCAGGTTGGCGCGTGCCACCGGCAATTGCAGGCGCTCGGCGTGTTCGATCTGGTAGCGGCTCATGGTCACCAGCTTGCGGCCGACGCTGCCGAAGATATGCAGGTCGGGCACGAAGTCGGCTTTCCAGTCGAAGGCCTGGGCGCTGCACGGGTAGAGGTCGGCCAGGCGCTCCTGGAGCAAGGCCAGTTGGTCCTGGTAGCTGGAAGGCTTGGCGCCTTCGTCGACTTCCTGCAACAGCAGGATGTCGGGCTGCTCGTCGCGGATCACCCGCGCCACTTCGTCGAGGCTTGAAGCCATGTCTTCAACGGTCGGGCGGTCGTCCGGGCCGCTGCCGTCCGGGGTGTCGTACCAGAACACGTAGTTCTTGCCCGCCAGGTACTGCACGTTCCAGGTCATGACCTTTAGCGCCTGCCCAGGCAGCAGGGTCGGCGCACGGGGCGCGACGCAGCGGATGGGCAGGGTTTCCTTGTCGGCAGGGCGCCAGGTCAGGCTGTAGATCAAGCCGGTCAGCAGGGCCGCGAGGATCAGCAGGCCCAGCAAGGTAATGCGCAGTAGTCGGGTCATCGGCTCGGCTTATGGCGTTGCAGGACAGGCCCGGAGCATATCACCGCGCGTCGGCGTCGCCACCAATCAACATGAACAGGCGGAACAACACCACGCTGGTGAACAGTTGCAGGAAGCTCTGTGCGCTGTCGATCAGCAGGCCCAGCAGCGGGTTCGGGTCCGGATAGACCGCCACGCTGGCGCCCTTGAGCAACCACAGCGGGGTCATCACGCACAGCAGGCACACCAGGATCCGCCAGAAATGCCCACGGGTCAGGCGCAGGCTTTCCTTCATGGCCGACAGCGCCGACATGCCCCGCAGCACCAGCAGGTATTCGGCGAAAGCCAGCACCACCATCAGCCACAGGCCGGGCAGGAAATACAGCGACAGGCCCAGCAGGATCAGCAGCGTGCTGATTGCCGTCAGCAGGGCAAAGCGCGGCCACAGGGTCAGGGCCATGGCCAGCACATCCAGGGTGCGCGGCGATTCACCCCGGGTGCGGGCGTCGAGGAACAGGATCAGTGCGCCGGTGTACAGCGGGTACACCAGCAGCCCGATCACCACGCTGTAACCGGGAAACGCATCTGGGCCGAGCGTGTGGTCGAGCACCTGTTGCAGCAGGGCTTCGAGGATCACCAGTGGCAGGCACAACTGCACGATGGCGCCCAGGTTGCGCTTGAAAAAGAAGAAGGAGTCGCGCAATACGTCTAACGGATTCATCAGGGTCTTCACAGGCCGAAAAGCAAGGGCGTTACTTTAACCGATCATGAGCAGATGCAAGCAAACGTAAACCTTGCGTAAAGACCATTGAAACAATCAGCAACAGCCCCATAACTGGGTTGTACCTTGCACATCGTGCGCAAGGCGAAGATTTCTACCGGCAATCTAACGAGGTCGCCATGAACAGCGAAGAACAAACCCTGATCGACGGACTGTTTTCACGGTTGCAGCAAGCCGAAACGGACTCAGCCCCCCGCGACGCCCAGGCTGAAGCGCGGATCAAGGAACACGTCACTCGCCAACCGGCCGCTGCGTACTACATGACCCAGTCGATTCTGGTGCAAGAGCACGCGATCAAGAGCCTCGATGCGCAGAACAAGCAGCAGGCCCAGCAGATCCAGGAGTTGCAGGACCAACTGCAACAGGCCAGGTCCCAGGCGGCGCAGCCTGCACCGAGCAGTGGCGGTTTCCTGTCGAGCATTTTCGGCGGCGGTTCCCGTGACCCGCAGCCGACCCAGAGCGCACCTGCGTCGTCGGGCGGTGGCTGGCGTGAACCAGCGCGTCCGTCGTTTGGCGGGCAACCTGCGCCGCAGCAGAACTACGGTGCTCCCCAGCAGAACTATCAGCAGCCCCAACAGGCACCCGCAGCGCCGATTGGCAGCGGTTTCCTCGGCGGCGCCCTGAAAACCGCAGCTGGCGTGGCCGGTGGTGTGATGCTGGCAGAAGGCATCAGCAGCCTGTTCAGCCACAACTCGCAACAACCGCAAGTGGTTGAAGAGATCATCCGCGAAGAGCCGGCCCCGGCAAGCGACAACGGCAACTGGGGCAACGACGACCAGAAATATGCCGGCAACGACAGCTGGGGCAGCGATAACGCCTCCGACAGCTTCGCCGACAACGACTATTCCGACGACTCCTCCTCCTTTGGCGACGACGATTCCTTCGTCTGACCCACACTCAACCGGGGCGCTTCGTCGCCCCGGGCTGATTTTTCTCGGAAACTCCCTTGTGGCTGGCATACTGGCAACCTTTCCGGGCCTTTGAGTCCGGGGTCCATGCGCGTGTCATGAGGATTTGCGGTGAAAAAGATAGCCGTGTTCGCCGATGTACAAAACCTCTACTACACCGTGCGCCAGGCGTACGGCTGTCACTTCAACTACGCCGCCCTGTGGGCTGATATCAGCCAGCGCGGGCAGATTGTCGAGGCGTATGCCTATGCCATCGACCGTGGCGACAGCAAGCAACAGCAGTTCCAGCAGATCCTGCGCAACCTGGGTTTTACCGTGAAGCTCAAGCCTTACATCCAGCGCAGCGACGGCTCGGCCAAGGGCGACTGGGACGTGGGCATCACCATCGACATCATGGACGCCGCCGCCCATGTCGACGAAGTGGTGCTGGCCTCCGGCGACGGTGATTTCGACATGCTGCTGGACCGCATCATCAGCAAGCACGGCGTCGAAGCCGTGGCCTACGGCGTGCCGGGGCTGACGGCCAACTCATTGATACGCGCCGCCAGCCGCTACGTGCCGATCGAAGGCGCGTTGCTGCTTAAATAGATTTTTGACGGAGTTGGAACAGGTTTGGAACGTATAGCGGTCATCGACTTTGAAACCACCGGCATCCAGCCGAGCAGCAGCTGCCGGGCCACGGAAATCGCCGTGGTCATCCTGGAGCAGGGCCAGATCGTGGACCGCTACCAGAGCCTGATGAACGCTGGTGTGCGTGTGCCGGGGTTTATCGAGCAACTGACCGGCATCAGCAACGCCATGTTGCGCACCGCACCGTCGGCGGAGCGGGTGATGAACGAGGTGAACGAGTTTGTCGGCACCACGCCGCTGCTGGCCCACAACGCCGCGTTTGACCAGAAGTTCTGGGATTTCGAGCTGGGGTTGATCCGGCGTACGCGTTTGCAGAAGTTTGCCTGTTCGCTATTGCTGGCGCGACGCTTGATGCCGGCGGCGCCGAATCACAAGCTGGGTACCCTGACCTCATTTGCCCAACTGCCCCACACCGGCAAGGCTCACCGGGCGATGGCGGACGCGGAGATGGCGGCGAACCTTACCGCTCACCTGGCCGAGGAACTGCGGCGCACCCACGGGTTGCGGGAGTTGTCACACGAATTGCTGTGCAGCCTGCAGAAGGTTCCGGCGGCGAAGATCAATGATCATCTGAAGAAGCATCGCGGGTTCTAAGTCGCTTGAGCAGAACTCCATCTTCAACATGACGAAGATCCAAATGTGGGAGCGGGCTTGCTCGCGAATACGGAGTATCAGCAAACACATGCGCTGACTGACACACCGCATTCGCGAGCAAGCCCGCTCCCACATTAGTTTTGCGGTGTTATCGAGGCTGTAAGCAGTCCAGCGACCGATCCACCACCACCTTCGCCATCTCCACCAAATGCATCACCGCCCGCTGCTGCCCGTTCATCGGCTCGCCGGGTATCTGTGCGGTTGCCACGGCGCAATGCAGCAAATCGGCCGCCCGTGCCAGGGCGTCTTCGAAACTCATGTTGTCGTTCAGCACGAACGGTGCGCCGTCCGGGGCGGAGGCTTTGAGGTAGTAATCGATGGCGCGGCGGGTGAGCGGGCTGTCGCTGCAAAATTCTGGTGGATCGGGGGTGACTTTGACCATGGTGGAACTCCTTTGAGGTAAGAAGCTATCACCGTTCGCTTGCACGCGAATGAAGGTGGCAGCTGTACGCAGGTGTGCAAGACCGGGGCAAAGGAAAACCCGGCAGATCCGAGGACCTCCCGCGCACAGCCGCCATAACAGATAACGTCGGACGTTGAGGAGTAGGGCGTCTGTATATCCTTGCCAGTCGGACTTGCACGTCCGGTCGTCGATTGTTCGATGACCGAGCGAGACTAGCTACCTGATCCGGCCGAAACAAGGCGGTTGGATTTTCTAGGAAAGGTCCTGCAAATGAAAGGGATCCGTCTTGCTGGCCCTAAAAAGTGTGCCCGTGGCGATCGTTCCCACGCTCCGCGTGGGAATGCCGCCCTGGACGCTCTGCGTCCGCTCTTCAAGTCGTGACGCAGAGCGTCACCGGATGCGTTCCCACGCAGAGCGTGGGAACGAGCTGCCGAGCGGCGTGTTCAGTTGCCACTCTTCCCATTCCCCTCCAACTGCCCCAACGGCACCCGCCGCTCTATCGCGCTCGACAAGATGATCGAGGTCTTGCTGAACCCGAATTTCGCCACCCGATTGATCAGGTTCTCCAGCTCCGGCATCGAGCCCACCGCCGCCTGCATGATCACGCACGGATCGCCCGTCACCCGATGGCATTCAGTCAACTCGGGAATTTCCGACAGCGCGTCGTAAACCTTCTGGCTCCCATGATTGGTCAACCGCAACTCAATCACGCACTGGATCGGCAACCCCACCTTCGACAGGTCGACCTTGGCCTGATACCCGGTAATCACACCACTGGCTTCCAGTTTCGCCACTCGCTCAGCCACGGCGGGCGCGGACAGGTTCACGGTGCGCGCCAGTTGCGCGTAGGACGCGCGGCCGTCTTCCAGCAGGGCGCTGAGAAGCATACGGTCGTATTTGTCCATGATAAGGCTCCGGGAATGCATAGCTTTCGAAAGCACGGTTTATAGCCTTGATAACCATGTTTTGAAAAGTGTACTGGCGCTTTAAACAGGTTTTGTAACTTATGTTTACGGCCGGGGATTTCTAAAATAACGCTCCCTTGTCCTGCCACAGAGCTGCCCAATGCCTGGCCCACGTCGCTTTCCCTTACCGTTGACCGCCGCCTTTTTTGCGTTGTACGTGATCTGGGGGTCTACCTACCTGGTGATTCGCATTGGTGTGGAGTACTGGCCGCCGCTGTTGCTGGCGGGGATTCGCTTTATGACGGCGGGCGCGCTGATGTATGCCTTCCTGCGCTGGCGTGGGGCCCCGGCGCCGACCTGGGTGCAGTGGAAGGCTGCCGCGAAGATCGGCATTTTGCTGCTGACCTTCGGCAACGGTGCGGTCAGTGTGGCCGAACATACGGGCGTGGCGTCCGGGGTTGCCGCGTTGGCGGTGGCGACGGTGCCGTTGTTCACCTTGCTCTGTGGTTATTTCTGGGGCGCGCGTAATACCCGTCTGGAATGGGCCGGGGTGGTGCTGGGGATTATCGGTATCGCCATGCTCAATATGGGCTCCAACCTGCAATCGAGCCCCACCGGTGCGGCCTTGCTGATTTTTGCGGCGGCGGCCTGGGCCTTTGGTTCGGTGTGGAGCAAGCATTTGCCGCTGCCTCAAGGCGCGATGGCCAGTGCGGCGGAGATGCTGATCGCAGGTTTCGTGCTGCTGTTGCTCAGTGCCGTCAGCGGCGAACACCTCCAAGCCATGCCGCCGCTGGAAGGCTGGCTGGCCCTGGCGTACTTGACCGTGTTCGGCTCGATCATCGCCTTCAATGCCTATATGTACCTGCTCAAGCACGTACGCCCGGCGGCGGCCACCAGCTATGCCTACGTCAACCCGGCGGTGGCGGTGTTGCTCGGGATTGTGTTTGTCGGTGAGACCATCGGCACGGAGGAAGCCCTGGCGATGTTGGTGATTATCAGCGCGGTGCTGCTGATCAGCCTGCCACAGTGGCGAAAGCCAAAACCGGAAATAAGGTAAACTGCCGCGCATTGCGACCTTGCGCTGACTTTTTCCTACGGTATTTCCATGACTTTCGCCACACTTGGCCTGATCGAACCCTTGCTGCGCGCCCTTGAGACGCTTGGCTACCAGACCCCGACGCCGGTGCAGGCGCAAGCCATTCCGGCGGTGCTGGCAGGCCGTGACCTGATGGCTGCGGCCCAGACCGGCACCGGCAAGACCGCCGGTTTCGCCGTGCCGCTGCTGCAACTGCTGACCATGGAAGGGCCGAAAGTCAGCGCCAACTCGGTGCGCGCGCTGATCCTGTGCCCGACCCGCGAACTGGCCGAGCAGGTTCATGCGAGCGTCGCCGAGTACGCCCAAAACGTGCCGCTGACCACTTACGCCGTGTACGGCGGCGTGAGCATCAACCCGCAGATGATGAAGCTGCGCAAAGGCGTTGATGTGCTGGTCGCCACCCCTGGCCGCCTGATCGACCTGTTCCGCCAGAACGCGCTGAAGCTCAACCAGCTGCAAACCCTTGTGCTGGATGAAGCCGACCGCATGCTCGACCTGGGCTTCTCCGAAGAACTGGCGAACATCTACCGCATGCTGCCGAAAAAGCGCCAGACCTTGCTGTTCTCCGCAACCTTCTCCGACGAGATCCGCCAGTTGGCCGGGCAGATGCTCAACGACCCGCTGACCGTCGAAGTCAGCCCGCGCAACGTCGCCGCCAACACCGTCAAGCAATGGGTGGTGCCGGTGGACAAGAAGCGCAAGGCGGAACTGTTTGTGCACCTGATGCGCAAGGGCCGCTGGAAGCAGGTGCTGGTGTTCGCCAAGACCCGTAACGGTGTGGACGCGCTGGTGGAAAAACTCCAGGGCCTGGGCATCAATGCCGACGGGATTCACGGCGACAAGCCACAAGCCACGCGCCAGCGTGCGCTGGATCGCTTCAAGAGCAGCGACGTGCAGATCCTGGTGGCCACCGACGTGGCGGCCCGTGGCCTGGATATCGAAGACTTGCCGCTGGTGGTCAACTTTGACCTGCCGATCGTGGCCGAGGACTACATCCACCGCATCGGCCGTACCGGTCGTGCGGGCAACACCGGTGAGGCGATTTCCCTGGTGTGCGCCGATGAAGTGAACATGCTGTCGGCCATCGAGATGCTGACCCGTCAGACGTTGACCCGGAAGATGGAGCAGGACTTCGAACCGGAGCACCGTGTGCCTGATACCGATGCCACTGGTCAGGTGGTGAAGAAGCCGAAAAAGCCGAAGAAACCCAAGGCTTCGGGCGGCGGTGGTGGCAAGCGCAACCTGGGCAAGTGGGTGGACAGCGGGGAGGCGACGCCGGTCGAGCCTTCGATCAAGCCAGTGCGTAAGGTGCCCGTGTTTAACACCGGGCCGCGGAAAAAGAAGTAGGGCTTGTTGGTTATCAAGTAAACGCATAGTGACTATCGTGAGCGGAGCAATTCCGCTCGCGTCAAGTTGTGCCTCGTCATCCTTGATGAGTTATTGCTTGTGATTTGGATATTTTTTGTAATTGTCGCCGTGTTTAAGTGCTGGAACTTAAAATGCTTCATTTCCACTGAGGTTGAGTCAGAAACTGATTTCTGAATGACGAACTTAGATGGAGATGTAGATATGGCTGTGTTTTTAGTACCTTTTGTTTTGCCGGTCCTGGCGGCGGCGGGCATTATCGGCGGCGTTGTTGTAGACGGCGAAATCAAGAAAGGCAAGGCCGCTGACGAGAAAGCTTTCAAGCAGGTAGAGTTGCGTGTGGCCGAATTAAGGTCCCGGGTTGAAGATCATGCGGCGCGCGGCGAGTATGGGCAGGCAATCCATTCGTTCAGAGAGTTGATGTCGTTGTATGAGGCTAATTATTCGATCAGTCCTGAGATAAGGGCGCCATTGGATAAGTATCTACAGGATATGCTTTATACTAGTCAGGAAGAGGGCCAGAAACTCAGCTACGCCTTCAAGCAGGAATGGAACGATTTGAAACACGGCGATCCTTCCAGACTCTTCAGTGCGTATTCAGGTTATATAGAAAATCTGAAAATTTTACTGCCTGAAGAGGATGCTTTCCTGCAGAAGCAAGTAACAGCTTTTAAACGTGCCTATCCCGATCTAACAGCCAGTTGAGTCAGAGGTAACTTTGCTGCCGGGCGGTGATGGGGTGAGTGGGTCATGCCGGGGTGGCCGGCCTCAACCACTCAAGAACACCGCGCCCTGCCGCCTGCCCGCTGGCAAAACACCCCGTCAGCAAATACCCGCCCGTCGGCGCCTCCCAGTCCAGCATCTCGCCTGCGCAAAAAACGCCCGGCAATTGCTTGATCATCAAGCGTTCATCCAGCGCCTCAAACGGCACGCCGCCTGCGGTACTGATGGCTTCATCCATTGGCCGGGTTTTCACCAGCGTCAGCGGCAGCGCCTTGATATCCACCGCCAGCTGCGCCGGATCATTGAAGTGCTCCGCCGGTGACAGCTCGCGCAAAAGCGCCGCCTTCACCCCATCCAATCCCAACTGACTGTGCAAATGCTTGCTCATCGAGCGTGAGCCGCGCGGCTTGCTCAGCGCTGCGATCACCTTGTCCAGTGGCTTACTCGGCAACAGGTCAATGTGCACCGTGGCCGATCCATCCCGGTTGATCGCCTCACGAATCGGTGCCGACAACGCATAGATCAGGCTGCCTTCGATGCCCGTGGCGGTGACCACACATTCCCCCAGCCGTGGCTTGTCGTCTGCCAGGCCAATGGCGACGTTTTTCAGCGGTGCCCCGGCGAATTTGCTGACCATCAACTCGCTCCAGGCCGACACCTCGAAGCCACAGTTGCTCGGTTGCAACGCCGCGTAAGGCACGCCTTTGTCTTCCAGCAACTTCAGCCACGCCCCATCCGAGCCCAAGCGCGACCAACTGCCGCCGCCCAAGGCCAGCAACACTGCATCACCGCGTACGCTTTTGTCGCCCTCGGGGCTGTGGATAAGCAGGCTGCCGTCGGCATCCCAGCCCAGCCAGCGATGGCGGGTGTGGATAACTACGCCGTGGTCGCGCAGGCGCTTGAGCCAGGCCCGCAGCAGCGGGGCGGCTTTCATGTCAGTAGGAAACACCCGGCCGGAGCTGCCGATAAAGGTTTCAATCCCCAGCCCGTGTATCCATTCGCACAACGCATCGGCACCGAACTGGCGCAGCAACGGCGCCATGCACGGCGCCCGTTCGGCATAGCGCGCCAGAAACGCCGGGTACGGTTCGGAATGGGTGATGTTCATGCCCCCCACGCCCGCCAGCAGGAACTTGCGGCCTACCGAGGGCATACCGTCGTACAGGTCGACCCGGATCCCGGCCTGGCTCAACACTTCGGCGGCCATCAGCCCGGCCGGGCCGCCGCCGATGATGATGACGTGTTGAGATGGGGTTTGAGTCTGGGGCATGGGGATAACTGCGGTTCGGCAAAGTAGGCCGAGCATTCTACCCGAGGATGCTCATGCTGCCTGATCAAAAAACATACAGCCTTCTGCAGGCCAGGCGGCTTATGGCCTGCAGGGGCTTTCACTCAGGTTATCCACAGGCAGTTCCACAGCGATTGTGGGTAACGCGCATAACTCAATGACAGCCTGATGACGTCCAGACGCGCTGCGCGCTGTGGTGCAGGATCCCGTGGCGACGGGCCAGGGCAGGGCGGTCTTTGCTGTAGCCGCCGCCGATCACCCCGGCCACCGGAATATCGCGGCCCAGGCAGTGGCGCATCACGCTTTCATCGCGGGCGGCGACGCCTTGGTCTGTCAGTTTGAGGTAGCCGAGGGCGTCGTCCTTGTGTACATCCACGCCGGCGTCATACAGCACCAGGTCGGGCTGATACAGCGGCAGCAGGTAGTTGAGGGCATCGTCGACCACCTTGAGGTAGTCCGCGTCGCCCATGCCCATCGGCAGCGGGATGTCCCAGTCGCTTTGCGCCTTGCGCGCGGGGAAGTTCTTTTCGCAGTGCAGGGACACGGTGATTGCATCCGGGGTGTCGTGGAGGATGCGTGCGGTGCCGTCGCCCTGGTGCACGTCGCAGTCGAAGATCAGCACCCGGTTGACCCGCCCGCTGGCCAGCAGGTAATGGCTGATCACGGCCAGGTCATTGAAGATGCAGAAACCCGCCGGGTAATCGTAGTGGGCGTGGTGGGTGCCGCCGGCCAGGTGGCAGGCCAGGCCGTGTTCCAGGGCCTGCTCGGCGGCCAGCAACGAACCGCCCACCGCGCGCACGGTGCGCCGGGCCAGGGCTTCGCTCCAAGGCAGGCCAAGGCGCCGTTGGTCTTCGCGCGACAACTCGCCGCTCATGTAGCGTTCGATATACCCAGGTTCATGGGCCAGGGCCAGAATCTCGGCGGGGCAGAGTTCCGGGCGCAGCAGTTGGCTGTCCCGTGTCAGGCCGCTCTCCACCAGATGGTCACGCAACAGGCGGAATTTATCCATGGGGAAGCGGTGGTCTGCCGGGAACTCGGGGCTGTAGTCGTCGTGGTAGATCAATGGCAAGGGCATGGCGATTTCTGACGGGAACCAGCGACGGATCTTAACAGCGCGTTACACTCACGCACATGGCAAGGGAGGGGGACCAATGGAGCCGATACTGCAATTGGAAAGCGCACGCCTGGTGCTGCGCCAATGGAGCGATGCCGACTTGCCGGAGTTTGCGCGCATGTGCGCCGACCCGCAGGTGATGCGGTATTTCCCGGCCACCTTAAGCCGCCTGGAAAGTGCTGCGCTGATCGGGCGTATTCGCGGCCATTTTGCCGAGTACGGTTTTGGCCTGTGGGCGTTGCAGCGCAAGGACAGCGGCGAGTTCATCGGCCTCACCGGCTTGCTGAATGTGAGCTTCGAGGCCCCGTTCACTCCGGCGGTGGAGATCGGCTGGCGCCTGGCCAGGGAACACTGGGGCCTGGGTTACGCCAGCGAAGCCGCCTGGACTGCCCTGCGCTGTGGTTTCGACCGGCTGAAGCTGGACGAAATCGTTTCGTTTACCACTGAAGCCAATCTGCCATCACAAAAAGTCATGCAGGCCATCGGTATGCATTACGATCCCCTGGCAGATTTTGAACACCCCAAGGTCGCAGCCGATGACCCCTTGCGGCATCATGTGTTGTATCGCATCACCCGCGCCCAATGGTTGGACACGCTGCACGGATAAGCAGCCCGGAATGCCCAATAGATTGTTGTAGGAGATGCTCTATGAGCCAAGTGTTGGAAGATCTGGTGGACCTGCTGACCCTGGAACCGATCGAGGAAAACCTCTTTCGCGGCCGCAGCCAGGACCTGGGCTTTCGCCAGCTGTTCGGCGGCCAGGTGCTCGGCCAGTCGCTGTCGGCGGCCAGCCAGACCGTTGAAGAGGCGCGGCATGTGCATTCGTTGCACGGTTACTTCCTGCGCCCCGGCGATGCGGCGTTGCCGGTGGTGTATTCGGTTGACCGGGTGCGCGATGGCGGCAGTTTCAGCACGCGCCGGGTGACGGCGATCCAGAAGGGCAACCCGATCTTCACCTGCAGCGCTTCGTTCCAGTACGACGAAGAAGGCTTCGAGCACCAGACCACCATGCCTGCGGTGGTTGGTCCGGAAAACCTGCCCTCGGAGCTGGAACTGACCCAGCAGCGTGCGCACCTGATTCCCGAGCACATGCGCGAAAAGCTGCTGTGCCCCAAGCCAATCGAAGTAAGGCCGGTGACTGAGAAAGACCCGTACAACCCGCAGCCGTCCGACCCGGTCAAATACGTGTGGTTTCGTGCGGACGGCGCCCTGGCCGACTCGCCGGCGCTGCACAAATACCTGCTGGCCTACGCTTCGGACTTCGGCCTGCTGACCACCTCGCTGCTGCCCCACGGCAAGACCGTGTGGCAGAAAGACATGCAAGTCGCCAGCCTCGACCACGCGCTGTGGTTCCACGCCGACCTGCGTGCCGATGACTGGTTGCTCTACGCCATGGACAGCCCATGGGCCGGCAATTCCCGTGGGTTCTCCCGGGGCAGCGTGTACAACCGCGCCGGGCAACTGGTGGCATCGGTCACCCAGGAAGGCTTGATTCGTCATCGCAAGGATTGGGCATGAGCCTCAGTGATGTGAAGCACTGGGTGTTCGACATGGATGGCACCCTGACGGTGGCCGTGCATGATTTTGCGGCGATCCGCGTGGCCCTGGATATTCCGGCGACTGACGACATTCTTACGCACCTGGCGGCGTTGCCCGCCGATGAAGCAGCGGCCAAGCATGCGTGGTTGCTTGCGCATGAGCGCGAGTTGGCGCTGGGTTCGGTGGCGGCGGAGGGGGCGGTGGAGTTGGTGCGGGAATTGGCCGGGCGGGGTTATCGCCTGGGCATCCTGACGCGCAATGCACGGGAGCTGGCCCATGTGACATTGCAGGCGATCGGCCTGGCGGACTGCTTTGCAGCCGAGGATGTGTTGGGGCGTGATGATGCGCCGCCCAAGCCTGACCCGGGTGGTTTGTTGAAGCTGGCGCGAGCGTGGGAAGTGGCGCCGCAAGAGATGGTGATGGTCGGTGATTACCGGTTTGATCTGGATTGCGGGCGGGCGGCGGGGACGAAGACTGTGCTGGTCAATCTGCCGGAAAACCCGTGGCCGGAGCTGGCGGATTGGCATGCTGAAGATTGCGCGGTATTGCGCCGGATGATTTAGTCCGGTCGATGAAAATCCAATGTGGGAGCGGGCTTGCTCGCGAACGCGGTGTGTCAGTCAATACATAGGCTGACTGATCCACCGCATTCGCGAGCAAGCCCGCTCCCACATTTTTGATCCGGTTTCTTCAGTGGTTATTGGAACAGTACTTTCTGCCCTTCAGGCGACGTAAACATCTTGTCCCCGTCATGCCCAACCCCCGGCACTTCCACCAGCTTGTGGCCCAACTGCGGGTGCCGCTGCTTGAGGTAGTCAAAATAATTGTGCCCGCGAATCAAGCGATACGCGCCCTGGGTTTCAGCGCCGCAGCTCTTGTCCAGCGCCGGGTGATTCGGGTCGGTGTCCTGCTGGCCCAGCAAGTAAGTGACATTACGCGAAACGTAAGCCTGCTCCAGCTGCTCGGCACTTTGCCCCTTGGCGTAGGCCGGCAGGTTTTGCATGCCGTACTTCCAGTCGTTGAAGCCCGGGCAACTGGCAACATCGAATTTCACCGGACGCTGTGGGCTGAAGTACGCGTAGGACGACGGGTTGGCCACCACATAACGCAGGCTGATGCCCTCGGTTTGCAGCAGCGGGTGATCATGCCCGGTCAGCGCAAAACGCTGCACCACTTGGCCGCCACCGGAATGGCCGGCCACCACGATTTCCTTCAGGTTCGGGAACAGCTTGCGGTTGCCCAGGTGCTTGATGATCTGGTCCAGCGCGCCGTAGGAGCTGATCTGGCCCGGGCCTGTGGACGGCTCGCCGGCCATCCAGTCGTTACTGTTCCAGCGCAGGGTCTGGCTGTCGATCTGGTTGCGCTTGAGGTCGGTCTGGTTGAGGAACTGTGGCGCAATCACCAGGGTATTGGCGTTTTGTCCTGCGGCTTCGGCCGCTTTTTCGCCGCTGTCCAGGTAGGTCATCGCGTTGCGCAAACGGCCATGCACGATGATCAGCGCGCGGGTAACTTGAGGCAGCGGCTGGCGCCAGTCCTGGCTCAAGCCGACGCTCAGGTCGCCGGCATCCAGGTGAAAACGATCGGGACTGACCACCTTGACGCCATGTTCGGCAGCCCAGGTGGAGGAGGAACAGGTGATCAACAAACCTAACAGCAGACCCAGTCGTTTATTCATTTAAAGGCTCTTGGCGGTAAAGGTGTCGCATTGAGTGATCTGGCCCTGGGCGAAGCCGGTCTTGAACCAGCGAACCCGCTGTGCCGAGGTGCCGTGGGTAAACGAGTCAGGCACCACGCGGCCCTGGCCCTGTTGCTGCAAGCGGTCATCGCCAATCGCGTTGGCCGCATTCAGTGCTTCTTCAATGTCGCCGGGCTCCAGCCAGTTCAGGCGCTTTTGCGCACGGTTGGCCCACACCCCGGCGAAGCAGTCGGCTTGCAGCTCCTGGCGCACCAGCAGGCCGCCGTCGCCTTGCATCTGCCGGCCTTGCTGGCGGGCTGCCTGAATCTTCGCCGAGATGCCCAGCAGCGTCTGCACGTGATGTCCGACTTCATGAGCGATCACGTAGGCCTGGGCGAAGTCGCCGGCGGCCTTGAAGCGCTGGGACATTTCCCGGAAGAAATCCAGGTCCAGGTATACCTGTTGGTCTGCCGGGCAATAGAACGGCCCGCTGGCGGACGTGGCGCCACCGCAGGCGGAGTTCACCCGGCCGCGGAACAGGATCAGTTTGGGGTTCTTGTAGGTCAGGCCGTTTTCCTGGAACACCTGGGCCCAGGTGTCTTCGGTGTCGCCGAGTACGGCGCGCACGAAGTCGGCTTGTTCATCATTGGCCGGCGGCGCCTGGCGGGTTTGCGGGCTGACGGAGGGCGCTTGCTCGGTGAGCTGGCCGCTGAGTTGCCCGAGGATCTGCATCGGGTCCTGGCCGGTCAGCCAGCCGATGCCGACGATCAGCACGATGGCCGTCAGGCTCAGGCCCTTGCCACCCCCAAAACGCATGCCACCGCCACCACCGCCGCTGTCATCGCGGGCGTCTACCACGTTGTCGCTGCGTCGGCCTTTTTTCCATAGCATGTGGCAATCCTCTTTATGAACCTGCAGCTCAGTGTTGTTGGTGTGTAGGGTTGGCGCCAGTCCGGCTGTCTGACGATGCTAAACGCTGCGTCGTCCGATCTGTATGAAGCTTGTGTCAGTCGCGGCAATACCCTTCGCCGGTGTCGACGATCAGGCAGTCCTTCTTGTCGGCCAGCCATTTCAGGCCAGTGGCTTCGCCGTCGCCAGCGCTCAGGATCTGCGGGCCGTCCGGGCGTTCAAAGGTGATGCCGTCTTCGGATGCCTGGCCCTTGAAGGTGCCGGAATCGTCGTCATCCAGGCCGTATTTCATGGTCAGTACATAGTGGCCGCGGCCGATGCTGTCGTCCTTGGCGATGGTCAGGTTCAGGCCTTCGACGCCAATCCACTTGCCGACCCATTTGTCGGTGGGCAGCACTTGCGGTACCAACGTTGCCTGGACAGACGGCGGGGCGGGCGCCTTGGCGGTCTCGGCTTGCTTGTCGCAGGCGCTGAGCAGCGTCAGGGTCGAAAGAATCAACAGGGTTTTTTTCATGGTGAGAAGGCCTTGGTTAAAAAACGCGCAGTGGGCGGGGCGGCGTGAAGCGTTGGACTGGAAAACCGCAATTTAGTGCGCTGTTCGAACAGTGTTTGGTTATGCTCTTGAGCGAGGCGCGTCACCCGTTCTAGATTATGCCGCGGTATGCGGCGGTCATTTCAGCCTGCCACTCAAGAGAATGCAATGACCCTCAGTACCCCACTTTCCGGCGTCAACCACCCGCTCAAAGGCATTTTGCTGATTGTGGTGGCGACCTTTCTGTTTTCCAGCCACGACGCGCTGTCCAAATACCTGGCCGGGTTCTACCCGATCGTGATGGTGGTGTGGGCCCGCTACCTGGTGCACACGCTGTTGATGGCCGGGATCTTCCTGCCGCAATCGGGCCTGCGGGTGCTGCGCAGCAAACGCCCTTTGCTGCAAGTGGCGCGGGCCTTGTGCCTGCTGGGCACCAGCCTGTTCTTTACGGCGGCGTTGCACTTTATCCCGTTGGCCGAAGCCACGGCGGTCAACTTTCTTGCGCCGATCCTGGTCACCGCGTTGTCGGTGCCGCTGTTGGGTGAGCACGTGACCCGCGGCCAATGGCTGGCGGTGATTTGCGGGTTTATCGGGGTGCTGATCATTGTGCACCCGGGCGGTGAGCTGTTCACCCCCGCGGTGTTGTTGCCGCTGACGTCGGCGTTGTTCTTCTGCTTCTACCAACTGCTCACCCGCATCCTCAGCAAGTACGACACGCCCACCACCAGCAACTTCTTCGCCGGGTTGTGCAACACCTTGGTGATGAGTGCGCTGGTGCCGTTCTTCTGGCAGGTGCCGAGCTTGTGGCACGGGGTGCTGATGCTGGCGCTGGGCACTTGCGGGATGACCGCACACTTGATGCTGACCCAGGCCTTCCGCTTCGCAGCGCCGGCCCTGCTGGCGCCGTTCGGCTATTGCCAGATCGTGTTTGCGGGGTTGTTGGGCTGGCTGGTGTTCAACCACACCCCGGACCTGACCACCGTGGTCGGGATCGGGGTGATTTGCCTGAGCGGGTTGGCCGCTGCCTGGCAGCAGCGGCGCAGGTAGGAAACTCAGACCTCGACGGTCGGAATCTTGCGCGGCGCCATGAAGTACATCCAGATCAGCGCGATGAAGTACATCGCCGGAATCAGGGTGAACAGCACGGTGTAGTTGTTGTTGGTCACGGTCAGGATATGGCCGACGATCTGGGTCATGAACATCCCGCCGATGGCCGCGCACATGCCGCCAAAACCAAACACCGTACTCATCATGTGCTTGGGCGTGTAGTCCATCACCAGGCTCCAGATGTTGGCGGTCCAGGCCTGGTGCGCGCCGATGGCCAGGGAAATCGCAAACACCGCGACCCACAGGTGGCTGGAGCCGGCGGCCATGATCACTCCGACGATGCAGCAGGCAAACAGCAACATCGACAGCAGCCGCGCCTTGATCGGGTTCATCCCGCGTCCGATCAGGAACGAAGACAGGATCCCGCCGCCGATGCTGCCGAAGTCCGCCGTCAGGTAAATGATGATCAGCGGGATGCCCATCTGGGTCACGTTGATGCCCAGGTTGTATTGCTGATTCAGGAACGGCGGCAGCCAGTACAGGTAGAACCAGAACACCGGCGCGGTCATCGAGTAGGCGAGGGCGAAGGCCCAAGTGCCGCGCATCCGCAGGATCCGGCTGAACGGTACGCGGGGTTGTTCCGGTTCGACTTCCTGTTGCACGTAGTCCAGTTCCGATTGCTTCACGCTTGGATGGTCTTCCGGGTTGTAGTACTTCAAGCCCCAGAGCACCAGCCAGATCCCGCCCAGTGCCGACATGCACAGGAACGCCGCCTGCCAACCCCACACGTGGAGGATCAGCGGCAGCAGCATCGGCGTCATCATCGCGCCGACGTTGGTGCCGGCGTTGAAGATCCCGGTGGCCACGGCACGCTCGCCAGCGGGGAACCACAGGCGGGTGGTCTTGACGCAGGCCGGGTAGTTGGCGGCTTCGGTCAGCCCGAGAATGAACCGGCAGACCATAAAGCCCACCGCCGAGGTGGCCAGGCCGTGGGCGCCAGTGGCCAGGCTCCACAGCAGCACCGCGCAGAAGAACACGCGCTTGACGCCGACCCGGTCGATCAACCGGCCTTGCAGCACAAAGCCGATGGCGTAACCCACCTGGAACCAGAAGTTGATGTTGGCGTAGTCCATCGCCGTCCAGCTCATTTCCTTGGCCAGGATCGGTTGCATCACGCCGAGGGCGGCGCGGTCGATGTAGTTCAGGGTGGTGGCAAAAAACACCAGGGCCAGCATGCCCCAGCGGGTTTTACCGACAGCCATGGCGCCACGGATTTTGTCACCGATGCCGCTATGGGGATTGCTGTGGCCCACGGCCACGGCGGGATTTTGCGAAGGCATGAGGAAGTACCCGTTTTTTTGAAATTTTTATGGTGTGTTCAGGGTCTTGGTTAACCGAGGCCGCTCAATGGAAGCGGGGCTCAATGTGCTGTCGATGGTGCGCAGCGGCTAAAAAATCGTCAATTCGCCGATTGCCATTCTGTTCGATAATCGCCCATAAAACTAACCGGTTCGTACATTTCAATTGCTGTGATGAACCTGGCGGCCAATAATTTGCCGTAAACAAGACATGCCTCAATGCCGGGAGTCGCCCCATGCAACGCTCCATCGCCACCGTTTCCTTGAGCGGAACCTTGCCGGAAAAACTCGAAGCCATCGCGGCTGCCGGGTTTGATGGCGTGGAAATCTTCGAAAACGATCTGCTGTATTACGACGGCAGCCCGCGTGAAGTTAGGCAAATGTGCGCCGACCTCGGCATTGCCATCACCTTGTTCCAGCCGTTCCGGGACTTTGAGGGCTGCCGCCGCGACCGCCTGACACGCAACCTGGAGCGGGCCGAGCGCAAGTTCGACTTGATGCAGGAGCTGGGCACTGACCTGGTGTTGGTGTGCAGTAACGCGTCAGCCGATTCCGTGGGCGATGAAAGCATTCTGCTGGATGACCTGAGCCTGCTGGCCGAACACGCTGGCCGCCGGGGCTTGCGCATCGGCTATGAAGCGCTGGCCTGGGGCCGGCACGTCAACACCTGGCAGCAGGTGTGGAACCTGGTGCGCAAGATCGATCATCCGAGCCTGGGCGTGTTGCTCGACAGCTTCCACACCCTGTCTCTCAAGGGCGACCCGAGTGCGATTGCCGAGATTCCCGGCGACAAGATTTTCTTTGTGCAGATGGCCGATGCGCCGATCCTCGCGATGGATGTACTGGAATGGAGCCGGCATTTCCGCTGCTTCCCAGGCCAGGGCGAGTTCGACCTGGCGGGCTTTCTCGCCCCGATCATCAAGAGCGGCTACACCGGGCCGTTGTCCCTGGAAATCTTCAACGACGGCTTCCGCGCCGCGCCGACCCGGGCGAATGCCGCCGACGGCCTGCGCTCGCTGCTGTACCTCGAAGAGAAAACCCGCCAGCGATTGGAGCAAGAAGCGACGCAGGTCCCCGAGATCCTGTTTGAAACCCCGGCCGCCAGCGAATACGACGGCATTGAATTCCTGGAATTTGCCGTGGATGAAAACCTCGGCGCCAAGCTCACTTCATGGCTGGAGCGCCTGGGCTTCGTCAAGGCCGGGCAGCATCGATCCAAGAGCGTCAGCCTGTTGCGCCAGTGCGATATCAACCTGATCCTCAATTGCGAACCCTATTCCTTCGCCCATAACTTCTTCGAGGCCCACGGCCCGTCGTTGTGCGCCACGGCGATCCGCGTCAAGGACAGCGCCAAGGCCCTGGAGCGGGCGGTGGCCTACAAGGGCCAGCCGTATCGTGGGCTGGTCGGCCCCAACGAGCTGGAGCTGGCAGCGGTGCGTGCACCGGATGGCAGCCTGATCTACCTCGTCGATCAGAGCGAAGGCGGCCTCTACGACACCGACTTCAACCTGCAACCCGCAAGCGCTGCCAGCGGCGGCCTGCTGCGCATCGACCACATGGCCATGGCCTTGCCCGCCGACAGCCTCGACAGTTGGGTGTTGTTCTACAAAAGCTTGCTGGATTTCGAAGCCGACGACGAAGTGGTGCTGCCGGACCCCTATGGCCTGGTGAAAAGCCGGGCACTGCGCAGCCGTTGCAGCTCGATTCGCCTGCCGCTGAATATTTCCGAGAACCGCAACACCGCGATTTCCCACGCGCTGTCGAGCTATCGCGGCTCGGGCGTGCACCACATTGCCTTCGACTGCGCGGACATTTTCGCCGAGGTCAGCCGGGCCAAGGATGCGGGCGTGCCGCTGCTGGATATCCCGCTGAACTATTACGATGACCTGGCGGCGCGGTTTGATTTCGATGACGAGTTCCTCAGCCAGCTCGCGTATTACAACGTCCTCTACGACCGCGATGCCCAGGGCGGTGAACTGTTTCACGTTTATACCGAACCGTTCGAGGGCCGGTTTTTCTTCGAGATCATCCAGCGCAAGAACGGTTACGCCGGCTACGGTGCGGCCAACGTGGCGGTGCGCCTGGCGGCCATGGCCAAGTCCCGCAGCGGTGCGGTGCGCCAGGCCAGGTTGTAAGGTGCCGGCGCTTCCTTCGGCGTGCGGCGCGGCCCATAATCAGCGCCTGCACCTAAGGCCGTGAGCGCACCATGACCCTGACCTCCGAGCTTCCCGCCGCGGCCACCGCACCGCGCAAGAGCCGCAAGAACAACCCGGAAAAGACCCGCGAGAACATTCTCCAGGAAGCCATCGTCGAGTTTGTCACCCAGGGCCTTTCCGGCGCCCGGGTGGACGCGATCGCGGAGCGTATCCAGACCTCCAAGCGCATGATCTATTACTACTTCGGCAGCAAGGAACAGCTCTACGTCGAGGTGCTGGAGAAACTCTACGGCGACATTCGCAACACCGAGACACGGATGAACCTGACGGCCCTGGAGCCCCGGGAAGCGATCCGCCGGCTGGTGGAATTCACCTTTGATCACCACGATCAGAACGTGGATTTTGTGCGCATCGTGAGCATCGAGAACATCCACAACGCCGAGTATGTAAAGCAGTCGACGTCGATCAAGGCGATGAACAGCAACATCCTCGAAGCCCTTGGCACCACGTTGCGCCGGGGCGCCGAGTTGGGGTTGTTCCGGGAAGGGCTGGAGCCGCTGGACGTGCACCTGCTGATCAACTCGTTCAGCTTTTACCGGGTGTCCAACCGCCACACCTTCAGCGAGATCTTTCAGATCGAGTTGTCGGATGAGGCGGTCAAGCAGCGGCATCGGGCGATGATCTGCGAGTCGGTGTTGCGCTATTTGCAGGCCTGAGTTCAACACTGAGCAAAATGTGAGAGCGGGCTTGCTCGCGAAGGCGGAGTGTCAGTCGCCGGATGTTTGGCTGATCCACCGCATTCGCGAGCAAGCCCGCTCCCACATTTCTAATCCGGTTTCTACAGTTGGGTGGTCATGCTCTGGAAGTGCGCGAGCATGCGCTCTGCATCCGCCACTTCGCCAGTGAACAACTCAAACGCCTTCACCGCCTGAAACACCGCCATGTTGCCGCCATCCAGGGTGCGGCAACCCAGGGCGCGGGCGTTGCGCAGCAGTTCGGTTTCCAGTGGGAAGTAGACGATCTCCGCTACCCACAAGTCGGCGCGCAAGGTGCCCAACGGCACGGGCATGCCCGGCAGCTTGGCCATGCCCATCGGCGTGGTATTCACCAGGCCATCGGCCTCGGCCATGGCGCTTTCCAGGTCATTGCCGGCCTGCGCCCGGCCGGTACCAAAATGCTGGTTGAGGTTGTTCGCCAGGCTGCGGGCACGTTCGGCGTCCATGTCGAAAATACTCAAGCGTTCCACGCCTTCACCCAGCAGCGCATGGGCCACTGCCGCCCCGGCGCCGCCCGCGCCCATCTGCACCACGAACTTGCGAGCCACATCACTCAAGCCCCGGCGAAAGCCTTCGGCAAAGCCCAGGCAGTCGGTGTTGTGGCCGATGCGTTTACCGTCGCAAAGCACCACGGTGTTCACCGCGCCGATGCCCCGTGCTTCGGGTGACAGGTCATCCAGCAACGGCAGGATCGCCTGCTTGCACGGGTAGGTGATGTTCAAGCCGGTGAAGTTCATCTGTTCGGCCGCCATCAACAGGTCGGGCAGGGCGCGGGTATCCACCTGTAGCCGGTCGAGGTCGATCAGGCGATAGAGGTAACGCAGGCCCTGGGCATCGCCTTCATGCTCATGCAGGGCCGGGGTGCGGGAAGCCTGAATGCCGGCGCCGATCAGGCCGGCCAGAATTCGACGTTTGGACACCGCGCTCATCCCTTCAAGGTCTTGCTGAAATGTTCGAGGGCGAGGTGATAACCGTGGCTGCCAAACCCGGCCAGCACCGCCTTGGCAATCGGCGACACGAACGAGTGATGACGGAACGCTTCCCGGGCATGCACGTTGGACAAATGCACTTCGATCACCGGTACTTCACTGGCCACCAGTGCGTCGCGGATCGCCACTGAAGTGTGGGTCCAGGCTGCCGGGTTAATCACGATGCCGGCGCAACGGGCGCGGGCGCCGTGGATCCAGTCCAGCAATTCGCCTTCGTGGTTGGTCTGGCGGAATTCGACTTTCAGGCCCAGTTGCTCGGCGCTGCGGCCACACAGGGCAGCAAGGTCGGCCAGGGTTTCATGGCCATAAGTGGCAGGCTCGCGAGTGCCGAGCAGGTTGAGGTTGGGGCCGTTGAGCACCAGCACGATGGGCGGCATAGAGGGTTCTCCACTGTTGTTTTTATGTATGTCAATAAAATGTACTGAATGGTTAATTTGGTCAATCGCGTGGGTGGGAACCGTTCGATTACCGAACGCTGAATGAAAACCACCGTTGTGTGGATCAGAGTTGATATCAATTGAAAATCATTCTCGACAACGCTTAAGATGCCCGCCTGTTTCCTTAACATTCCAGGGAGTCGGTTTGTCGGACGTGGATCTCAAAGGCCTGTTTCTCAAGCACGCCGATACCCTGCGCGGGTATCTCGCACGCAAGGTACGGGACCCGCAGTTGGCCGCAGACCTGGTGCAGGAGAGTTTCCTGCGCCTGGCGCAAAAGCCGGCCGGCGAGCGCATCGACAACTCCCAGGGCTATCTCTATCGCACGGCCGGCAATCTGCTGATCGACCATATCCGCCAGGAGGCGCGGCGCAAGACCGACTCCGTGCCCCATGAGGCGCTGGCCGAGATTGAAGATGAAATGGCCGGGTTGGAGGCTCAGGCGATGGCGCAGCAACAGCGGCAGGCATTGAAGCAGGCACTGGCGGAATTGCCGGAGCGTACCCGGCAGATTTTCCGTCTCAACCGGATCGAGGGCATGACCCATGCCCAGGTCGCGCGCCACCTGGGCATTTCCGACAGCTCAGTGCAAAAGCACCTGGCCAAGGCGCTGGCGTATGTCATGCAGCGTTTGCAGGAAGGTGAGGCGGGGCCGTCCGACGAATGAATTACCGACAAATCTGGGGTCAGACGTCACAGCGTTATATAACGAAAAATTCGAGATTCACACGTGAATAGCCCGGGTCCGCAACAGCACAGCATTACCGAGGCGGCTGCCGATTGGGCGGTGCGCCTGCACGCCGGCGCCCTGACCGATCAGGAGCAGGCCGAGCTGCGCCAATGGATCGCCAGAGACAGCCGCCATGAAGCGGCGCTGCGTTTTGCCGAGCAGACGTGGGCGGCGCTGGGCGAGGTGCATCGCGATGAGACGGTGCATCGCCAGCGGCCGCCCGCTACCGCTGCGCCGGTGCGCGGCCCTCGTCGGCGCAGGCCGTGGCGCATGGCGGCGAGTGTTGCGCTGTTGCTGGTGGTGGCGGGCGTCGGCTGGGTGCGCGGGCCTGAGGCGCTGCTGCAGGTGCAGGCCGATTACTTCACCCAAAAAGGCGAAGTGCGCACCGTGCACCTGGCGGACGGCAGCAGCGTGCAACTGGATTCTGCGAGTGCGATCAAGCTGGATTTTGACGGTGTGCAGCGGCGCATCAGCCTGATCAAAGGCTCGGCCATCTTTGATGTGGCGCCCATGGCCGGTGAGGAAAAAAGGCCGTTCGTGGTGCACAGCGCCAGCGGGCAAACCCGTGCCCTGGGCACGCGGTTTGTGGTCGAGCATGAGGACGACCGGCAGGCCTGGGTCGGAGTGTTGCAGCACAGTGTGGCCGTCACGCTGCAGGCGCTGCCGCAGAAAGAAACGGTGCTCAAGGAAGGCCAGGCTGCGCGCTACAGCCCGGAGAACGGCGTGGTCGCCCTCGACGACTTCGACCTGGAGCGCGCCACCAGTTGGCGTCGCGGTGTGCTGATCTTCGACCGCTTGCCGCTGGCCAAGGTCATCGAACAGCTCAACCGCTACCGGCCGGGCAAGGTGGTGCTGACCAATGCCGACCTCGGCACCCGTGAAGTCAGCGGCGTGTTCCGCCTCGATATGCTCGACACGGCCCTCGGCACCCTGACCGAAGAATTACAGGTGCAGCGCTTTGATCTGGCGGGGCTGAGCCTGATCTATTGATGGGGTCGCCGGGCCCCGTTTACGCCCTTTGAAAAAACTTTCAAAAAACCTTACTGAGTTCCGACGCCTGACACGTCCTGTTAAGTGAGAAGTATTCGCATAAACAAGAATGGTCAGCGAAGGGATAACGTCGATGTCTGCAATCACCAAGGGGCGCAACACCGGTAGCCGGTTGGCCCTTGCCATCCACCTGGGGCTGTTAGCCTCCGCCTGCCAGGTGCAGGCCGCCGAGGCGCCAGTCGGTGAATCACAGCCTGTCACGTTGACGTTTGATATTGCGGCGCAACCCTTGGGCCTTGCCGTACTGACGTTCGCCGACCAGGCCGGGTTGCAAGTGTTGTTCGACAGCGCGCGCCTGCAAGGCCTCACCAGCACCGCGCTCAAGGGCCGTTACAGCGCCCAGGAAGGCCTCGGCCGATTGGTGGGCAGTGCACCGGTGGAATACCGCTTTACCGGGGACCGGCAGGTGACGCTGACTCGCGTCGGCGCCGACCATGACGGTGCGCTGACCGTGGGCACCACCACCATCACCGGCAACACCAACGGCAAGCCAAGCGACTGGGTGTACGACACACCGCGCTCGGTGGCCGTGATCAGTCGCGAGCAGATCGACAAACGCCCACCACGCCACGCCGCCGACATGCTCGAAGAAACCGCCGGCGTGTACACCGCCGTCAACCAGCGTGACCCGGGCCTGTCGGTGAACATCCGCGGCGTGCAGGACTACGGCCGGGTCAACATGAACATCGACGGCATGCGCCAGAACTTCAACGTCAACGGCCACCAGCAGCGCAACGGCACGATGTTGATCGACCCGGAATTCATCTCCAGCATCGAAATCGACAAGGGCAGCCAGTCCGGGCAAGGCGGTGCTGCCGTGTTGGGCGGGATTGCATCCTTCAAGACCCTGGAGGCCAGTGAGTTCCTGGCCGATGGCAAGGACTATGGCGGGCGTCTGCGTGCCGGTAGCGGGATTGGTGAACTGGGTAACGGCACCTATTTCAACGGCAGCGGTGTGTTTGCCTTTGGCGACGAGCGCGGCGACGTGCTGCTGGGGTACAGCGAACGGCATTTTGGCGACTACCGCGCCGGTACTCACAACGACCAGAAACTGGGTACTCATTTGCGCGCTCGTGACTCCCAGCCTGCGGCCTTCGACGATTGGCTGAACAGTGAGGTCGGTGACACCGGCAGCGTGACCCGCTCGCAAATCGTCAAGTTCGGCCTGAACCTGCCCAATGACCAACGGGTGCAACTGAGCTACCTGGAAAGTGACAGCGACAGCAATGACGCGTGGGCCTACACCGCCCCGGATAACCAGAGCGTGTACTACCAGCGCGTCAGCAAGAACAACCTCAATGCCAGGAACGTCGGACTGGATTATCGCTACACGCCGGATAACCCGCTGATCGATTTCAAGGCCAAGGTCTACTACGTCACCACACAGATGGACCGGGACAATGCGCCCAACACCGCGTCGCTGACCTCCGGCAACTATGTGGCGGGCTACACGGATCATTTTCAGACCGATACCTGGGGTGTACAGGGCGACAACACATCGCGGTTCGACTTCGATGCGTTGGGTCATGTGAGTTGGAACTACGGCGTGGAGGTGTATCAAGACAAGTTCAAGCCCAGTACCAACAAGGTCGAGGCCACCAACCTTTCCGGCCTGTTGCCTTACGTTGAAGGCGGGACGCCCGGTGGCAAACGCACCATCGCCAGCCTGTTCAACAACCTGCAGTACGAATATGGCGACTGGCTGACGCTGGATGCGGGCTTGCGGTACGACCGCTATCGGCTGGAAGGGGTCACCGGGATGACGCTCTACCGGCGCGATCGGTTCTACAGCAGCACGGTAGGTGCCAAGCGTGTCGAGGAAGTGTTCGACATTGATAGAGAAGAGGGTCAGTTCTCTCCCACGTTCGGTATCGGCATAAAGCCGGGGCTGGACTGGATGCAACTCTACGCCCGCTGGGGCAAGGGCTGGCGCCCGCCGGCGGTGACGGAAACCTTCATGACCGGGCGTCCTCACGGTGGCAGCTCATCAGAGCGGGTGTTTCCCAACCCGTTCCTGAAACCCGAAGAGTCGCGGGACTGGGAAATGGGCGTGAACGTATTCAAAGAGGGACTGCTGTTCGGTGACGACCGCCTGGGCATGAAGGTGGCTTACTTCGATACCCGGATCGAGAACTTCTCTTTCCTCAATCACAGCGTCAGTTTGCCGGAGACCTCCGTCGGCGGTTTTCTCGGCACGATGGCGTACGTCAATAACACCAACCCCACGCGCTTTCGGGGGGTGGAGTACCAGCTCAACTACGACATGGGGCGGGCGTACGCCAACCTTAGTTACACCCACATGATCGGCAGTAATGAGTTCTGCTCGAAGAACTATTACATGGGCGGGGCGAAGAAGAACGGGCCGTCCACCACACGCTATGAACGCTACACCCGGCCAAACGGCACGACCGGCCTGCGCCCGGTGACCACGTATGAGGTGCTGGACGACGATGTCGCCAACAACAAGGAAAGCTGTGGCCGGATCATGGGCAACGCCACCTATATGCCGGCTGATCGCGGCTCGCTGACCCTGGGCGCGCGCTTCCTGGAAAAGCGACTCGATATGGGCGTCCGCGTGCGCTACAGCTCAGGCAATGGCGAGAACCTCGACTCACAAGGTTATGACTTCATCGACCAGGCGCTATGGCCCCAGTACACCCTCTATGACCTGTACGCCAGCTACTGGATGACCGACCAATTGAACATCGCCCTGGCGCTGGAAAACGCCACCGATGAGGCCTACTTCGTTGCGATGGGGGACGCCAATAACCTGAGCCTGGCGCGCGGGCGAACGTTGAGCGGGATGCTCGAATACAAGTTCTGATCAAGGTGCCACGGCACTTTATCAACCAACGGTTTTGCCCAAGGGTGGGCAAAAAGTGCGCTGTATGAGCGTGCTGATCAATCGTGTTGTTTATAACGAGGTTAAGTGATGACTATTTCTGTTAGTTACGAAGCTGCGCTCGGTGCTTACTCCGTCTCGGACTACCTGACCGACTGGGCACTGGGGTTCAACACTGCGGGTCACGGCAGCAGCAACACCGGCGGCTTCAGCAACGGCTCCCTGAGCGGCGACCAGTATTCGACCCACGGCGCCAACAATTCCGACTACGCCTTCATTGCCGACAGCAACACCAGCAACGGCCTGCACTACGTATTCAACCCGGCGCTGCCAGCCAGCCACAACGAAAACCACTACCTGTGGGGCAACCTGGATAACGTTCAACTGGGCACCGGCCTGGGCGGCGGCAATGGCAGCGACTTCACCCTCGATGCGTTCAAAGTGGCTTTCAACGGCCTTGACTTGAGCGCGGCACAAGGTGCAGGCCGCGTCGGCAACGACGTTCAGAACGTGATCTACAGCCTGATGCAAGGCAACACCTCGGCACTGGAAACCGTGCTTAACAACCTGCTGGACGACTTCGGCCTGTCCACCGCCAACACCTTCGACGAGATCTCGGCCGGCCTGGCAGCACACGCTACGGCAACCACCACCGACGTCGCCCTGGTAGGCGTGCAGGACGTTGCACAGGACTGGGCACTCGCTGCCTGATGTTGCTGCGCAATGAAAAAAGCGAATGGAAGATCACTCTCCCATTCGCTGCGTAAACCCCGTCGTCGCCGTGAGTTTCGAAGGCCAGGGCGACGGCGGTGACAAATTCTGCGCAGCGGCGCGCGGCGTGTCAAACGCGGGCGGCGCTTCCCGATTTCCCCCATGAGAATCCCTCGATGCGCCATGCCGGCAACGAAACCCTGGCCGCTCTCACGGCCTATAAAAGTGGCTTCCTCAACATTGGCCTGTTTTCGGCAGTGATCAACCTGTTGATGCTGGCCCCGGCGCTGTACATGTTGCAGGTCTACGACCGGGTGCTGGCCTCCGGCAACTCGATGACCCTGTTGATGCTGACGCTGATGATCCTTGGCTTGTTCGGCTTGATGGGCGCGCTGGAGTGGGTGCGCAGCCAGGTGGTGATCCGTCTTGGCACACAGATGGACATGCGCCTGAACCAGCGGGTGTACGACGCCGCGTTCGAGGCGCAACTCAAGGGCGGTACCCAGGCGGCCGGGCAGGCGTTGAGCGACCTGACGACCTTGCGCCAGTTCGCCACCGGCCAGGCGCTGTTCGCATTTTTTGATGCGCCGTGGTTTCCGGTGTACTTGCTGGTGATCTTCCTGTTCCACCCCTGGCTCGGCGTCCTGGCGCTGGCCGGTGCGCTGATGCTGATGGCGCTGGCGTGGGCCAACCAGCACATCTGCCAGGCACCGTTGACTCAGGCCAATCAGCTGTCGATCAGCGCCAGCCAGCAGGCCACGGCCAACCTGCGCAATGCCGAAGCCATCGAAGCCATGGGCATGCTGGCAACCCTGCGTGCGCGCTGGTTTGCCCAGCACCAGGCGTTTCTGGCGGCGCAGAACCTGGCCAGTGAAAAGACCGCTGCCATCAGTGCCTGGTCCAAGGGCGTACGCCTGGCGTTGCAGTCATTGGTCCTCGGTCTGGGTGCATTGCTGGCGGTGCAGGGGGCGATTACGCCGGGCATGATGATCGCCGGCTCGATCCTGATGGGGCGGGTACTGAGCCCTATCGACCAACTGATCGGCGTGTGGAAACAGTGGAGTTCGGCGCGCCTGGCCTATGACCGTTTGACCCTGATGCTGGCGGCCAACCCGGCGCGCACCGAGCGCATGAGCTTGCCGGCGCCCAGCGGCCAGTTGACGGTCGAGCAGGTAAGCGCGTGTGCGCCTGGCAGTCGTCGGCCTGCATTGGCCAACCTCGGGTTCAGCCTGCCTGCCGGTGACGTGCTGGGCGTGATCGGGCCTTCCGGTTGCGGCAAGTCGACCCTGGCGCGGTTGCTGGTGGGGGCCTGGGCGCCCTTGGCCGGCAAGGTGCGGCTGGACGGCGCGGACCTGGCGCAATGGGACAAGCAGCAACTCGGCCCGCACATTGGGTATCTGCCCCAGGACATCCAGCTGTTCGCCGGCAGCATTGCCGACAACATCGCGCGTTTCGACACCGTGGATTCGGACAAGGTGCTCGCTGCCGCGCAAATGGCCGGCGTGCATCAACTGATCCTGCAGTTGCCCCAAGGCTACGACACCCAACTGGGGGAGGGCGGTGCCGGGTTGTCCGGCGGGCAGAAGCAACGTGTCGCGCTGGCGCGAGCGCTGTACGGCGTGCCTGCGCTGATCGTACTGGATGAGCCCAATTCCAATCTCGATGAGGCCGGCGAGCAGGCCTTGCTCCATGCCATCACCTTGCTCAAGGCGCAGCGTCGCACGCTGGTGCTGATCACCCACAAGACCCCTGTGCTGGCGTTGACGGACCAATTACTGATTCTGCGGGACGGCCAGTTGCAGGCGTTCGGGCCCACGGCGCGGGTGCTGGAGGCCACGCAGAAACCGGCGGCCGCGCCGCCCAAACCGGTGTCGGCGATGAGCATGAGCTACCGCCTCGGTGAAGGAAAAAAAGCATGAGCCGACCTGTGCTTGTGACGGACAACAGCGTGCCGCCGGTGAACAACGTGCTGGCGCTGGACGATAAAAAATACGCGCGCCTGGGCTGGTTGCTGGTGCTCGGCGGGTTTGCCGGGTTCCTGGGCTGGGCCGCGCTGGCACCGTTGGACAAGGGTGTGGCGGTGTCCGGCAAGGTCATGGTGTCGGGGCACCGCAAGACGGTGCAGCACCCCGCGGGCGGGATCGTCGAGCGGATCGAGGTGCGCGATGGCGAGGTGGTGAGCGCCGGCCAGGTATTGGTCCGCCTGAAGGAAACCCCGTTGCGCGGGCAGATGCAGTCTTTGCGCAGCCAGTTCATTGCGTCCCGGGCCAGCGAAGCGCGCTTGAGTGCCGAGAGCGAAGGCTTGTCGGCCATCGTCTTCGGCCCCGAACTGCTGAACGAGCCTGAGGCCGCCGCCACCTTGAGCCTGCAACGGCAACTGTTCAGCAGTCGCGCCCAGGCCCTGGCCACGGAGCAGCAAGGCCTGCGGGAAACCATCGCCGGGGCCGAGGCACAATTGCGCGGCACCCGGGAATCCCAGGCCAGCAAAGTGCTGCAACGCACCGCGATGAATGAACAACTGCAAGGCCTGCGCGAGCTGGCGCGGGACGGCTACATTCCGCGCAATCGGCTGCTGGAAAATGAACGGCTGTATGCCCAGCTCGACGGTGCGATTGCCGAGGATTTCGGCCGCATCGGCCAGTTGCAACGGCAAGTCCTTGAACTGCGCCTGCGCATCCGCCAGCTCGGCGAAGACTTCCAGAAAGACCTGCGCGGCCAACTGGCCGAAACCCGCACCCGCAGCGACGACTTGCGCAACCGGTTGGCCTCGGCCGAATTCGAACTGGCCAACAGCCTGGTGCGCGCGCCGGCGGCTGGCGTGGTGGTGGGGCTGGAGGTGTACACCGAAGGCGGCGTGATCAAGCCCGGCCAGGCGCTGATGGACATCGTGCCCCAGGGCGAACCACTGCTGGTGGAAGCGCGGGTGCCGGTGCAGATGGTCGACAAGGTGCACCCGGGCTTGCCGGTGGAGTTGCTGTTCTCGGCGTTCAACCAGAGCACCACCCCACGCATTGCCGGTGAAGTGACGCTGGTGTCGGCCGACCGCCAGGTCGACGAGCGCACCGATGAGCCGTATTACACCTTGCGCGCCCAGGTCAGTGCAGCTGGCATGCGCCAGCTCGACGGCTTGCAGATTCGCCCGGGCATGCCGGTGGAAGCGTTCGTCAAAACCGGTGAGCGCTCGATGCTCAACTACCTGTTCAAACCCTTGATGGATCGGACTCACATGGCGTTGGTGGAAGAATGAAGGCGCTGTTATTCGGTCTGTGTTGTGCCTGCAGTGGATCGGTTCAGGCGCTGGGATTGCTCGACGCCTATGACTTGGCCCTGCGCAACGATCCGACGTTTCAGGCGGCAATCCAGGAGCGCGAGGCCGGCGAGGAAAACCGCATCATCGGCCGCGCCGGGCTGTTGCCGAACCTGTCCTGGAGCTACAACAACTCGCGCAATGAGTCCGAAGTCACCCAGTCGACGGCGGTGGGCAACGTCACCAGCGACCGCGATTACCGCAGCTATGCCTCGACCCTGACCCTGCAACAACCGCTGCTCGATTACGAAGCCTATGCGCGCTATCGCCAGGGTGCAGCGCAGGCGCTGTTTGCCGATGAACGCTTTCGCAGCAAGAGCCAGGAACTGGCCGTGCGGGTGTTGAGCGCCTACAGCCAGGCGTTGCTGGCCCAGGAGCGGATCGAGCTGAGCCGCGCCCAGAAACGCGCGTATGCCGAGCGCCTGCAACTCAATGAACGGCTGCTCAAGGGCGGCGAGGGCACCCGCACCGATGTGCTGGAAACCCAGGCACGCCTGAGCCTGGCCCAGGCCGAAGAGATCGAATCCCTGGACACCCAGGACGCAGCCTTGCGCGAGCTGGAAGCGATTGTGGGCCAGCCGTTGCAGATAGACGAGTTGGCGCCGCTGACTCGCCAGTTCGAGATCCCGCCGCTGGAGCCCAACCGTTTCGAGACCTGGCGGGAAATGGCGATGGCCAACAACCCGGAGCTCAAATCCCAGCACCACGCGCTGGACGTCGCCGAATACGAAGTGGAGCGCAAGCGCGCCGGGCACATGCCCAAGGTCAGCCTGTATGCGAGCAGTCGCCAGACCAGCTCGGATTCGGAAAGCAGCTACAACCAGAAGTACGACACCAACAGCGTCGGCATCCAGGTCAGCCTGCCGCTGTTCGCCGGTGGCTCGGTGTCGGCGTCAACCCGTCAGGCCGCCAATCAACTGTCCCAGGCCCAATATGAACTGGACGCGCAGACCGCCAGGACGCTGATCGAACTGCGCAAGCAATTCAACCTCAACACCAGCGGCGCGGCCAAAGTGCGGGCGTATGAAATGGCGGTCAGCTCGGCCACCGCCCTGGTGACGGCGACGAAGAAAAGCGTGACCGGTGGCGAGCGCGTCAACCTCGATGTGCTGGATGCCGAGCAGCAACTGTTCACGGCACGCCGCGACCTGGCGGATGCGCGGCATGCGTATCTGCTGGCGCGGATACAACTGAAGTATTTTGCAGGGTTGCTGAACGAGCAGGACCTGCGGGCGTTGGCGGGGTATTTCCAGCCATCGGCATGATGGCTATATCGGCTAACACACCGATCCACTGTGGGAGCTGTCGAGCCTTGGCGAGGCTGCGATGGCGGCGGGGCTGATGACATTTTTCTGTCTGACCCACCGCCATCGCGGCCTCGCTAAAGCTCGACGGCTCCCACATTTTGATTTTTGCAATGCTGGGGATTTAACGCCGGGTCAACAACACACCCGATTCCATGTGGTGCGTCCACGGGAACTGGTCAAACATGGCGCACTGGGTAATCCGGTGCGTGTCATGCAGTTGCGCAATGTTCGCCGCCAACGTCTCCGGGTTGCAGGAGATGTACAGGATGTTCTCGAAGCGCCGGGTCAGCTCGCAGGTGTCCGGGTCCATGCCGGCACGCGGCGGGTCGACGAACACGCTGCCAAACTCGTAGCTCTTGAGGTCGATGCCGTGCAGGCGGCGGAACGGCCGCACTTCATTCAAGGCCTCGGTCAGCTCTTCGGCAGACAAACGCACCAGGGTGACGTTATCCACCGCGTTTTCATCGAGGTTGCTCAGTGCCGCGTTCACCGAAGTCTTGCTGATCTCGGTGGCCAGCACTTTGCGCACGCGAGTGGCCAGGGGCAGGGTGAAGTTGCCGTTGCCGCAGTACAGCTCCAGCAAGTCGTCACTGCGATCGCCCAGGGCTTCGAATGCCCAGTTGAGCATCTTCTGGTTCACCGTGCCGTTGGGCTGGGTGAACGCGCCTTCAGGCTGGCGATAGCTGAAGGTGCGACCGCCGACGTCGAGTTTCTCGACCACGTAATCGCGGCCGATCACATCGCGCTTGCCCTTGGAGCGGCCGATGATGCTGACGTTCAGGTCTGCCGCCAGCTTGTTCGCCGCCGTATGCCAATGCTCATCCAGCGGGCGGTGATAGCACAGGGTAATCATCGCGTCGCCGGCCAGAGTGGTGAGGAACTCCACCTGGAACAGCTTGTGGCTCAGGGCGGCGCTGGCTTGCCAGGCGGCCTTGAGTTGCGGCATCAACTGGTTGATGCGCAGGCTGGCAATCGGAAACTCTTCAATGAGGATCGGTGTGCGCTTGTCGTCCTGGGAGAACATTGCGTAGTGGCGCTGACCCTCTTCGCGCCACAGGCGGAACTCCGCCCGCAGGCGGAAGTTCTGCAACGGCGAGTCGAAAACCTGAGGCTCTGGCGCGTCGAACGGCGCCAGCAGGTCACGCAGGCGCGTGACCTTTTCTTCCAGTTGAACGGTGTAGCTTGCGGCGTCAAAAGTCATGCGTTGAACCAGCCCAGCTTGATCACAAACAGAATCGACAGGATCACCAGCGCCGGGTTCAGCTCACGGTAGCGGCCCGAAAGCAGCTTGATGGCGGTCCAGGCGATGAAACCGAAGGCAATGCCGTTGGCGATGGAATAAGTGAATGGCATCGCCAGGGCGGTGATCACCACCGGTGCGGCGACGGTGATGTCGTCCCAGTCGATTTCGGCCAGGCCCGAGGTCATCAGCACGGCGACGAACAGCAGCGCCGGTGCGGTGGCGAAGGCCGGAACGCTGGCCGCCAGTGGCGAGAAGAACAGCGCCAGCAGGAACAGGATCGCGACCACGACGGCGGTCAAACCGGTACGGCCACCGGCGCTCACGCCCGCCGCCGATTCGATGTAGCTGGTGGTGGTCGAGGTGCCCAGCAGCGAGCCGGCCATGGCCGCCGTACTGTCAGCGATCAGCGCACGGCCCATTTTCGGCATGTGGCCGTCCTTGCCCATGAGACCCGCGCGCTTGGCGACGCCGATCAGGGTGCCGGAGTTGTCGAACAGGTCGACGAACAGGAACGCGAAAATCACGCTCACCAGGCCGATGTCCAGGGCGCCTTTGATGTCCAATTGCAGGAAGGTCGGGGCCAGCGAAGGTGGCATCGACATCACGCCGCCGAACGGGGTGAAGCCCAGCACGATGGAGGCGATGGTCACCACCAGGATGCCGATCAATACCGCGCCGCGCACTTTCAGGGCTTCCAGCGCAACGATCAGCGCGAAGCCGAGGGTGGCGAGGATCGGCGCGGGTTGTTTCAGGTCGCCCAGGCCCACCATGGTGGCCGGGTTGCTGACCACGATGCCGGCGTTGTGCAGGGCGATCAACGCCAGGAACAGGCCGATACCCGCCGCAATCGCCGAGCGCAGGGGCAGCGGGATGCTGTTGATGATCCATTCGCGGATGCGGAAGATCGACAGCAGGAAGAACAGCACTGCCGAGATGAACACCGCGCCCAGCGCCACTTGCCAGGTGTGGCCCATGTGCAGGACCACGGTGTAGGTGAAGAATGCGTTGAGGCCCATGCCCGGTGCCAGGGCAATCGGGTAGTTGGCGATCAGGCCCATCACGGTGGAACCGATGGCCGCCGCGAGGCAGGTCGCGACAAAGACCGCGCCCTTGTCCATGCCGGTCTCGCCGAGGATGCTCGGGTTGACGAACAGGATGTAGGCCATGGCCAGGAAGGTGGTGACGCCCGCGAGAATCTCGGTGCGCACATTCGTGTTGTGTGCCTTGAGTTGAAACAGCTTTTCCAGCATGCCTGCTCCCTGTGACGCTATTTTGCGTCGTTATTTGTTGACCTCTAAGTCAAAGCACAAACTGCGCCAAGCGCCTGTGGTTCCAGAGAGGATCGGAAAAAGCGGCGCATCATACCAGCAGCCGAGGGCCAGTGGCGCATAGGCTTGATCATGGCCTTGAGGCATACTGCGCCGACGTTTATTACAGGGTCATCGACAGCATGAAAAAAGCCAGCGCCTGGAGTCTAGCTCTGTTCGGTTGCATCGGCCTGTGGCTCGGTGCGGCACCGGCGTGGGGCGCGCCTGCACCGGCGTTGAGCGAGGTGCGGGTATTCAAGGTTCAGTCGGCCAAGTGCACTGAAACCATTCCCGAGCGGGCCGACAGCACCCAGATGTGCACGCACCGCGGGCAGACACTGGTGTACGTGATGGAAGTCGGCCTGGGCAACAGCTCCCACGCGTTTTTCGATGGAGCGCCGGTGTCCGGCACCAGCATGGCCATCTGCCAAGTGGGTTCCATCAGCCAGCCGTGCAGCGGCGCCGGCACTTTGATGGGCTACATCTATACATTCCAGCTGGATATCGACGCCGGCGGCACCTTCCAGTACAGCAACACCTCGATCAACCCACCGCGCAACCAGTTGGTCACCACCCTCGGCATTCGCTGATCGCCACCCATCAATTGCCTTGAACGCTCATAACCCCGGGAAGTCGTACCGCTAAGACGGCGACTTCCCAGAACGCCGCGATTGCACACCAATCCGTGAGGTGTTTATGAGCGCAACCCCCAATGGCGCGGCGGCCAAGCCGTTCGTCAGTCATCCGATACGCCTGACCCTCAATCGGGACCCCATCCAACTGGATGTATTGCCCTGGACCACCCTGCTGGACCTGCTGCGCGAGCAACTGGACCTGACGGGCACCAAGAAGGGCTGCGACCACGGCCAGTGCGGTGCCTGCACCGTGTTGCTCAATGGTAAGCGGGTGAACGCCTGCCTGACCCTGGCGGTGATGTGTGACGGTGCCGAGTTGACCACCATCGAAGGCCTGGCCTCGGGCGAAGACCTGCACCCGATGCAGCAGGCGTTTATCAAGCACGATGCCTTCCAGTGCGGCTACTGCACGCCGGGGCAAATCTGCTCGGCGGTGGGCCTGGCCCGTGAAGGCCGCGCCCACGACACCGCGCAAATCCAGGAACTGATGAGCGGCAACCTGTGCCGCTGCGGCGCCTACAACAACATCCGTGATGCCATCGAAGAAGCCTTGCCGGCGTGCCGCGTGCAGGGAGGTGAGCAATGAATCCCTTCCATTACAGCAAGCCGGCCGACGTGCAGGAGGCGGTGCACCTGGTCAGCCCGGCGTCGCGGTTTATCGCCGGTGGCACCAACCTGCTGGACCTGATGAAAGAGAACATCAGCCGCCCGGAGCACCTGATTGATATCACCGGGCTGCCACTTCGCGACGTGGAAGAAACTCCCGAGGGCGGCTTGATGATCGGTGCCCTGGTGAGCAACGCCGACCTGGCCTGGCACCCGCTGATCGAGGAACGCTACCCGCTGCTGTCCCAGGCCATCCTCGCCGGCGCCTCGCCGCAATTGCGCAATATGGCCAGTACCGGCGGCAACCTGCTGCAACGCACCCGTTGCTACTACTTCTATGACGCCGCCGTGCCCTGCAATAAACGCGAGCCCGGCAGTGGCTGCCCGGCGCGGGTCGGTTTGAACCGCATTCACGCGATCCTCGGCGCCAGCGACCAGTGCGTCGCCACCCATCCTTCGGACATGTGCGTGGCCCTGGCCGCCCTGGATGCGCGGGTGCATGTGCAGGGCCGGGGTGGTGCGCGGGTCATCGAGTTCGCCGACTTTCACCGGCTGCCGGGCGATGCACCCCAGCGGGATAACCAGTTGGCCGACGACGAACTGATCACCGCCATCGAGTTGCCTGCCGACCACCTGGCTGCCCACAGTCACTATCTTAAAATCCGTGACCGGGCTTCCTACGCCTTCGCCCTGATATCCGTCGCGGCGGCGCTGGAGCTGGATGGCGATGTGATCGTCGACGCCCGCCTGGCCCTGGGCGGCGTCGCCCACAAGCCATGGCGTGATCGTGCGGTGGAAGCCGCGCTGATCGGCCAGTCCGTCAGCCGCGAAACTTTCAGCACTGCCGCCGAAACCCTGCTCCTGGACGCCGAGCCGCTGGAGCACAACGGCTTCAAGATCAAACTGGCACGCCGCGCGATCATTCGCGCCCTGAGCGATGCCGCTGTTGCAGGAGCCACGTCATGAGCGCAATCGGCAAACCGTTGGACCGGGTCGACGGTCTGCTCAAGGTCACCGGGCAAGCGCGCTATGCCGGTGAGTTTCCCGAGGATGGCTTGCTGCACGGCAGCGTGGTGTCGAGCAACATCGCCAAGGGCCGGGTCATCCGCATTGATGCGTCCCAAGCCCTGGCGCTGCCCGGTGTGGTGATGGTGCTTGATCACCTCAACCGCCCGAAACTGGCCAGCTACGACGACAGCTACGCCGATGCCGATGCTGCCGACGGCTCGCCGTTTCGCCCGCTGTACAACGACCGCGTGCTCTACAGCGGCCAGCCGTTGGCATTGGTGATTGCCGACAACCTGGAGCTGGCGCGCCACGCCGGTTCCCTGGTGCAGATTGAATACGCCGCCGAGCCTGCCGAGACCGATCTGCTGGCCTTGCAGGAGCAGGCGCACCCGTCGCCGCAAACACCGCCCAAGCCGCGCGGCAACTTCCAGGCCGAATGGACCGGCGCCGCCACGAGCCTGGACCTGCACTACAGCACGCCCATCGAACACCATAACCCCATGGAACCCCACGCCAGTACCGTGCTGTATCAGCCGGACGGCACCCTGCATATCCACGACAAGACCCAGGGGCCGCAGAACTGCCAGGCCTATGTGCAGAAAGTCTTCGGCCTGGATAAAAGCCAGGTGCGGATCTTCGCCGCGTTCGTCGGCGGCGCCTTTGGTTCAGGTCTGCGCCCGCAGTACCAGTTGCCGCTGGCAGTGATGGCATCGCTGGCCCTGAAGCGTTCGGTGCGCGTCACTCTCACGCGCCAGCAGATGTTCACCTTCGGTTATCGCCCGCGCACCTTGCAGCGCCTGCAACTGGGTGCTGCCGCCAATGGCCGCTTGCTTGCCCTGGGCCACACCGCCATCGGCCAGACCTCGCGCTTCGAGGACTTCAGCGAACACGTGGTGGAATGGAGCGGCATGCTTTATCACTGCGATAACGTGCTGCTGACCTACAAGCTGGTGCCGCTGGACGTGTTCACACCGCTGGACATGCGCGCTCCCGGCGCAGCGCTGGGGGTGATCGGCCTGGAATGCGCGATGGATGAACTGGCCTGCGCCCTGGGCATCGACCCGGTGCAATTGCGGCTGATCAACTATGCCGAGCGCAATCAGAACGAAGACAAGCCCTGGTCCAGCAAAGCGTTGCGCGAATGCTACAGCGAAGGTGCCGAGCGTTTTGGCTGGAGCCAGCGCAACCCGGAGCCGCGAAGCATGCGCGATGGTCGCCAACTGGTTGGTTGGGGCATGGCCGGCGGGGTGTGGGAGGCCCTGCAAATGAAAGCCAGCGCCAAGGCGCGGATCGACCACCTGGGCAAGCTCACGGTCAGCAGCGCCACCACCGATATCGGCACCGGCACTTACACGGTCATGGCGCAGATCGCCGCCCAGGCCAGCGGCGTGGCGGTAGGCGATGTGACGTTCCTGCTGGGGGATTCATCGCTGCCGACAGCGCCATTGCAGGGCGGCTCGTTTACCGTGTCGTCGGTGGGCAGTGCGGTGCAACAGGCCTGTGAAGCGTTGAACGCCAAGCTGTTGGACATTGCGCGCAAGACGTACCCGGCGTTCAAAGACGCTGAGTCGGCGCGGTTTGAGAACGGCCAGATGCACGCCGGTGACCAGCGCATCTCCCTGGCGCAATTGGTGCAAGACAGCGGCGAGCAGGCGCTGGAAGTGCAGGTGGATTGCGAGCCGGGCAAACAGCGCGAAGGCTATGCCTCTGCCACGCATTCGGCGGTGTTTGTCGAAGTGCGGGTGGATGAGGACCTGGGCACCATCAAGGTCAGCCGGGTGGTCAGTGCGATTGCGGCCGGGCGGGTGGTCAATCCGAAGATGGCCCGTAGCCAGATTCTCGGCGGGGTGGTCTGGGGCATCGGCATGGCGTTGCATGAGGAGACCCAGGTCGATCACGCATTGGGTCGCTCCATGAACCACAGCCTGGCCGAATACCACATTCCGGTAAACGCGGATATCGGCGAGATTGATGTGCTGTTTGTCGAAGAACACGACGAGATCGTCAACGCCCTTGGTTCCAAGGGCGTCGGCGAGATCGGGATAGTCGGGGTGGCGGCGGCGGTGGCCAACGCGGTGTATCACGCCACCGGCAAGCGGGTGCGGGACTTTCCCGTCACCCTCGACAAGGTCTTCTAAACCCTGGCGGGCTCTTCCACCGGCACATGCATGCGGTCGCGGTTGGCCAGGGTCGGGAACAGTTTGATCCAGACCCCGGTCACCACCAGCGTGCCGATGCCGCCCATGACCACGGCGGGCACGGTGCCGAACCAGTGGGCGGTGATCCCGGACTCAAACTCGCCGAGCTGATTCGACGCACCGATAAACAGCCCGTTGACCGCGCTGACCCGGCCGCGCATTTCGTCCGGGGTTTCCAGTTGCACGAACGAGGCGCGGATCACCATGCTGATCATGTCCGCTGCGCCCAATACCACCAGTACCGCCAGGGAGAACCAGAACGAGGTCGACAGGCCGAACGCGATGGTGGCTACGCCAAACACCCCGACCGCCGTAAACATGATCCGCCCCACATGCCGGTCGACGGCAAACCGCGCCAGCCACAACGACATCAACAACGCCCCGACCGCTGGCGCCGAGCGCAGCAGCCCAAGGCCCCACGGCCCGGTCAGCAAAATGTCCTTGGCAAACACCGGCAGCAAGGCCGTGGCGCCGCCCAGCAATACGGCGAACAGGTCCAGGGAAATCGCGCCGAGGATGTCCGGCCGACTGCGGATAAAACGAATCCCGGCCAGCAACGAATCCATGGTCGCCTTGGCCTTGTTCAGCGGCGTCTGGCGCGCGGGCAGGTTGAGGGTCAACACGCAGGCGATCAGGTACAGCACCACCGTGGGGCCGTACACCCAGACACTGCCAAAGGCGTACAGCAGACCGCCCAGCGCCGGCGCCACGATGGTGGCCAATTGCTGCGCCGACTGCGACGACGCCACGGCGCGGGGAAACAGTGCAGTGGGCACGATGCTCGGCAGCAGGGCCTGGGTGGTGGGCATTTCAAACGAACGCGCCGCGCCCAGCAGGAACGCCAGGATGAAAATCATCTCGCGGGTGACATTGCCGGTCAGTCCGCCGATTGCCAGGGATAGCGCGATCAAGGCTTGAACGGTCTGGCAGATGGCTGCGACCTTGCGCCGTTCATAGCGGTCGGCCACATGGCCGGTGTGCAGCATGAACAGCACCCGCGGTACGAACTCCACCAGGCCGACCAAACCCAGGTCCAGCACGTTGCCGGTCAGTTGGTAGAGGTTCCAGCCGATGGCCACGGTGAGCATCTGGAAACCGCTGGCGGTGAAGATCCGCGCCAGCCAGAACGCGATGAAAGGGCGGTGGTGACGTAACAGCAGCGCGGGTTCACTGGGCATCGGGGAGACGGGTCTGGGTGGGGGAACGGTGAGGTTATCACCAACTTGTAACCAATAGTTGCGTGGTGGGTTGGGGGGTATGAGATATGTTCAGTCTGGCTGAGTACATATCCGTTTCTTCGGTAACGGCCACTTATGGTTCCGCTCTTACAGCGGGTCACTTTTGGCAAACGCCCCAAAAGTAACCAAAAGGTCTTTGCCCCACCACTCGGTGCCTCGCTTAGGCTCGGCATGCCCGCACTCCGGCCCGGTTCCGCGGGCCGCCGCGACGGGCCATCCATGGCCCGGCGCGGCTAAATCGGCATCCTTGCCGATTTACCCGCTCCACCGTGCCTACTTGCGGCCATCGTGGTTGACGGGGCCCGCAGATCAAAATCAAAAGCAAGAGCACAGCGGCCTGAAAGCCGACCTGAGTGTTAAAAGCAAAAGCAAAAGCAAAGACCAGAGCGAAAACAAAGCTGCTTTTCTGTAGGAGCTGGCTTGCCTGCGATGCAGACACCTCGGTACATCAGACACACCGAGGCGATGCCATCGCCGGCAAGCCAGCTCCTACAGTGCACCGTGCCCGCTTTAGCTTTTGATTTTGCTTTTAACACTCAAGTCGGCTATCAGGCCGCTGTGCTCTTGATCTGCTTTTGATCTTGATCTTGGGCGCCCCGTTAAACCACGCTGGCCGAACGCAGGCTTTGGAGCGTGGGTAACCCGGCAGGACGCCGGGTTAGCCGTCCTGGGCCAAGGATGGCCCATGACGGCGGCCCACGGTCCAAAGCCGGAGTGAGGGCACACCGAGCCTAAGCGAGGTGCCGAGTGGTGGGGCAAGAGCGTTTTGCTTACTTTTGCGCTGTTCAAAAGTGAGCCGCTGTAAGAGCGGAACCAATAGTGGCCGTTACCTAAATAACGGATATGTACCCCGCCCCAAGCCCCCTCCACAATCAACAGCCTTTAAAAACCCCAGGCCGCTTCTCGACCATCGCCCGTACACCTTCCTTGGCATCCTCACTATTCAGCAGTTTCTCCACCAAAACGGGCAACCCGGCCGCCGCCGCGGTCTCCCCCTCGATCCGTGCCTGACGCGCCGACATCAGCGTGGCCTGCACCCCCAGCGGCGCCTGCTGGGCAATGCGGTTTGCCAGCGCCACCGCCCGGGGTAACAAATCCTCGCTGGCCATTACCTCCTGCACCAACCCCAACCGCAGCGCTTCATGGGCATCAAACTCATCCCCCGTGAGCAACCAACGCATGGCATTCCCCCACCCCGCGATCTGATGAAAGCGCAACGTCGCGCCCCCAAAAGGAAAAATCCCGCGCTGCACTTCCATCTGCGCAAACCGGGTATTGCTGGCACACAGATTGATATCCGCCGCCAACATCAACTCGATACCAATGGTCAGGCAGTACCCCTGAGCCGCAACAATCACCGGCTTACTGACCCGGGGCCCCGCGAAAACGCCCCACGGATCACAACCACCCAACGGCGGTTGCCAGCCTTGTGCCATCGTGGGCCCCACATTGGCCAGGTCCAATCCGGCGGTAAAGTGATCGCCATGCCCGAAGACAATGGCCACCCGCGCTTCCTCATTGCGATCAAATTCGCCATACGCCAGGCTCAAATCATTGAGCAATTCCAGGTCGAACGCATTGCGCTTGGCCACGCGATCCAGCCCCAGCAACAGGATATGACCCTGCTGTTCACGGCTGACGCGGCTGTTGGTGGCTTGGTTCATGGGGTGTGCCCTCGGGCGCAAAGGGAGGTTTCGGACCGAAGGGCCCGCTGTTAAGGGTGAACCGTTTAAGCGTCATGACCAACAGGGCCGGGCCTTTGAAAAATAGACCCTGCTGCCTGGATGCGCAAAGCCTTTGATGCAGAGGCGTTTACCTGCGGTTTGCGATAAAAAAAGCTCCCTTTTTCAGCGATTTCCGGTATAGTGCGCGCCGGCCTTTAACCGGGCCGCGTTTAGGTAGCGCAATTCCCCGAAGTCAGCTTCGGCTGCACGTCCGCTGCGCGGACTATCCTTGACGATCCATTCATCCAATCGTTTTCGCAAATCCCCGCCGACAAAGCAGCCAGGGCGACTCTTGAGTCTCAACACGGCATGCGCAGCTTTGGAGCATGGGTCTTTGCGGATGCACTTAGAGGCAGACCCATGACCCAGGAAACCGGCGGCTTCGCCGCTTTTAATCTTAACCCGAACATTCTTGCTGCCGTCATCGCGACTGGCTACGAAGAACCTTCGGCTATTCAGCAGCAATCGATCCCGATCATCATGGCCGGCCAAGACATGATTGGCCAAGCGCAAACCGGTACCGGTAAAACCGCCGCGTTCGCCCTGCCAATCCTGCACTGCATCGATCCTGCCAAGCGCGAGCCGCAAGCCCTGATCCTGGCGCCAACCCGTGAGTTGGCGCTGCAAGTAGCAACCGCTTTCGAAACCTACGCCAAGCAAATGCCGGGCGTTACCGTTGTGGCCGTTTACGGCGGCGCGCCTATGGGCCCACAACTGAAAGCAATCCGTAACGGCGCACAGATCGTTGTCGCCACTCCGGGTCGTCTGTGCGACCACCTGCGTCGCGACGAAAAAGTGCTGTCGACCGTGAACCACCTGGTTCTGGACGAAGCTGACGAAATGCTCAAGCTGGGCTTCATGGACGACCTGGAAGTCATCTTCAAGGCACTGCCAGCAACCCGTCAGACCGTACTGTTCTCGGCTACCCTGCCACAGTCGATCCGTGCCATTGCCGAACGCCATCTGCGCGATCCGCAACACGTGAAGATCCAGACCAAGACTCAGACCGTTACCGCGATCGAACAGGCTCACCTGTTGGTTCACGCTGACCAGAAGACCTCGGCTGTATTGAGCCTGCTGGAAGTCGAAGACTTCGACGCCCTGATCATGTTCGTGCGCACCAAGCAAGCGACCCTGGACCTGGCCAGCGCCCTGGAAGCCAAAGGCTACAAAGCCGCTGCGCTGAACGGTGACATTGCTCAGAACCAGCGTGAGCGCGTGATCGACTCCCTCAAGGATGGCCGTCTGGACATCGTTGTGGCGACCGACGTTGCTGCCCGTGGCCTCGACGTTCCACGTATCACCCACGTGTTCAACGTTGACATGCCTTACGATCCAGAGTCCTACGTTCACCGTATCGGCCGTACCGGCCGTGCTGGTCGCGAAGGTCGTGCATTGTTGCTGGTGACTCCACGTGAGCGCCGCATGCTGCAAGTGATCGAGCGTGTAACCGGTCAGAAAGTTGCCGAAGTCCGCCTGCCGGATGCCCAGGCCGTTCTCGATGCGCGCATCAAGAAACTGACCAACAGCCTGTCGCCACTGGTGGCTGATGCTGAATCGACCCACGGCGACCTGCTGGACCGCCTGACTGCCGATATCGGTTGCACCCCGCGTGCCCTGGCTGCAGCCCTGCTGCGCAAGGCTACCAACGGTCAGGCCCTGACCCTGGCTGCCATCGAGAAAGAACGTCCACTGGTGCCGAACAACGCTCCGCGCGGTGATCGTCCAGAGCGTACTGGCGACCGTCCGGACCGTGGTGATCGTGAGCGTCGTGCTCCGGTTCCATTGGCTGAAGGCCGTGCTCGCTGCCGTACCGCGCTGGGCGCGCGTGATGGCATCGCTGCCAAGAACCTGCTGGGCGCTATCCTCAACGAGGGTGGCCTGGCACGTGAAGCGATCGGTCGCATCCAGGTGCGTGACAGCTTCTCCCTGGTGGAGCTGCCGGAAGATGGTCTGGAGAAACTCCTGACCAAGCTGAAGGACACCCGCGTTGCCGGTAAGCAGTTGAAGCTGCGTCGCTACCGCGAAGATTGATCCGCCCCCGGGCTGATTGATCGAACATAAAAAATCCCCGACTGGTTCGGGGATTTTTTTTGCCTGCAATCAGGCGAAACGGTAGATGTCCATGCCCAGCGCGCCCATGGTGAAGCCTTGGTGGGCTGCGCTGAATTCACCGCCGGCGCCCCGGGCGAAATACAGCGGCAGCAAATGCTCGTCGCTGGGGTGGCTGCGCACGGCATGAGGTGCCTGGCGACGATAGTCGTGCAGCGCGGCTTCATCGTTGGCTGCCAGTTTGCTGACCATCCAATCGCGAAAATCCCGCGCCCAGGGCTCGATGCTCTCCGGCCCGGCATGCCAGTCCAGTTCGCCGAGGTTGTGGGTAATGCTGCCGGAGCCGATCAGCAGCACGCCCTGTTCCCGCAGGCTCGCCAGTGCGTGGCCGACACGGGTTTGCAGGGCAGGGCCCATGCGGCTTGGCAGCGATACCTGCACCACCGGGATATCGGCCGCCGGGTACATCAGCGACAGGGGCACCCAGGTGCCGTGGTCGAAGGGGCGCTGATCATCAATGCGCGCTTCCAGGCCGTCAGCCTTGAGGAGCTGCACGATTAGGGCGGCCAACTGCGGGTCACCGGGGGCCGGGTACTGCACCGCGAACAGTTCCCGTGGGAAGCCGCCGAAGTCGTGCCAGGTCTCTGGTGCGGCGCTGCCAGTCACGAGCAGCCCCTGGCTTTCCCAGTGCGCCGAGACCACCACAATGGCCTTGGGGCGTGGCAGCTCGGCCGCCAGGCGCTTGAGTGCCGGGCCACTGGCACCGGGTTGCAGGGCAAGCATGGGCGAACCGTGGGAGATAAACAGGCTGGGCAGCATGAGTAGGGTCCTGAGGGTTAAGATGGGACCATCTTCAATCAGATCATTGATCTAAATCTAATATAAGTTTTAGCGCTATTTGATCAAGTTTTAGGGTGAATCATGGAACCTGGATTTTGGCATGAGCGTTGGGCGCGCAATCAGACGGGTTTCCACTTGCCCGAGGTGAATCCTTACCTGCTGCGCCACTGGCCCGGCCTGGGCGTGGCGAACGGGGCGCAGGTGCTGGTGCCGTTGTGCGGCAAGAGCCTGGACCTGGTGTGGTTGGCGAGCATCGGGCATCGGGTGATCGGGGTCGAGTTGTCGGAAAAGGCCGTTGAAGAGTTTTTCAGCGAGCAGGAGCTGATGCCGCAGGTCAGCCAGCGCGGCGCTTTCAAAGTTTTCCAGGCGGGTTCCATCGAGCTGTGGTGCGGGGATTTCTTCGCCCTGGATGCCGGGGCCGTGGTTGGTTGCACAGCGCTTTACGACCGGGCGGCGCTGATTGCCCTGCCACCGTTGATGCGCGAGCAGTATGCGGCGCACTTGAATGGGATTCTGGCGGGAGGCAGTCGTGGCCTGTTGATCACCCTCGATTATGAACAGTCGCAAAAGGCCGGCCCGCCGTTCGCGGTGAGCGATGAGGAAGTGCAATTGCTCCTGGGCGGCCGGTGGAGCCTGGATGTGCTGCAGGAGCAGGACATCCTGGGGGACAGCTGGAAGTTTGTTAAGGATGGCGTCACGCGCCTGGACGAGCGGGTGTACCGGTTGGCCAGGCGCTGAAGAGCGCCCACAAAAAAGGGGCGATTGAATCGCCCCTTCTTCTTGTCGCTATCAGCCGCGACGACGCAGTGCGTCAATTCGCTCTTCCAGTGGCGGGTGGCTCATGAACAGGCGAGCCATGCCCTGCTTGATGCCACCGTTAATGCCAAAGGCGGTCAGGGTGTTCGGCATGTGCACCGGCAAGCCCTGTTCGGAGCGCAGGTGCTGCAGGGCGCTGATCATCGCGCCGGTACCGGCCAGGCGTGCGCCGGCTTCGTCTGCGCGGAATTCCCGTTTGCGCGAGAACCACATCACGATCGAGCTGGCGAGGAAGCCCAGTACCAGTTCGGCGAAGATGGTCGCCACGTAGTAGGCCATGCCCTGGCCCTGTTCGTTCTTGAAGATCACCTTGTCGACGAAGTTGCCGATGATCCGCGCGAAGAACATCACGAAGGTGTTCACCACGCCCTGGACCAGCGCCAGGGTGACCATGTCACCGTTGGCCACGTGGCCGATCTCGTGGGCCAGCACCGCCTTGATTTCGTCGGGCGAGAACCGCTCCAGCAAGCCCTGGCTGACGGCCACAAGGGCGTCGTTCTTGTTCCAGCCGGTAGCAAAGGCGTTCGCTTCATAGGCCGGGAAGATCCCGACTTCAGGCATCTTGATCCCGGCTTCGCGGGACAGTTGCTCGACGGTCTGCAGCAGCCATTGCTCATGACGGGTGCGTGGCTGGGTAATGATCTGGGTGCTGGTGCTCATCTTCGCCATCCACTTGGAGATGAACAGCGAGAAAATCGACCCGGCAAAACCAAAGACCGCACAGAAGATCAGCAGCTGATTGAGGTTCAGATCAACCCCGTTGGCCGCCATGATCCCATTGAAGCCGAAAAGGCTCAGCGTGATGCTGGCAATCAGCACGACCGCCAGGTTAGTGGCCAAGAACAGCAGAATGCGCATCATGGTTGTAGAATTCTCCTCATGCTTAATATGTCGCGTACTGCGGGGTATATAAGGTGCGGCATGGGGCTATTCAACCGGGGGACTATTTCAAACTGTGTCCTACAGCCCGAATGTAGAGCCTTGAAGGGAATTTCCGAGGCCTGGTGTGGCTCGGCAGCCTCGCCCCATTACCTTGCAGCCCTGTAATTATAGGGTGATGCCCGAGCAAGGGTGGAGCCGGCAGGTGTAAAAGGCGATACCGCCCGCGCAGGGCAGAGAAGTGTTGCCAGATAATCGCTGTACGACCACGGGGGGGCCGTACAGCGCAATGCCCATTACTGGCGATAGGACTTCAGGAAGTTGCCGATGCGACCGATGGCCATCTCCAGGTCATCCACCCGCGGCAGGGTGACCACCCGGAAGTGATCCGGCCACGGCCAGTTGAACGCCGTACCCTGGACCACCAGCAGCTTTTCCGACAGCAGCAGGTCGAGCACGAACTTCTCGTCGTTGAGGATCGGGCACACTTTCGGGTCGATCCGCGGGAACGCATACAGCGCCCCCATCGGCTTGACGCAACTGACGCCGGGAATCGCGTTCAGCAGTTCCCAGGTGCGGTTGCGCTGCTCCAGCAGGCGGCCTTGTGGCAGCACCAGGTCGTTGATGCTCTGGTAGCCGCCCAGTGCGGTCTGGATGGCGTGCTGGCTCGGCACGTTGGCACACAGGCGCATGTTGGCCAGCATGTCGATGCCCTCGATATAGCTCTGGGCATTGTGCTTGGGGCCGGAAATGGCGATCCAGCCGGAACGGAAGCCCGCCACCCGGTAGGATTTAGACAGCCCGTTGAAGGTCAGGCACAACAGGTCCGGCGCCAGGGAGGCGGTGCAGATGTGCACGGCGTCGTCGTAGAGGATCTTGTCGTAGATCTCATCGGAAAACACCACCAGGTTGTGCTGGCGCGCGAGTTCGAGCATGCCCAGCAACACTTCCCTGGAGTAGACGGCGCCGGTGGGGTTGTTCGGGTTGATGATCACCAGGGCCTTGGTGTTCGGGGTGATCTTGGCCTTGATGTCGGCCAGGTCCGGGAACCAGTCGGCGCCTTCGTCACACAGGTAATGCACCGGATGGCCACCGGCCAGGGTTACGGCGGCGGTCCACAGCGGGTAGTCGGGAGCCGGAACCAGCACTTCGTCGCCGTTGTTGAGCAGGGCCTGCATGGACATGACGATCAGCTCGGACACGCCGTTGCCCAGGTAGATGTCTTCGATGCCGACACCTTCAACCTGCTTCTGCTGGTAGTACTGCATGACGGCCTTGCGCGCGCTGAACAGGCCTTTGGAGTCGCTGTAGCCTTGTGCGGTAGGCAGGTTGCGGATCACGTCCTGGAGGATTTCGTCCGGCGCTTCGAAACCAAAGGGTGCCGGGTTGCCAATGTTCAGCTTGAGGATGCGATGGCCTTCCTCTTCCAGGCGTTTGGCGTGCTTGAGCACCGGGCCGCGAATGTCGTAGCAGACGTTGGCGAGCTTGTTCGATTTGCTGACCTGCATGGCGATGTGATCCTGAAAATGAACGATCCAGACGGTGTGAAGACTACCGTGCTGAGAATCCTGCGTTGGCCTGACCCATAAATACGTTTGAATGCCGGTAACGCGGGTGCCAGACTGGCGCTTTGAAGAGGCGCAATCATACGTGCCGCCTGATCCATGGAAAAGACACAGATCAGGCTTTTTCAGTTGCCGAGGTGTACCGATGGAAAAGTTGCAGAAAAGCGTTGAAGAATGGAAAGCCATGCTCGACCCGGAGCAGTACAACGTGTGCCGCCTCAAAGGCACCGAGCGACCGTTCAGCGGCAAGTACAACGGCACCAAGACCGACGGCGTCTACCACTGCATCTGCTGCAATGAGCCGCTGTTCGATTCCAGGGCCAAGTTTGACTCCGGCTGCGGCTGGCCCAGCTTCTACGAGCCGATCGCCGAGCAGGCCATGGTCGAGATCCGGGACGTCAGCCACGGCATGATCCGCACCGAAGTCACCTGCGCCAAGTGCGATGCGCACCTGGGCCACGTGTTCCCGGACGGACCGCCACCGACCGGTTTGCGTTACTGCATCAACTCGGTGTGCCTGGACCTGGTACCGCGCTAAGCCGTCTGGCTCCTGCGGGCTTCGTGCCCGCAGGGGCCGTTATATCAAGGCATAAGTCCCGCCAATTAAATTGCACACAATTGAATTGCCTACTATCGTTCAGTCCTTCTTATCTCTGTAGAGGCACTGCCATGAGCGACAACCTGCTGAGCATCCCTTGCACCACCATCAAGGGTGAGCAAAAGACCTTGGCCGATTTCGCCGGCAAGGCGATTCTGGTGGTCAACACTGCCAGCAAGTGCGGCTTCACCCCGCAATACAAGGGGCTTGAGGAGCTCTGGCAGCATTACAAGGACCAGGGACTGGTGGTATTGGGCTTTCCCTGCAACCAGTTCGGCAAGCAGGAGCCGGGCAACGAAGGCGCCATTTCGGAGTTTTGCGAGCTGAACTTTGGTGTCAGTTTCCCGCTGTTCAAGAAGATTGACGTCAACGGCAGCGATGCCCACCCATTGTTCGTACAGCTTAAAAAGCAGGCCCCGGGATTGCTGGGCTCCAAGGGCATCAAGTGGAACTTCACCAAGTTCCTGATCGGTCGCGACGGCCAGGTGGTCAAGCGCTTCGCCCCGACCACCAAGCCCCAGGACCTGACCCAAGAGATCGAAGCCCTGCTCAAATGACCGACCTGTCCCTGGCCCTCGACGACCAACTGTGCTTCAAGCTCTACGCCGCCTCCCGCGCAGTCACCCGGGCCTACAAGCCGATGCTCGATCAGTTGGGCCTGACCTATCCGCAATACCTGGTGATGCTGGTGCTGTGGGAATGGCAGGCTGCAGCGGTGTCGCAGCCTACGGTCAAGGCCCTGGGCGAGCGCCTGCTGCTGGATTCCGGCACGCTGACGCCACTGCTCAAGCGCCTGGAGCAGCTTACCCTGGTGCGGCGTCAGCGCAGTGCGCTGGATGAGCGTGAAGTGCACCTGAGCCTGACCGATGAAGGCCGGCACCTGCGCGACCGGGTGCAGCCGCTGAAGGCCCGCCTGTTGTGTGACAGCGGCGTTGATCTGAACCAGGCCGATGCCTTGCGTGACGGTCTGGATCAGCTGTTGCGCCAGATCAAAGACTTGTCGTAGTCGGCACCCACAGATCGAGCAAGGCCTTGAGTTCTTCCCGGCGAAACGGCTTGGCCAGGTAATCGTTCATGCCCGCAGCCCGGCAGCGCTCGCGTTCCTCGGACATGGCGTTGGCCGTCAAGGCGACGATCGGCAAGTCCGGCCAGCGCCCGCTGCGGCGGATCTGCCGACTGGCCTCATAGCCATCCATCACCGGCATATTGCAGTCCATCAACACCATGTCGAAGCCTTGCTCTTCCAGCAGCTTGAGGGCTTCACCACCGTGGGCGGCGACGATTACCTCGCACCCGAGCTTGCCGAGCATGCCCTTGGCCACCAGTTGATTGACCGGGTTGTCCTCCACCAGCAGGATGCGCGCCCGGTGGGCGAGGGGGCCGGTTTCCAGCTGGATCAGGTCCAGGACCAGGTCCGGATCGGTGCGCAAGTTGCGTTGCAGGACCTGGTACAGCGCGGTGCGGCTCAGGGGGCGGGCCTGTTGCTGCAAGGGGGCCAGGGCCGCGACTTCTTCGCTGGGCATGAAGTTGCCGTAGGCGGTTACCACCAGGATCGGGGCGGTGATCATCGGGCGCAGGCGGAACAGGCATTCGGGGCAGTCGGTGATCAGCAGGTCGGGATTCTGCCCGCTCAAGTCATCGTCGATGGAATAACAGCGCGGAGCCAGGCCCCAACTCGGCAGCAGGCTGGTGAGGAGTTCTGCCAGCCCGCTGCTGGTGCTGGTGATGGCGATTACATCTCCAGCCAAAGGCGCCAGGCGCACCGCCGGCAAGTGGGTCGGCAAGGGCAGGTCGGCACAGAACTGGCTGCCAAAGCCAGCTTCCGAGCTGATGCTCAGGCGGCCCTTCATGGCTTCGCACAGGTTGTGGGTCAGCGCCAGGCCCAGGCCTGTCCCGCCGAACTGGCGGGTGATGCCCGCACCGGCTTGGGTGAACGGCTGGAAAATCTTGACCTGGGCATCCTGGGCGATCCCGATACCGGTGTCGCACACCTCGATCCTGACCCGGCCGGCCTGGGCACTGAGGCGTACATCCACCCGGCCGAAACGCGTGAACTTCAGGGCGTTGGACAGCAAATTGCTGACAATCTGCCGTACCCGCGTCGGGTCGCCCAGCACCTGGGCGGGAAACTGCGGGTCGATCAGGCACGTCAGCTCCACGCTGGGCGCGGCGTTTTGCGAGAGCAGGTTGGCGGTGTCTTCCACCAGTGAACCGAGGTCGAACGGGATGCTTTCCAGTTCCAGTTGGCCGGCGTCGAACTTCGACAGGTCGAGGATATCGTTGAGTAGCTCCACCAGTACTTTGCCGGAGTCATGGGCGATCGACAGTTGCTGGCGTTGCTCGGCGTTCAGCGGGCTGTCGAGGGAGAGGGCGATCATCCCCAGCAGGCCGTTCAGCGGTGTACGGATTTCATGGCTCATGTTGGCCAGGAACGCCGCCCGTGCCTGGGCCATGCCCAGGGCCGTCATCTTCGCCGCTTCCAGCTCGTCGTTCGAGAGCGTCAGCCGATGATTGATCGCCTTGAGCTCGGTGGTGCGTGCGGAGACGATGTCTTCCAGTTGGCCGAGGTATTCGGTCAGGCGATTTTCAGCATGCCGGCGTTGCTGGATTTCAGTCTCCATGTTTTCAAACTGTTGGTTGGCGACGTTGACCAGTACACCGATCTCGTCGTGCTCGTGCCCCGGCGGGCAGTCCAGGCGCTCGTGCTTGCGTGAGCTCAGCTCGCGGATAATGCGCACCAGCGGCTTGGTCAGCATCACGTAGAAAAGCGCCAACAGAATGCCGGTGAGGATCAGGCTGCGGGCGAAGCCGTTGAGCAGGGTGATCTCGGCGCGGTGCAGGAAGCGGCTGCCGAACGCGTAGGTGTCTACGTCAAGACGCAGTACACCGAGGGAATCGTTGGGCATGTGGGCGAGGTAGAGCCGATCTTCGAATTGGCGGTTGGCGCCAAACAGGAAGTCGCTGATGGGCCGGTAGGTGCTTTCCTTGCGCGGGCGATGGACATCGGCCAGCACCAAACCGTTGTTGTCGACCAGTTGTGCATGGGTGATGGCGGGGGAGTGCAGCAGGCCCAGCGTCAGTTCCTGGGCCAGCTCGGCGTCGATGTTGTAGGCGATGCGCGAAGCCGGGTTATGGCTGATTTCAATCAGCGCACGTATTTCCCGGTTGATGGAAGCGTCTTCGCTGGCATAATCAATCCCAATCTGTATCAGGCTGAGCAAGGTTCCCAAGACGAATCCGACCAGCACTGTCAGTCTGGCTTGTTTATAAGACAAGCGGTGGGCGAACTTGATATCCATCGGGTGCTGTACCACTTTACGTTTCCTTTCGCCCGGCAAGCATAGCTGAACATCCACAGGCTCAAACTTGCCCGGCATGAATCGATTTTATTCGGTGCAGCCCTGCACGGTCTGCCTCAGGGTTGCCAATACGCCATCTTTTACAAGAACTTGCCAGAGGAATAGTCGTGGATTCTCGATTGAATGCCTTTCTTGAGCGTGCCGACGCGGTACTGGCTCGCCTGGAGCCCTTGTTGCCTGCCCCGCGCGAAGCCGTTGACTGGAACCATTGCCTGGCTGCCCGTTGGCAGCGCGAAGGTCGCAGCGGCTTTTTATTGCCACTGGAAGTCAGCCTGGATATGCGCCTGTCCGACCTGATCGGCGTGGATAAACAGCGCGAACAATTGGCCCGTAACACCCAACAGTTTCTCGACGGCCTGCCGGCCAACCATGCGCTGCTCTGGGGCTCGCGCGGCACCGGTAAATCGTCCATGGTGCGCGCCTTGCTGGCGCAGCACGCCAAGGCCGGGCTGCGCCTGATCGAGATCGAGCGCGATCACCTGGCGGACCTGCCGCGGGTGGTCGAGCAACTGATCAAATTGCCACAACGCTTTGTGTTGTTCTGCGATGACCTGTCTTTCGAAGCCGGCGAGAGCGATTATCGTGTGCTCAAGAGCGTACTCGACGGCTCCCTGGAGCAGGCGCCGGAAAACGTCCTGTTGTATGCCACCTCCAACCGTCGTCACCTGGTGCCCGAGAACCAGAGCGATAACGAGAACTGGAAGACCATAGACGGCGAGCTGCATCCCAACGAAGCGGTGGAGGACAAGATTGCCCTGTCTGACCGTTTCGGTTTGTGGCTGTCGTTTTACCCGTTCAATCAGGAGCACTTCCTGGATGTGGTCGAGCACTGGATCGGCGAGTTGGCGAGCAAGGCCGGTCTGCAGTGGCAACGCGATGAAGAGTTGGACATCCTCGCGGTGCGCTGGGCCACCGGGCGCGGTAATCGCAACGGCCGTTGTGCCTATCAGTTCGCCCGCTACTGGGTGGGCCTCAAGTTGTTGGAGCGTCAACCATGATTGATTTGCAACAGGCTGGAACCGGCCTCGATGGCTACGCCATGCTGCATGCGCAGCTGGAATCGCTGTTGGCGGATGAGCGGGATTTCATTGCCAATGCCGCGCAGTTTTCTGCGTTCCTGTTCAACCAGCTGGATGATTTGAACTGGGCAGGCTTCTACCTCAACCGCAATGAAGAGCTGGTGCTCGGGCCGTTCCAGGGGCAGATCGCCTGTGTGCGCATTCCGTTCGGTCGCGGTGTGTGCGGCGCGGCAGCGGCCTCGCGGCAAACCCAGCGGGTGGAAGACGTGCATGCATTCCCGGGGCATATCGCCTGTGACAGTGCGTCCAACAGCGAGTTGGTCGTCCCGTTGGTCAAGGACGGGCGCTTGATTGGTGTGCTCGACCTGGACAGCCCATCGCTGTCGCGGTTTACCCCGCAGGATCAGGCCGGCATCGAGCAGTTGGCGGCGATTTTCCTGCGGTTGACCGATTGTTGATGGGGTGAGTCTCCTGCAGGAGCGAGCAAGTTCGCTCCTGCAGGCTATCGACAGTCCAGCACGTCCAGTTGCATCTGCAGCATCCTCTCCAGCTCAAGCATGGATTTCTCTATTGCCTTGATGCCCGCCTCGATAACGTGTGGTGTCTCGCGTTCGCCACACGCCTGCTCCAACGCTTCGCATTGTCCGGACAAGGTATCGGCCTGGATGATCCGGGCGGCGCCCTTGATCTTGTGGGCCTGGTCGATCAGGTCGCCGGGCGCGGCTTGCCGTGCCAGCATGGCCATCAGCTCGACCCGATCATTCCGGCTGCTGCTGAGCAACTCCTCGAGCAAACGCCGGCTCAATTGTGGGTCACCGCCCGTCATCGCGTCCAGGCTTTGCAGGGTAAACACGTTGCGGGTGGGCAGCGGATCGACCTGCGCCAGGTGCTGTTCCAGCGCAGTAAGACTGATGGGTTTGAACAGGCAGTCATTCATGCCGGCGTCAAAGCAGCGTTGTTTCTCCTCGGGCTGCGCGTTGGCGGTGAAGCCGAGTATCACGCACGGGGTTTTCTGCTCGCGCTCCTCATACTCGCGAATGGAGTGACTCAATTCGTAGCCGTTCATGATCGGCATATTGCAGTCGGCAATGACCAGGTCGAAGTGTTCCTGGCGCCAGGCCTGGAACCCCGCAGCACCATGATGGGCCGCGGTGAACTGATGCCCCAGGAAACCCAGTTGCTGGCACATCAGCAAGCGGTTGGCCGGATGGTCATCCACCACCAGCACGTTGAGTACTGGCGCCGGCGTGGCCGCGGCCGGTTCAAGCTTGTCTACGGCCTTGACCGGCGGCAGGCTGGTCATCTTCAGGCTGACGTGGACCTGGGTGCCTACCATGGGCACGCTGCTCAGGCTCAATTGCCCGCCCATCATGGCGCACAGGCTGCGACAGATCACCAGGCCCAGGCCGGCGCCGCTCCTGGCCAGGTGCCCGGAGTTGTCGGCCTGGGCGAACGGCTCGAACAGGCGTAGCTGGTCTTCGCGATTGATCCCGATGCCGGTGTCCTCCACTACCAGTTTCATCTCGATCTGTTGAGGTTGTCCGGTCGCCTTCAGCTGCACCTTGATCTTCACCTGCCCGCGTTCAGTGAACTTGATCGCATTGCTCACCAGGTTCGAGAGCACCTGCTTGAACCGCAGAGGGTCGATCAGTACGTCGGTATCCTCGACATCGGGGGTGAACTCCAGCACCAGGCTCAGGGTTTTCTGGCGCGCCAGGCCATCGAACACGCGGACCACCGACTCGATGACTTCGCGCAGGTTGACCCGCTCCGGGGCCAGGCTCAATCGACCGGATTCGATACGTGCAATGTCCAGAATGTCGCCAATCAACTCCAGCAGGTCCTTGGCCGAGTTGTAGGCGACCTCGATCGCAGGGCGATCAAGATGACCCTGATCGGCGCGCTTGAGTGTCAATTCCAGCATGCCAATGACGGCGTTCATCGGCGTGCGGATTTCGTGGCTCATGGTGGCCAGGAACGTGCTTTTCGCGCGATTGGCCTCGTCGGCGCGTTCCTTGGCGGCGCGCAGTTCGTCGAACAACTGGCGCCGTTCGCTGATATCGATCCAGCCGCCAATGATGCCCTGGACCTCGCCCACGGAGTCGCGGTAGGGGAGGATCCAGTGGTAGATCGTGAGTTTCTTCCCGTGCACGTGCAGGGTGCGATCAAGGATCAACGGTTTACCCTCGGCCACTACCCGCTGGTAGTCGGCATGGTACTGCGCCGCCTCCGTCTCAAGGGCCATGCTCATCTGCGTGATGCTTTTGCCGATGACGTCTTCACGCTTGATGTCGAACGTCTGCAGGTAGCTGTCGTTGCAGGTCTGCAGATAGCCGTTGTGGTCGCGTACGTAGATCGGATGGGGCGTTTCATTGACCAGCGCCCGCATGAACTCGAACTGGTCGTTAAGGGCGCGCTCGGCCAGTTTTCGGTGCTTGATCTGGCGCTGCAGGTAGCCGTTCCAGGCCAGGGAAATCAACAGCAGCAGCCCAGTGCCGATGATGATCTGGGCAATCAGGCGATGGTAATTGCGCCAGTAGCCATCGGACGCTGCGTTGTAGCCGCGCCAGCGGCTGTTGATCGCCGCCATCTCATCCGGGGCGATACTCAGCAGTGCCTTGTCCAGGATCGAACTCAGCTCCGTGGCGTGTCGGGACGTCGCCAGGGCAAACGTCGCAGGCAACGTGCCGATGCTGGAACTGATCTGCAGTTTGTCCTGGAATGCCGGAGAAGAAAGCAGGTAGTTGGCGATCACCAAAGGGTTCACTGCGCCGTCGACTTGCCCCTGTGCCAGCAATTCCGATGCCTTGAAGGTATCCCCGGTTTCCACCAGGTTTATCTGGGCAAATGCCTGCTGCAGGAATTTTTCCAGCTGATTGCCCTGGGTAATCGCCAGGCGCTTGCCGGCCAGTTCTTGAAGGCTTGTGGGCGCGCCCGGCTCTTTACGGGTCAATAATACGTAGGAGTTTTCCAGGTAGGGGCGGCTGAAGTTCAACTGGGACTCGCGCCCGGTACTTGGGGTAATTGCGCCGATGATGTCGGCTGCACCGGTCTGCACCAGTTCCATCATGTTGGCGACGTCACGCACGTGTTGAATCTCGAAGCGCAGGCCGGTTCGCAGGCGGATCAGCTCCAGCACGTCGGAGGTGATGCCTCGGAAGTTGCCGTCGGTATCAAAGAACGTCAGGGGGGCGAGGGTTTCATTGACCACCACCTTCACCACGGGGTTGTCCTTGAGCCAGCGCTCTTCGCGCAGGCTCAGTTGCAGCTTGCGGTCGGTCAGCAGAATGTCGCTGCCCGCACTCCAGCGCTTGGCGATGCTGTCACGTTCATAGGTTGATACGCCATCGAGCACTGAGTCGATGATACTCAGGAGAATGGGTTGATCCTTGCGCAAGGCGAAGCTGAACCCGTGGGCCTCGTGCTTGCCGAAGTTGGCCATGCGGATATTTTTCAGGTAGCCCTTGTTGATCATGTAGTGAGTGGAAATGGTGTCGCCCAGGAATACGTCAGCCTGGTCGAATGCCACGGCATTCAAGGCATTTTGATAGGACGGGTAGGCGTGGATGGTCGCCTTGGGGTACAGCGCCTGCACTTCGTCCATGGGCAGGTAATGGTAGACAAGACTCAGGCGCAGGCCGGCCAGGCCGTCGCCAAGGTCGCGGTTCTCACCTTCACGGGTCACCAGTACCGGCTGATCCACTGCGTAGGGCAGTGACAGCACGATGTCGGGATTCGCCGCTTCAAAACCGTTGGCAGACCCCAGAAAATCGATTTCGCCGTTTGCCAGCGCCTGGATCGCGGCTTCACGGGAGGAGTAGCGCAACACGGTGAGCGGTATCGCCAGTGTCCTGGCCAGCAGCCCGGCGTAATCGGCAGTCAGCCCTTCATAATCACGCCCGCTGGAGGTGATGTCGAAGGGCGGATAGTCGGGTGCAGAGGTGCCCAGTATCAGTTCCCGTTTGTTCTGCAGCCACTGGCGTTGTGTCTTGTTCAGGGGGGTGTCCAGTTGAACGGCACCGGCACGCCCCAGCAGGGCATATTGCTCGGGAACAGTTTGTTCGGCAGGCACGGAAGTGCTGAGGCACACCCCGATACTCAATATGATTAGATAGTCCTTTAATCGCCTGGGCATCCGATTTCTCACACTAGCGCGTTACGTTTTGCCATCTCGATAAGTTCTACCAAGGATTTGGCTTTCAGTTTTTGCATGAGCCTTTTTTTGTAAGTGCTGACGGTCTTGTTGCTGAGAAACATGCCCTTGGCGATTTCCTTGTTTGTCCGGCCTTGGGCAAAAAGTTGTAATACCATGAGTTCACGATCGTTGACGACTTTGAAGAGTTCAAGCTCTTCATTGTTATCCGTTTCGTTAGTGCTGCCGTTAAGGGCCTGGCTCGGGAAGTAGTTGTAACCTGACAAGACTGCCCTGATGGCACTGAGCAGTTCGCTCAAGTCACCTTCCTTGCACACATAGCCATCCGCGCCGGAGCGCATGCACCGGGTAGCAAAGAGCTTGGGGGTCTGGGCAGTGAGTATCAACGTCTTGGTCGGCGTACTCATTGCGTTGAACCGGCACAGCACTTCCAGGCCATCGAGTTTCGGAATGCCGATATCAAGGATAATCAGGTCAGGCTGACACTCCTTGACCATTTGTATCGCATCACAACCGTTATCGGCTTCTCCCACTACTTTATAGCCTTCGTGTTCTAACAACATCCGAATGGCAAGTCGGATGACGGGGTGGTCGTCAATAATAAAAACTGAGTTCATGATCAAATTCCATACAGGCGCAAATAAAGTCGGCACATTAGCTCACATGGCAATGAAGGAGGATGAACTTGATGTGGAACAAACGTAAAACAAGAATAATCCTACATCAAAAAAAGCAAGGGATTACGCTCTGTGAGGTGTTTGTTGTTTGGGTGTAAGAGTTTTGCGTGGGTGGAATTTAAAAGTAACTGGTCGTGAGAGCGCAGCGTTATAAAGAGGCGTTTTCGGATTGCCCGGGTGTTTAACTTCCTACTTTTCTGTTGAACGAGTAAGACGTGATTGGCGTATGAGTTCATTCAGCTCAAGGTGGCTTAACGGCTTCGACAAATAGCCAAGTAATGGAAAGTTGCGTCGGGATGCCTGGGCCATCAGGTGTTCCAGTTCATTGACGGGCAGGCCGCTGAGCAATATCGCGGACCTTATAAAGCCTCTGCGGTTGGCAATTTCAATCAACTCCAGCCCGGGCAAGTCGGGCAAACATTGATCACAGAGCAGAATATCGAATGGCACGTCGGTTTGTGTCATCAGCCGCATTGCCTGTTCTGCATTCTCGGCCAGTGCCAGGTCGTGGTAGCCATAGTTTCGTAGCAGGCATTGGGTGGCCAGCAATTGAAAGGGGTGATCCTCCACCAACAGGATGCGAAGTTGTTCGAGCATGGTTTTTTCCATGGAATGGACAAGAGCCCTGAAGACGCTCCACCAGGGCGTGTAGTAAGAAGTTAATGGGCCCGCCAGCTATCGGGCGCAGGAGCAGGTCGAAAGACTGCGGTCAGGGCGCGCGATTATTCATCGCGGCGGGGAAGAACTTCGATCAGGCCGCTCTGTTCCGTGCGTAGGGCGATTCTTTGAAAAGGCGCCCTGGCCATCAGCCAGGGCTCCGATTTATTGCGGGCTGGAGCGGCCGGTCATCTCGCGGGCCATCTCGCTGGCGTAGCTGTCAGTCATGCCGGCGATAAAGTCGATCATGCGCAGGAAGGACGCGTGCAATGACCAGGAAGGGTCCGGAGCGCTATTGCCCAGCAGGTCGAGGATGCGTCGGTTCTTGAACGACGGGGTGCGACCGCCATGTTGTTCCAGGGCCGCGCCGCAGAAGGCATTCAAGAGGATTTCCAGGGTGGTGTAGGCGCCGATCTCATGCAGGGTCTTGCGCTTGTCCTGGAAAATCTTCTTGCGGGCCATGTCCTTGGCATCCAGCACGCAGCGCTTGGCCGGGCCGTGCATATGTTCCACCAGGTCCCCCGGCAGGGTGCCGGCCAGCAGCGCGTCCTGTTGTTCGACGAACGCCCGGGCCGCGGCGTTGGTCAGGTGTTCGATGGCCTTGCCTCGCAGGATCGCCAGCTTGCGTCGCCGGGAATCCAGCGGGCCGAGTTGCCGATAGGTTTGCGGCAAGTCGTCGCCCACCAGGTCCAGCAGCAGTGACTCGACCTCGGCGTATTCCAGCAGCTCCATTTCCAGGCCGTCCTCGAGGTCGATCAACGCGTAGCAGATATCGTCAGCCGCCTCCATCAGGTACACCAGCGGGTGCCGGGCCCAGCGTTGTTCTTCCAACTGCGGCAAGCCGAGCTTCTGGGCGATCTGCTCCAGGATCGGCAGTTCGCTCTGGTAGCAGCCGAACTTGTGTTTCTTGTAGCCCAGGGAGTCGGCGTGGCGGGCGGTCCAGGGGTATTTCAGGTAGGTGCCCAAGGTGGCGTAGGTCAGGCGGGTGCCACCATCAAACTGGTGGTATTCCAGTTGCGTGAGTACCCGGAAGCCCTGGGCATTGCCTTCGAAATTGAGGAAGTCATTGCGTTCGGCGCTGCTCATGTCATCCAGCCAGCCACGGCCCGAAGCTTGCTGGAACCAGTGCCGGATCGCGTCCTCGCCGGAATGGCCGAAGGGTGGGTTGCCGATGTCATGGGCCAGGCAGGCCGACTGCACCACCATGCCCAGGTCGCTCGGGTCGCACCAGTCGGGCAGGGCACTGCGGATGGTCTCGCCCACGCGCATGCCCAGGGATCGTCCCACGCAACTGACTTCCAGGGAGTGGGTCAGCCGGGTGTGGATGTGATCGTTGCTGGTCACCGGGTGCACTTGCGTCTTGCGGCCCAGGCGGCGAAACGCACCGGAAAAGATGATGCGGTCATGGTCTTTGTGAAACGGACTGCGCCCCAGTTCTTCCGGGCTGTGCAGGGGTTTTCCAAGGCGTTCGCGGGTAAGCAGGGTGGGCCAATCCAAGGCGGGTACTCTCCGTGCGGTGAATGACGGCTCCCAGCTTCCCGGTTCAGCCAGGCCTTCGCAAGCGAAAAACTACAGGCCGGCGGCGTCGATATCGATTAACAGCAGGCGCTGACCATTATCAAAGAATTGTCCGGCAGTCAGGCAGTACTGGTTGGTCGTGGCATCGCGATAGGTTGAGGACAGGGTCAGCCGCCGCTCCTCCCAACCTTCGGCCAGCAAATGATAAAAATACGGACGCCATGACCAGTTGTGGCCCAGGTAGCGGCTGTCGGCTTGCCAGGCGCCCTGGTGCCATTCGAAGTTGGGTGTCAGTTGCGTGCCATGCCGGTCGCACTGGTAAAAACGCAGCAGCCAGGGAAACGCCGGCAATTGCGGCAGCTGGCTCAGCGGTGCGCGGGTGTGGGCCCAGGTTTGCAGGATCTGCATCAGCTCCGCCAGTTGCTGGCGCAGTTGCATGATCCGGCCACGTTCGGCGAGCTTCTGTTGGACATAGCCGGTGCGCAACTGGGCGAAGCGCGGCACGAATGCGTCGGTGTCGAACCAGTCCAGTTGGGCCTGGGCGAACAGGTAGCCCTGGACATAACGCGAACCGCATTCCAGGGCGAAATTCAGTTGGGCCTCGGTTTCCACCCCTTCGGCGATGATCCAGCAGCCGGTTTTTTCCGCCATTTGCGCCAGTGCCCGTACCACCTCACCGCTCGGGCCACCGCGGGCCGCGGCCTGGAACAGGCGCATGTCCAGCTTGAGAATGTCCGGCTGCAAGGCCAGCACCCGGTCCAGCTGCGAATAGCCGGCGCCGAAGTCATCAATGGCAATCCGCGCGCCGGCCTCGCGGTAGCGCTCGACGACTTCGGCCAGGCGCAGGATATCGCCGCCCAGTTCAGTGATCTCGAACACGATGCGGCGCGGGTCGACGTTATGCAGTTGCAATTGCTTCAGGCTCGGCAGTGCCTGGCCCGGGCGCAGGCGGGTGATCCAGCGTGGCGAGATATTCAGGCTGAGGAACCACTCCTGCGGGGCTTCATGCAGGCGGCTCAGGGCATTGTCACGGATCTGCCGGTCCAGGCGGCGCAAGGCCACCGAGGGCGTGCGCGGGTCGGCGAACAGCGGACCCACCGAGCGCAGTTGGCCATTCGTCTGGCGTAGGCGGCCCAGGGCTTCTACGCCGGCGATGCGGCCGGTGGCGGTGTCGATGAATGGCTGGAAGCAGGCGAGCGGTTGCCCGTCGATCACGGGGCCTCCTTAAAAGACCGGAAATAAAAAAGGCCCGGCCCTCAATGGAGAGGGCCGGGCCTGATCTGTTTGCAAGAATGCAGCCAGCACGCTCAACTTTTGCGCGAAGCACCTTGCATGGCCAGTTTGATCAGCGGGATCAAGCCGGCACCCAGCCGCACCAGGCGGGTCATGGTGCCGATTCCGCCACCCTTGGCGCCTTTGCCGGTGAGAAACCCCAGCAGCGTCACCACGCCCACGCCCCACAGCGGCGCGTGCTTGATGCCAAAACCGTCCTGCCAGCTCTGGCCCATATTGCGGACCTTTTGCAGCGGCAGCATCAGTTGCTGGGACTCGTGACGGATTTCCTGGCGGTGCATTTCCATGCGCAGGCGGATCAACGCCTTGCGCATTTCTCGCCGGGAAGTGTTTTGCGGCAATTCAGTCATGCTCATGGCAGCAGGCGCTCCCGGTCGTTGGCCAGCTCTTCGAGGGTGGCGTGGAACGGCGTGGACTCATCGAACACCGCCGCCTTCAGGCGCAACCCGCAGAATGCTGCGGCCAGTATGTAGAACACACACAGGCTGATAATCCCGGTCAGGCGGTAGGTATCCCACACCAGGATCATCACCAGCGCCGACAAACCCACCAGCAACAGCAAGGCAAACACCAGCGCCAGGCCGGCGAACAGCAACAGGCTGACGGTGCGGGCTTTCTGCTCCTGCAACTCGATGCCGAACAGCTCGACATGGCTGTGCAGCAAACCCAGAACAGCCGCGCCCAGGCGCCGTGAAGTAGAACTTGGGCCCGTGGACGAGCCGGATTCGCCGATAGACATGATTAGCGCCTTGTAGCCAGCAGGCCGATCAAAAAGCCCACGCCGGCCGCAATGCCGACGGACTGCCAGGGGTTGGCCTGCACATAGTCTTCAGTGGCCGTGACCGCCGCCTGGCCGCGTTCGCGCAGGGAGTCTTCGGTCAGTTGCAGGGTTTCACGGGCCTTGAGCAGGCTTTCGTGAATCTTGCTGCGAAGCTCGTCAGCCTGGTCACCGGCGAGGATCGCCGTGTCGTCCAGCAGCTTCTCGGTATCGCTGACCAGGGTTTGAAAATCCGCCATCAGTATTTCTTGAGCAGTCTTTGCCGTTTTTCTGGCCATGGTTATCTCCGTGAGTGGCTGGTCTGTTTACTTCTGGTTTCGAGTCACCGGTGTCGGTGAAGGTTCACTGCAATTGTCTGGTACAGCTTTTGCTTTGCCTTGGTGCGCGGGCCCGGTGCCTTGCGCTGAATCCGGGCGATTGGGGCTCAAACCCTGAAAAACCTTACCCTAAATAACTAAAACTCGCGGAAAAACCCTGTCGGATTCTGCCTTTTTCAATGATCGCTGCGCTAAAGCGGTTCACGGCCTCAAATGAGGGTCGGATCGTTGGTGCCAATTTAGTGCGCATCATGAAGGTCATGAACTGCTTTGGTGCTTTTTCCTGCATGTGCAGGCCTGCCATCCTCCATGGAAAATTTGCAAAGCGCGGTGGACACCCTAGTCCACAGCTCCAACACGCTGTTCATTCTGATTGGTGCGGTCATGGTCCTGGCCATGCACGCCGGCTTTGCCTTCCTGGAAGTCGGCACGGTGCGCCAGAAGAACCAGGTCAATGCCCTGTCGAAAATCCTCAGCGACTTCGCGATTTCCACACTGGCCTATTTCTTTATAGGCTATTGGATCTCCTACGGCGTGACCTTCATGCAACCGGCGGCGGTGATCAGCGCCGACCACGGCTACGGCCTGGTGAGGTTCTTCTTCCTGCTGACCTTCGCGGCGGCGATCCCGGCGATCATTTCCGGGGGAATCGCCGAGCGTGCACGGTTTGTTCCGCAACTGTGTGCCACTGCGTTGATCGTAGCCTTCATCTATCCGTTTTTCGAAGGCATGGTGTGGAACGGCAACTACGGACTGCAAGCCTGGTTGCTGGCCACCTTCGGCGCCAGCTTCCATGACTTTGCCGGCAGCGTCGTGGTGCACGCCATGGGCGGCTGGCTGGCGCTGGCGGCGGTGTTGTTGCTGGGGCCAAGGCAGGGGCGTTATCGGGAAGGGCGCCTGGTGGCGTTCGCGCCGTCGAGCATTCCATTCCTCGCGTTGGGCTCGTGGATCTTGATCGTCGGCTGGTTCGGCTTCAACGTCATGAGTGCGCAAACCCTGTCCGGGGTCAGCGGGCTGGTGGCGGTCAATTCGTTGATGGCGATGGTCGGTGGCACGGTAGCGGCATTGGTGATCGGCCGTAACGACCCAGGCTTCTTGCACAACGGTCCATTGGCCGGGTTGGTGGCGATCTGTGCCGGTTCCGACCTGATGCACCCGGTGGGCGCGTTGGTGACCGGCGTGGTGGCGGGCGGCTTGTTCGTCTGGTTCTTCATTGCCGCCCAGGATCGCTGGAAGATCGACGATGTGCTGGGTGTATGGCCGTTGCACGGGCTGTGCGGCGTGTGGGGCGGGATTGCCTGCGGGATCTTCGGCCAGACCGCCCTGGGCGGCCTGGGCGGCGTCAGTCTGATCAGCCAGTTGATCGGCACCGCACTGGGTGTGGTGGTGGCGCTGGCCGGTGGCTTCCTGGTGTATGGCGTGATCAAACGCGTGCATGGCCTGCGCTTGAGTCAGGAAGAAGAGTATTACGGCGCGGATTTGTCGATCCACAAGATTGGCGCGGTCAGTCAGGATTGAGGGGCGCGTCCCCTTCGTTCTGGTTGCAGCCATGTAACAGCCGGTACCGGCTCTGGCGCACTTCATCGACACGGCCTTGCACCTGCTGCTCCGACAACCCCAGCAGGATCAACGCATGGGAGGCGAGCATCAGGCTCGACTCCAGCAACTCGGGCACCACTTCAGTGGCGCCGGCGGCTTTCAGTTCGGCCAGCTGACTGTCGTCGCGGGTGCGTACCAGGATCGGCACGGTCAGGTTGATCCGCCGCGCTTCGTTGAGCACGGCCAGGGCGACGTCGCTGTTGTCCACCGCGATCACCACCAGGCGCGCACGTTCCAGGCCGACCGCGCTGAGCAGGGCGCCACGGCGGCAGTCGCCGTAATGCACGGCGCTGTCTTCGGTAGACGCTTCCTGGACTCGCTCCGGGTCGTCATCAAGGGCAATGAACGCCTGTTGTTCACGGTGCAGGAAGCGCCCGATGGACTGGCCAACCCGGCCGTAGCCGCAGATCACCGCGTGGTCGCGCAGCTCGGCATTCAGGGCCGTAATCTCTTCAAGCTGTACTTGCTGGTTGGGCTTGCGGTGCAGGCGCAGGGCAATCGCGGGTGCAGCCCTGAGCAACAGCGGAGTCAATAGCATCGAGCAGAAGGTGGCAGCCAGCAGCAGGCCGCTGATGTCGGCGGGCATCAGGCGGCTTTGCTGCATTTGCGCCATCAAGGCGAAACAGAACTCGCCGCCCTGGGCCAGCGCCAGGCCGCTGCGCCAGGCGGTTTCACCGTCGCTGCCGCGCAGTTGCACCAATAGCGCGACCACACAGCCTTTGATCAACATCAGCGTGAGGGTCAGGCCGAGAATCAACAGGCTATGACTGACGAACAGTTGCAGGTCGATCAGCATGCCGATGCTGACAAAAAACAGTCCTAGCAGGATGTCGCGAAACGGTCGGATATCGGCTTCGATCTGATGGCGGTAATGGCTTTCCCCCAGCAGCATGCCGGCGAGAAACGCACCGAGTGCCGGGGACAGGCCCAGCAAGTGGGTCAGCCAGGCGGTGAGCAGTACGATCACCAGTGCCAGCAGCACGAACAATTCGGCCGAATGGGACGCCGCCACCTCACGGAACAAACGCGGCAGCAACCAGCGGCTGGCCAGCAGCAGGCCAAGGAACAGCACCACGGTTTTGCCCAGGGTCAGTGGCAATGCCCAGTACCAGGCTTGCTCGCTGTTACCGGCGAACACTGGCACGAGGGTCAGCAGCAATACGGCCACTACATCCTGGAACAGCAATACCCCAATCGCATTCTGGCCATGGCTGCTGAAGATTTCGCCGAGGCTGGTCAGCTCCTTGCTGACGATGGCGGTGGACGACAGTGCCAGTCCCGCACCGAGCAACAGCGCGGTCGTCGGCGACAGGCCGAACAGTGCCAGCAAACCGCCCAGCAGCAACCCGCAGCACAGTACCTGCAGGCTGCCCAAGCCAAACACCACCCGGCGCAGGCTGAGCATTTTGTTGAGAGAAAACTCCAGGCCCAGGGAAAACAGCAGGAACACCACACCCAGTTCGGCAAGGTCTGGCAACTCTTCGCTGTCATTGACCCAGTCGAGGGCGGTGGGGCCCACGGCCAGGCCAACACACAGATAGCCCAGCACCGGCGGCAGTTGCAGGCGACGAAACAGCGCAATCACCACCAGGGAGGAGGCCAGGATAATCAGCAGGTTGGCAAACACATGCAGCTCCATTGCAGGTATTACGGGAAAAAAGTCGCGAGAGTCGCTGAATCAGTTATACGCCATGCTGATCTGGGTCAGGCTTTTGCAGTGTCCCGACGCTGTTAGAATAGGCACCTGATTCTTCTCGGACCCTTTGCCATGCTTCCTGAATGTCAGTTGTTCGGCACCCTGGGCTGCCATCTGTGTGAGTTTGCCGAAGCCGAAATCATGCCGTTGGTCGAACACGGCCTGCTGGTGGAGTTGGTGGATATCGCCGATTCCGAGGCCCTGTATGAAGCCTACGGCCTGCGGATTCCGGTGCTGCGCCGGGTAGACACGGGCGCGGAGCTGGAGTGGCCGTTCGACGAAGCGCAGGTAGTGAACTTTCTTAGCTAGCACTCGGCGATGGCGAGTTCCCGATTATTCGGTTACTGTATGTTTGTACAGCGATTGAATGAGAGGGAACGCCCGTGGTGAATGTTGAACAACTGAAAAGCAGCGTCAATCGCATGTCCGCCGATGTCGTGCGCGACGCGGTGAACGAGCTGCGCCTCGATGGCCTGGTCACGGAAGGCAAGACGCCGTTTAACAAAGTGCATTTCAACACCTGCTTTGCCGAGATCGAGGCGCTGTTCCAGCGCGCGGGTTATCACAAGCAGCTGGATGTGGTGGGTTACCAGGGCTTGCTGTATGCGCTTTACGACCCGGGCCGCTGGGAAGCGGTGGATGTGCTGCGCTGGCTCAAGGAATTCACCGAGGCGGCCAGTGCGTCACCGGTGTTGCGCGCGGAATTGGCCAAGGCCTGAATCTGTGCTGGGCCTGATCCGGGTGCATGCGGGATAATGTGCGCCTGTATGTCCACGTCTTGAGCCTGCCATGTCCGTTTTTTCCGCTGCCCAGCACCAAGCCAGCACCTTGTACCTGCCGCCAGGCGCCTGGGCCACCGTGCTGGATTGCCTGTGTGAGCACTTCCAGGCCATCAGCCGTGAGCAATGGCTGGACCGCATCGCCCGGGGCAGGGTGCTGGACATCAATGGCACCCCCATCAATCAGGACCTCGCCTACCGCGAAGGCCTGTGCATCTACTACTTTCGCGAAGTACCGAACGAGAAAGTAATCCCGGTGCAGGAGACGATCCTGTACGCCGATGAACACCTGGTGGTAGCCGACAAGCCGCATTTCCTGCCGGTCACGCCTGCCGGTGAATACGTCGAGCAGACCCTGTTGCGGCGTTTGATCCGTCGCCTCGACAACCCGGCGCTGGTGCCGCTGCATCGCATTGATCGGCATACCGCAGGGCTGGTGTTGTTTTCGGCCAACCCCCAGACGCGCTCGGCGTATCAACAGCTGTTTCCCACGCGCAAGATCGACAAGTTCTACGAAGCCATTGCCCCTGCATTGCCTGGGCTGACCTTTCCGCTGGTGCACAAAAGCCGGCTGGTGGATGGCGAGCCGTTCTTTCGCATGCAGGAAGGCGAGGGGGCGAGCAACACCGAGACGGCGGTCGAGGTGCGGGAAAAGAATGGCGACCTGTGGCGCTATGGCCTGTTTCCGGTGACCGGCAAGAAGCATCAGTTGCGGGTGCACATGACGGCCCTGGGCGCGAGTATCTGCAACGATCCGTTCTACCCCGACGTTATCAAGGATGCCGAGGACGACTACGCCAACCCGCTCAAGCTGCTGGCCCAGGGGGTGCGTTTCATCGACCCGGTCACCGGCCTTGAGCGCGACTTTCGCAGCGAGATCAGCCTGGACTGGTAAACCCCAGCAACGAAAAAGCCCGCATTACGCGGGCTTTTTTGTATCTGGCGTTAAGACTTACAGGTCTTTAACGGTGCGAACCTGATCCTTGTTGATCTGGGTGCGCTTGCCATCCAGCTGTTCGAATTCGTAGAAGCCGGTGGACTTGTCGAATTTAGGAGTGTCGACGGCCTGGATTTCGCGACCGTCATTCAGGGTGATCACTGTCGGCGAGGCGCAACCGGCAAGGGTAGCGAGGCCCAGTGCAAGCATGAGAGCGGCGATGGTCCGTTGAGTCATGAGTTTGTCTCCGAGAGAATGCTTTGTTGAGTACTGACCTTGTGACGTGTGTAACGTCGGCAAAGTTCCTTGTTCGACGCTCATTCTGACACGCTGGGCGGGCGGTGCAACAACTCCGGTGTATTGAGGTTGGCCAGGCGCGGATCGTCGGCGGGGCAATCCAGGGCCTTGGCCCCCAGCGCCTGCATGATCTGGCGCGGGCTGCGCTCGCCGGCTGCCCAGGCCCGCTCGAAGGGCTCGCGCAGCGAAGTGGGGATCACGCAGAGCAGCGGTTCCCAGAAATCGCCGTGGCGCACCATCACCGGCAGCAACGGGTTTTGCTGCGCCGTACTGCGCAGGTCGGCGAGCAATCGTGCATCGATCTGCGGCACATCGCACGGCAATACCAGCAGATGCCCATGCTGCGCCACCGCCAGTCCTGCGCGAATGCCGGCCAGTGGCCCTGGAAAGTCGGGGCTGTCATCGCCTACCAATCGGTCGGCGTAGGCCGCGTACTGCGCCTGGTTGCGATTGCAGGAGATGATCAGGTCGTCGGTCAACGGCCGCACCAGGCGATGCAGGTGCGCAATCAGTGGCTGCCCGTGCCAGTCCAGCAGGCCCTTGTCGAGGCCGCCCATGCGCTGGCCACGACCGCCGGCCAGCAAAAGGATCGAGCAGGGCAGTGGGGAAGAATGGCTTGGCATGACGGCTCCTGCGGGCAGTGAAATGGGGGGCTGTGATATAACATCGGGCTGTTCCTTCGACAACCGGACCGAGCCATGAAAGCCAAGGCTGATGCGCCCTTTGTACCCCTGAATATCGCTGTATTGACGGTCAGCGACACCCGCACCCTGGAAACCGACACCTCGGGCCAGGTCTTCGTCGACCGCCTGACCGCCGCCGGTCACCTGCTGGCCGAGCGAGTTTTGCTTAAAGATGATCTGTACAAAATCCGTGCGCAAGTGGCGCACTGGATTGCCGAAGACGTGGTGCAGGTGGTGTTGATCACCGGCGGCACCGGCTTCACCGGCCGCGACAGCACTCCGGAAGCGGTGAGCTGCCTGCTGGATAAACAGGTGGATGGTTTCGGCGAACTGTTCCGGCAAATCTCCGTGGCCGATATCGGCACCTCCACCGTGCAATCCCGTGCCCTGGCCGGCCTGGCCAACGGCACACTGGTGTGCTGCCTGCCGGGCTCCACCAACGCGGTGCGCACCGGTTGGGACGGGATTCTCGCCGAGCAACTGGATAACCGTCACCGCCCGTGCAACTTCGTCCCGCATTTGAAACAGGCCGAGCCCTGTGAATCCCGTGGGTAAGCCGGGCAAGACCGGCGCGTTGATGCCGGTGGAAGACGCCCTCGAACAATTGCTGGCGATGGCCGAGGCAGCGCCGATTCGCGAGCCGGAAACGTTGCCGCTGGCCGAGTGTGATGGTCGGGTGCTGGCCCAGGCGTTGATCTCCACGCTGGACTTGCCGCCCTGGCCCAACAGCGCCATGGACGGATACGCCCTGCGCCTGGCGGACTGGACCGGTGAGCCACTGGTAGTCAGCCAGCGCATTTTTGCGGGCACGGCACCCGAGCCCTTGGCTGCCGGTACCTGCGCGCGGATCTTCACCGGAGCCCCGGTACCGGAGGGCGCGGACTGCGTCGAGATGCAGGAAAACGCCGTGGTCCATGCCGATCAGCGGGTGAGCTTCACCGAAGCGTTGCAGGTGGATCAAAACATCCGTCCCCAAGGCCAGGAAACCACGGTGGGCGAGTGGGTGTTGCCAGCAGGTACACGCCTGGGCCCGATCGAGTTGGGCCTGGCGGCTTCACTGGGTCGTGATCGGCTGGAAGTGGTACGACGCGCCCGCGTGGCTGTGCTGTCCACCGGCGACGAGTTGATCGAGCCGGGCCTGCCGCTGGGGCCCGGGCAGATCTACAACAGCAATCGCCGAGTGCTGTGCAGCTGGCTGGAGCGCCTGGGCTGCGAAGTGGTGGACGCCGGGATCCTGCCGGATGACCTGGAACAAACCCGCGAACGCCTGGGCGCATTGGGCTCGGTAGACCTGATTCTGTCCACCGGCGGTGTGTCGGTGGGCGAGGCGGATTTTCTCGGGATTGCGCTGCGGGAAGAAGGGGAGCTGGCGCTGTGGAAGCTGGCGATCAAGCCGGGCAAGCCGCTGACGTTCGGGCATTTCCGTGGTGTACCGGTGATCGGTTTGCCGGGCAATCCGGCGTCGACGCTGGTGACCTTTGCCTTGCTGGCGCGGCCTTACCTGTTGCGTCGCCAGGGCGTGGAAGACGTGCAGCCGCTGCGCATTGAAGTGCCCGTGGGATTTGTCTGGCCCAAGCCGGGGAATCGCCGCGAGTATTTGCGCGGGCGGCTGGAGCAGGGCAAGGCGATCATCTACCGCAACCAGAGCTCGGGTGTGCTGCGTAGCGCGGCGTGGGCCGAAGGTTTGGTAGAAGTGCTGGAGGGGACGACGCTGGAGATCGGTGACCGGGTCAACTTCATTCCGCTGAGTGAAGTGTTGAACTGAGCCCGATCTATCAAACAATGAAGATCAAAATGTGGGAGCGGGGGGGGGGGGGGGGGGGGGGGGGGGGTCGGGACACGAGTTTTTAGGTGAAAATCCGTAGGGGAGAGCCCACCACCCC
>NZ_JBIUVK010000008.1:0-2865 GCF_044742865.1 Pseudomonas sp. NPDC087814 | reverse complement strand
GGGGGTGGGGGTTTGGCCGTTTCTGGTTTGTCTAAATCACCTTTTTTCCCCCCCCCCCCCCCCCTTCCCCCCCCCCCCCCGCTCCCACATTTGATTTGTGTTCATCCTGCAATTACGGCAAGTCGCGACTCGCGTAAAACGCACTCAACACCTTCACCAGGTGCGCCAGGTCGTGGCTGCCGCACAGCTCGCGAATCGAGTGCATCGCAAACGTCGGCAAGCCGATATCCACGGTGCGCACGCCCAGGTGGCTGGCGGTGATCGGGCCGATGGTCGAGCCGCAACCCATGTCGCTGCGAACCACAAAGCTTTGCACCGGCACTTCTTCGGCCATGCACAGGTGGCGGAAGAACCCGGCGGTTTCGCTGTTGGTGGCGTAGCGCTGGTTGCTGTTGACCTTGATCACCGGGCCGGCATTGAGTTTCGGGCCGTGGTTGGCGTCGTGCTTCTCGGCGTAGTTGGGGTGCACGCCGTGGGCGTTGTCGGCAGACACCAGCAGCGACTTCTGGATAGTGCGTACGAACTCATCGCCCTCGGGCAGCAGGCGACGCAGGGTCTGCTCCAGCATCGGGCCGTCGGCACCGCAGGCGGAGCACGAGCCGACTTCTTCGTGGTCGTTGCAGACCAGCACGCAGGTTTCATCGGTTTCGGCGGTGAGCAGGGCTTGCAGGCCGGCGTAGCACGACAGCAGGTTGTCGAGGCGGGCACCGGCGATAAAGTCGCCATTGAGGCCGATCACGGCCGCGCTCTGGGTGTCGTAGAAGCTCAGCTCATAGTCGAGCACCACGTCAGCGTTCAACCCGTGTTCACGAGCCAGTTGCTCGGTCAGCACTGCGCGGAAGTCCACGCGCTCGTCACCGGCGAACTGCGCAAGGATCGGCGGCAGTTCGGTCTGGGCATTGATCGCCCAACCCTGGTTGGCTTCACGGTTCAGGTGAATGGCCAGGTTGGGGATGATCGCGATGGGCAGCTTGAAGTCGATCAGCTGGCTTTCGACCTTGCCGTCGCGGCGGAAAGTGACGCGGCCGGCCAGGGACAGATCGCGGTCGAACCACGGCGCCAGCAGCGCGCCGCCGTACACTTCCACACCCAGTTGCCAGAAGCCCTGGCGTTGCAGTTCAGGCTGTGGCTTGACCCGCAGGCACGGGCTGTCGGTGTGGGCGCCGACCAGGCGGATGCCGCCTTGCAGGGGCGAGTGGCGGCCGAGCTTGAAGGCGATGATCGAGGAGTCGTTGCGGGTCACGTAATAGCGCCCGTTGGCCTCGGTGGTCCAGGTCTCGCGCTCGTCAAGACGCTGGAAACCGGCCGCTTCCAGGCGCTGTGCAAGGGCGGCGGTGGCATGGAACGGGGTAGGGGAGGCCTTGAGGAAGTCGATCAGGCCTTGGTTCAACTCTTCGCGCATAAGTAGCTCCAGACAGCAATGGCGCGAGTTTACCGTCCGACGGGATAAGTGCACAGAACAAATGTGGGAGCGGGCTTGCTCGCGAATGCGGTGTGTCAGTCGCCGAATGGGCTAACTGATCCACCGCATTCGCGAGCAAGCCCGCTCCCACATTTTAATTGCGTTTACAGGTTAAAACGGCGCGGGGCACTCGAAGCGCAGACGCTCGCCGCTCTGGGGATGGGTGAAGCTCAACATGCTGGCGTGCAGACACAGGCGTGGCCAGGCAGCCAAGGCCTGTTCATGGGCGTACAAGCCATCGCCCAGCAACGGATGCCCGATGGACAGCATATGCACGCGCAGTTGATGTGAGCGGCCGGTGATCGGTGTCAGCTCAACCCGGCACCAGTCGCCGCAACGCTCCAGGACTTTCCAGAAGGTCAGCGCGTTCTTGCCGAACTCGTGGTCCACCACGTGCCGTGGCTTGGTCGGTGGGTCGTAGCGCAAGGGCAAGTCGATGCTGCCGCTGTCCAGTTCCGGTTGGCCCCAGCAGAGTGCGGTGTAGGCCTTTTCGGTTTCCCGGTCATGAAACTGGCGGGACAGTTCACGGTGGGTATCCGCGTCTCGGGCCAGCAGGATGATCCCGGACGTTTCCCAGTCCAGGCGATGGACGATGCGAGCTTCGGGGTAGCCGTTTTCCTGCAGGCGGGTGATCAGGCAGTCCTTGTTGTCGTCGGCGCGACCGGGCACCGAGAGCAGCAGGGTAGGCTTGTTCACCACCAGGACAGCAGCGTCCTGATGAAGGATATGGACATTGGACAACGGCATTAAAACAGCCTCGTAACAAACGCCAACGGCGGCTCGCTCACCCGGCCCCGTGAGGGGAGCCAGGTAACCGAGCCGCCGTGGCGACCGCCTTTTCGATCAACGATCAGGCAGGGTGATATTGAGTTCCAGAATCGAGCAGCTGCCGTCATTTTCCAGGGCGACATGCACGTCATCGTTACCGATGTTGACGTACTTGCGGATCACTTCCACCAGTTCCTTCTGCAGGGCTGGCAGGTAATCCGGGGTGCTGCGTTGGCCGCGTTCGTGCGCCACGATGATCTGTAGACGCTCTTTCGCTACCGACGCGGTGCTGACCTTTTTGCTGGCACGAAAGAAGTCAAAAAGATTCATTATCTACCTCCAAACAGGCGCTCGAAGAATCCCTTCTTCTCGACATCAAGGAACCGGTGCTCCACGGTTTTGCCCAGCAGGCGGTCAACCGCATCGCTGTAGGCCTGGCCAGCATCACTCTGGTCGTCGAGAATCACCGGCACGCCCTGGTTGGAAGCCTTGAGCACTGCCTGGGATTCCGGAATGACGCCGAGCAGGGTCACTGCCAGAATTTCTTTGACGTCTTCAACACCGAGCATTTCGCCATTGCTGACACGCTCCGGGTTGTAGCGGGTCAACAGCAGGTGTTCCTTGATCGCGTCCTC
>NZ_JBIUVK010000007.1:0-199250 GCF_044742865.1 Pseudomonas sp. NPDC087814 | reverse complement strand
TGCCGGAGTGCGGGCATGCCGAGCCTAAGCGAGGCACCGAGTGGTGGGGCAAAGCGTTTTTTGGTTACTTTTTTAGGCGTTTGTAAAAAAGTGACCCGCTGTAAGAGCGGAACCATAAGCCGCCGTTACCGCAGCAACGGATATGTACCCAATACAGCTACCGCGCCAGCACCATGGCAAAATACCCAAACACCGTGAGCAAAATCCCCGACACCGCATACGCCACCGGAAACCCAATCCACGGCACCGTACTATCAATTTCCTTGGCCGCCTCCCGCGCCGGCCCCGAGTGACTCCGCGCCCCCGCAACACCGCCCATGAGAATCGCCGGGTTGATCTTGAACACATGAAAACCCACAGCCCAAACAATAAACGGTGGAATCGTACAAGCCACGAACCCAAGCAAAAAGATCTTCAACGCAATGATCGCGCTAATCTGCGAAACCAGGTTAGCCCCGGCATTCACCCCCACAATCGCGACAAAGAATATCAACCCCATGTCCTCGAGAATGTTGCGCGCCGCATTCGGCGTATTCCCAAAAAACCGCACCCGCGACACCAGCGACGAGACGATAATCCCCGACACCAGCAACCCGCCCGCATTGCCCAGCCCCACCGCCGCACCGAACGCCGGCACCTGAATCAGCCCGATCAACAACCCCAGCACCATACCCAGCGACAGCGTCAGCAAATCCGTCGCCGTACTCGCCCGCCCCGCCTTGCCCAGCAACGCCGTGGCCTTGTCGATGGCACTGCGCAAGCCAATCAAGTGCATCACATCCAGGCGCTGCAACCGCGTTTCCAGCCCCACCGGAATCGGCGCTCCACCCCGCTCAATCCCCACCAACTGCACCTGCCCGGCAATCGGCGACTGGCTGAATTCCTTGAGCGCCCTGCCCACGGCATCCTTGTGGGTCACCAGAATCACCGCCTCATCCAGCGGTATATTCAACGCCCGGGCATCCGGTACTTCCGGCCCGATCAGGCCCATGTGATCGGTCAGCGCATCCAGGCTGCCGCCCAGGGCGATCACATCGCCGAGTTGCAACACCAGCGTCGGATCAGCCCCCAGCAACTCTTCACCACGCTCGACGTTCTCGATCTGGTACAACGCAAAGCGCTGGCGAAACTGCGCGATGCTCTGCCCCACCAGCTCCGGGTTCACCAGGCGATAGGCCCGCAGGTCAAACGGCCGATACCCACTGAGCCCGGCATCGTCGACGTTCGGCACACCGTGCTCCAGCTCGAATTCCTTGGCCGCCTTGCGCGCATCCACACCCCACCAGCGCGGCAGGTATTTGCAGATCAGGATGATGCCGACCGTGCCCCAGATATAGGTGATGCCGTAAGACAGGGCGATCATCGCGGTGGCCGCCGCCGCAGTGGTGCCCGGTGGCAGCGGCACCACGCCCGAGGTAATCGCCTGTTCGGCGGAGCCAATCGCCGCCGACATGGTTTGCGAACCGGCAAGAATCCCGCCCGCCGCGCCCACCGGCAGGGATAACAGCCGCACGCCGAGCACCACGATACCCAGCCCGAGGAACGAGGACAGGATCGCCAGGAAGGTGAATTTCAGGCCATCACCCTTGAGACTGTTGATGAACGAAGGCCCGACCCGCAGCCCGACGCCGTACATGAACAGGTAATAAAACAGGCTCTTGGTAAAGTTATCGAGTTCGAAATGCACGCCGTAGTAAGACGCCCACGTCGCAATCGCGCAGCCGATCACGATGGCCCCGGCCACCGCGCCCAGGCCATAACCCTTGATGGTGCCGCGCCCGACCCAGACGGACAGGCCAACCACCAGGAACAGCAGGATGTAGGGGTTGTCGTGCAGGAAAGTAAAGAAGGCAGTCACGATGATTCGTACCTGGCGATGCAACGCTAAAGGCACCGGGCCTCGAGGCCCGGTGAGTGTTCAGTGCGTTCAGTCGAGGTTCGGGGTGTCGGCCGGGATGACCGGGTCGGCGATGGCGCCATGGCTGAAGCTGGGGCCCGCGTCGGAATGCTCCACCGGGTTTTTCTGCAGGTGGGCAACGGCCTTGCGCAGGTCTTCCAGCAGCAACGCCACCAGGTCACGGCTCACGCCATGCCGCACCAGGATGCGCTGTACCACGACGTTCTGCCGATCGGACGGCAACGGGTATGACGCGATCTGCCAGCCGCGCATGCGCACGCGCTCCGACAGGTCGTAGAGGCTGAAGCCGTGGTCGACGCCGTCCTTGAGCTTGTAGCAGACCGCCGGCAGCCCATCCTTGCCGTCGTACACCAGTTCCAGCGGGGCAAACTTGGTGATTTCCGAGGCCAGCCATTGCGCCGTGTCGGAGCACGCTTGTTGAATCCGCGTGTAGCCGTCGCGCCCCAGCCGCAGGAAGTTGTAGTACTGGGCAATGATTTCCCCGCCGGGCCGGCTGAAGTTCAGGGCAAAGGTCGCCATGTTGCCGCCCAGGTAGTCGACGTAGAAGATCAACTCTTCCGGCAGGTCTTCGGTGGAGCGCCAGATAACCCAGCCGACGCCCAGCGGCGCCAGGCCGTACTTGTGGCCGGAAGCGTTGATGGATTTGACGCGCTCGATCACAAAATCCCATTGCAGCTCTTGCTGGATGAACGGGGCGATAAACCCACCGCTCGCGGCGTCGACATGGATCGGGATATCCAGGCCGAGGTCACGTTGCATCGAGTCCAGCTCGGCCGCCAGGGCTGCGACCGGTTCGTAGATCCCGGTGAAGGTCACGCCCAGGGTCGCGACGACACCGATGGTGTTTTCGTCGCAATATTCCCGCAGGTCGGCCGGGCGCAGGCCCAATGCGTCACCGCGCAACGGCACTTCGCGAATTTCCACATCGAAATAACGGGCGAATTTCTTCCAGCAGATCTGCACCGGGCCGCACACGAAATTCGGTTTGTCGGTGGGCAGCCCCGCCGCTTCCCGGCGTTTCTTCCAGCTCCACTTCAGTGCCAGGCCGCCAAGCATCGCCGCTTCGCTGGAACCGGTGGTGGAGCAACCCACGGTTTGCCACGACTTCGGCGCGTGCCACAGGTCGGCAATGATGTGCACGCAACGGTTTTCGATCTCGGCCGTCTGCGGGTACTCATCCTTGTCGATCATGTTTTTGTCGAGGGCATCGGCCATCAACTGCTGCACTTCGGGCTCGACCCAAGTGGTGCAGAAGGTCGCCAGGTTTTGCCGGGAATTGCCATCCAGCAGCAGTTCGTCACGCACCAGGTTGTAGGCGGCCGACGGCGTGGTCGAGTGGTCCGGGAGGCGGTACTTGGGCAGTTTGTGCTGGGCGGAGCCACTCGAATAGACGTCTTCGATGGCTTGGTCCTGGGTCTCTACGGTTCTGTGAAGTGCCATGAAATCCTGCTCTTGAATGAGGGAAATGGCGTAGACGTTGATCGCGACAAATGCCGATCAGGCTGCGTCAGGAAACGAACGATGGAGCGGTGGCGCCGAATATCACACGCACGGCGGCGCAGGAAAGTGACCCAGATCATTAAACGCGTGGATAAGCAGGCAAACGTGCCGGGGGTGCCTGGCAGTGACCTACTGGCTCAGTGCTTCGTTCAATATCAGGCTGCGATAGTGCCCGGGGTTGGAGCCCGACCACTTGCGAAACGCCTTGTAGAACGAGCTGGCATCGGCAAACCCCAGGCGGGTGGCGATCTCGGCAAAGCTGATGTCGGAATCGGCCAGCCAGACGATCGCCAACTCCTTGCGCACGCTGTCCTTGAGGCCCTGGTAGGTCTGCCCTTCTTCCGCCAGGCGCCGGCGCAGGGTCGAGGCCGAGATGCACAGGGATGCGGCCAGGCCTTCGGTTTCCGGCCAGGTGTCGGCGGGCATGTGCCGCAGGTCGGTCTTGATGCGGGTGGCAAGGCTGTCCGGGTCGCGGTATTTGACCAGGATGTTGGCCGGCGCATGGGCCAGGAAGCGCTTGAGCTCCTCCGGGCTGCGCTTGATCGGCAGGTCGAGGCAGTCGGCGGAAAAGATCATCCGGGTACGCGGCCGGTCAAAGCGCAGGTTGTCGGAAAACATCACTTGGTAGTCGTCGCAGAAGTCCGGCTGCGGGCAACGCAGTTCAATCGCCAGGATCGGGATCCGGCGCCCCGCCAGCCAGCAGGCGACGCCGTGGACGATCATCCAGTAGGCGAAATAGGTGAAGGCGCGCCTGGGTGCGGGCTCCGGCTCCAACAGTACGATTTCCGCCAGGCTCTGCTGGCGCACCAGTTGCGCCGGCAGGCGCTCGAGCATCAGTGACAAGAACCCCAGGCCGGTTTCCAGCGCAGTGGCCAGGCTCGGTTGTGCCATGGAGGCCCGGCAGAGGAACTCCAGGCTGCCGGATTTGAGCTTGCGCGGGTCCATGCCAAAGAATTCATCGTCCATTCGCCGTGCCAGCAAGCGCCATAAGCGTGCGTAAGCGGTTGCCGGGACGCGTGCGGTTGGCTGGCCCAGCAGTGCCGGCTCAATCCCGACCTTGGTCAACACTTCATCGCTCGCCGCACCCGGCGCGCAGCTCTGCAACAGGGCTTCGCGGACCAGTTGGATAGAAATCGTGTCTTTTTCCGACATGGGGAATGGCGCAATCCGGTGACTGGGACGATGCCGCGCATTCTAGTGTCGGATGCGGTTTGCCACCACCGTTCAGTCAAGGTTCAGTAAAGGTCAATATTCCCTGTTTAGTAATGAGTATCATTATGTTACAACTTAGCATCCTATCTAGTGACGATTCGGTGCCGAATGCTTGTTCCCTTTTTAATCATGCTGCGCGAAGGCATAGAAGCCGCCTTGATCGTTGGCATTATTGCCAGCTATCTCAAGCAAACTGGCCGTGGCCAGTACATGCCCGCAGTGTGGATCGGCGTATTTCTGGCAGCGGCCCTCGCGCTGCTGGTCGGCGGTGGCCTGGAACTGGTGAGTGCCGAATTCCCGCAGAAACAACAGGAACTGTTCGAAGGCATCGTCGGCCTGGTGGCCGTGGGCATTCTCAGCTCCATGGTGTTCTGGATGCGCAAGGTCGCGCGCTCCATCAAGCATTCCCTGCATGAATCCCTCGATCATGCCCTGGCCGGCTCCAAACACCAGGTCACCGCACTGATTGCCATGGTGTTTTTCGCCGTGGCCCGTGAAGGCCTGGAAACCGTGTTCTTCCTGCTGGCCGTGTTCCAGCAAAGCGAAGGTCCGGGCGCGCCGATTGGCGCCCTGCTCGGCCTGATCCTGGCGATCATCGTCGGCTTCCTGATCTACACCGGCAGCATGCGCCTGAACCTCGGTGCGTTCTTCCGCTGGACCGGCCTGTTCATCCTGGTGGTGGCCGCCGGCATCCTCGCCAACTCGGTACAAGCCCTGCACGAAGCCGGGGTATGGAACCACCTGCAAACCGTACTGTTCGATTTCAGCGCGACGCTGCCGATGGATGGCCCGCTGGGCTCGGTGCTGGCCGGCATGTTCGGCTATCAGGACGCCCCGACCATCAGCACCCTCGGTGCCTACCTGATTTACCTGGTGGTGGCCCTGGTGATGTTCTTCCTGCCGGCGCCGCCGAGCAAGCCGGCTACCCGCACAACTTCTTCCGTTTCCAGCCAGTAAGGACCGCCTCTTGTCCAACCAAACCCCTCAACCGGCTCCGCCCTCCCGCGCCTTGCGCTGGGCGGTGGGCGGCTCGGTGGTCGTGATGATCGCCGCCGGTGGCCTGTTCTACTACGCCTCGCAACTGGCCGCCTCCAAACGCCAGGCCAACCACGATGAAATCGCCGTCACCATCCACGCCCACAGCTGCGAGCCGAATGCGCTGACGGTGCCGGCGGGACGGGCCAGCTTCCGCATCATCAACCGCTCGGACCGTGCCGTGGAGTGGGAAATCCTCGACGGCGTGCTGGTGGTCGAAGAGCGCGAAAACATCGCCCCCGGCCTGAGCCAGGTGATCAACGCCAACCTGCTGCCCGGCGACTACCAGATCACCTGCGGCCTGCTGAGCAACCCGCGTGGCACCTTGAAGGTGACACCGACTGCCGAGTCTGACGCCCAAGCCAAGGCCAAGCCGTCGATGGTCGCGTTTATCGGCCCGCTGTCGGAATTCCGCGTGTACCTGAGCAGCCAGGGTAGCGCCCTGGTCAAGGCCGTTACCGCGCTGGACCAAGCCATCGAAGCCGGCGACCTCGCCCAGGCCCAGGCGCTTTACGTACCGGCCCGCGAGGCTTACCAGCGCCTGGCCCCGGCCTCGCAACGCCTGGCGGAACTGGACAACGCGATCAACGCCCGCGCCGACTACTTTGAAAAGCGCGAGCAGGACCCGGCCTTCAGCGGCTTCCACCGTCTCGAATACGGCCTGTTCCAGCAACGCAATCTCGACGGCCTGGCGCCGATTGCCCAGCGCCTGGTCACCGACGTCACCAGCCTCAAGCAACAGCTGCTGGCCCAGTCGCTGCCGCCGGAGCAACTGGTGAGCATCGTGGTGCGCAACCTCAACAGCCTGGCCGACGTACGTGCCGCCAGCGGTGAGGAAGAACGCTACAGCCATACCGACCTCAACGGCTTCGCCGCCAACCTGGACGCCGCCCGCAAAGTGGTCGACCTGATGCGCCCGCTGCTGACCAAATCTGCCGCGCAATTGCTGCCGGGGATCGACGGCGCGATCACCGCCCTCGATGCCGAACTCAACGGTTTGAAAGTCGATGGCCGCTACGCCTCGTATGACAGCGTTACCGCCGATCAGCGCAAGCAGATCGCCGACAAGGCCAAGGCTCTGGCCGTTGCACTCGATGGAATCGACCCCGCCCTTGGCCTTTCCGGCCTGAAGTGAAGACGACCGTAGACATGAGTGATTCAGAACAATTTTCCGCCCAGCGTCGTCGTGTATTGTTGGGTATGGCCGCCACTGGCGCGGCCATTGCCGGCAGCAGCCTGAGCTGCCCGGCAATGGCTGCCAACGCGGCGGCACAAGTGACCACCGCGCCAAGCAGTGAAAAGACCCAGGATCACCACGATTTCCATGGCAAGCACCAGACCGGCATCGTCACTCCGCGCCCGGCCTGCGGCATGCTGGTGGCATTCGACGTATTGGCCAGCGACCGCGAGGACCTGGAGCGGCTGTTCCGCACCCTGAACGAGCGTATCGCGTTCCTGATGACCGGCGGCACCGTGGTGCAAGTCGACCCGAAACTGCCGCCTACCGACTCCGGCATCCTCGGCCCAGTGGTAACACCGGACAACCTGACCATCACCGTATCGGTGGGCGAGTCGCTGTTCGACGAACGCTTCGGCCTGGCCGCGGCCAAGCCCAAGCGCCTAATCCGCATGGTCGGTTTCCCCAACGATGCACTGGAACCGGCGCAGTGCCACGGCGACCTGAGCCTGCAGTTCAGCTCCAACACCCCGGACACCAACATCCACGCCCTGCGCGACATCGTGAAAAACCTGCCGGACCTGCTGCTGGTGCGCTGGAAGCAGGAAGGCAGCGTGCCGCCCCAGGCCCCTGCCCGCCCCGGCGAGCCGGCACAAAGCGCGCGCAACTTCCTAGGTTTTCGCGACGGTTCGGCCAACCCGAACTCCAACGACAACAAGGCGATGGATCAGATTGTGTGGGTCCAGCCAGGCAGCGACGAACCGGCCTGGGCCGCCAATGGCAGCTACCAGGCGGTGCGGATCATCCGCAACTTCGTCGAACGCTGGGACCGCACCCCGCTGCAAGAGCAAGAAAGCATCATTGGCCGGATCAAGACCAGTGGCGCGCCCATGGACGGCCAGAAAGAAACCCAGGTCCCGGACTACAGCAAGGACCCGGAAGGCAAGTTGACCAAGCTCGATGCCCACATCCGCCTGGCCAACCCGCGTACTGCACAGACCCAGGCCAACCTGATCCTGCGCCGGCCGTTCAACTACTCCAACGGCGTCAACAAAAACGGTCAGCTGGACATGGGGCTGTTGTTCATCTGCTATCAGGCTGACCTGGAGAAAGGCTTTATCAGCGTGCAAACCCGGCTCAACGGCGAGCCTCTGGAGGAATACCTGAAGCCGGTTGGCGGCGGTTACTTCTTCACCTTGCCAGGCGTCACCGGGGCCCAGGATTTCATCGGGCGCACGCTGCTTGATGCGACACATCCACAAACCACTGCCAAAACCTAAAACAAACCCCAGAGCGGAAATCGTCCCATGAAGAAGTCGTCTCTCGCATTGTCGTTGTTAATGAGCCTTTCGCCGCTGGCCGCCTTCGCCGCCACCGCGCCGCTGGACCTGGTAGGGCCGGTGTCGGACTACAAGATCTATGTCACCGAAGAAATCGGCGAGCTGGTCACCCAGACCCAGGCGTTCACCGACGCCGTGAAAAAAGGCGACCTGGCGACCGCCAAGAAGCTGTACGCGCCAACCCGTGTGCACTATGAGTCGATCGAGCCGATCGCCGAACTGTTCAGCGATCTCGACGCCTCCATCGACTCCCGCGTGGACGACCACGAGAAAGGCGTGAAAGCCGAAGACTTCACCGGCTTCCACCGCATCGAGTACAGCCTGTTCTCCGAGAACACCACCAAAGGCCTCGACGCCCTGGCGGACAAGCTCAACAGCGACGTACTGGACCTGAAAACCCGCGTGGACGGCCTGACCTTCCCGCCGGAAAAAGTCGTCGGTGGCGCTGCTGCCCTGCTGGAAGAAGTGGCCGCGACGAAGATCTCCGGTGAAGAAGACCGCTACAGCCACACCGACCTGTATGACTTCCAGGGCAACATCGACGGCGCGAAGAAAATCGTCGACCTGTTCCGTCCGCAGATCGAGAAGCAAGACAAGGCCTTCGTTGCCAAAGTCGACAAGAACTTCGCCACCGTGGACAAGATCCTGGCCAAGTACAAAACCAAGGATGGCGGTTTCGAGACCTACGACAAGGTCAAGGAAGCCGACCGCAAAGCCCTGGTTGGCCCGGTCAATACCCTGGCGGAAGACCTGTCCACACTGCGTGGCAAGCTTGGCTTGAACTGATCCAGACGCTGCATGCTCTCGCCCGGCCTGCCGGGCGAGAGCCTTCCTCAGGCTGACGCCACCTGCACTCCGTCCGAAGGCCGCAAGGCATCGCGGATAGTCCGCAGCTTCAAGCACGTTTCCTCGTACTCACTCCCGGGATCCGACTCGGCGACAATGCCGCAGCCGGCGAACAGGTGCGCCTCACAGCCTCTGATCAACGCCGAGCGCAACGCCACGGCAAATTCACCATCACCCTGCGCATTCATCCAGCCCACTGGCGCTGCGTACCAGCCACGGTCGAGCTGCTCGTGCTCTCGGATATAGGCCATCGCCTCACGTCGCGGCAAGCCACCCACCGCCGGCGTCGGGTGCAGGGCCTGCACCAGTTGCAGCAATTGCACCTGGGGATGCAAGCGGCCCATCACCGGCGTCAACAGGTGCTGCACGTTGGCCAGCCGGTGCAACTGCGGCTGGCTGGCAATGTCGAGCATCGCGCAATAGGGCTGCAATGCTTCGCGCAGGGTTTGAACCACCAGGGTGTGTTCGTGGCGGTCCTTGGGGCTGTCCATCAAGGCCTGGCCAAGTTCGGCATCGTGCTGCTCGTGACGACCACGCGGGCAAGTACCGGCCAACGCCACCGTGTTCAGCGTGCCACGAGTCACCCGCACCAGCCGCTCCGGCGTTGCGCCGAGAAAGCAGCTGTCACCACGGCTGAACGCAAACAGGTACGCCTGGGGATAGGCCGCCTTGAGGTTTTCCAGCAGCGGGCCACAGGGGATCGTCCGTGAGGTGGTCAACCGCACTTCGCGGGCCAGCACCACCTTGCGCAGGTCGCCGGCGTTGATGCGCTGCACGGCCGTCGCCACGGTGTCTTGCCATTGCTGCGCGCTGATGGTGTTTTCGTCGCTCGGTGTGCCGAGGGGAATCTCCTGGCGTGGCGCACTGGCGTAGCGGGACAGAAGCAACGTCCACTGGGTTTCCAGGCTCTGGGCGCAACGCACCGCGTCCGCCCCGGGCTCCAGCCACTGGCTGAAGATCACATGATGTTGCTCGGCTTCCCGCAGCAGCAGGATGCGCGGCAGCACCAGGGAGGTGGCGGCGAATGACTGCCATTTGAGCGAGCGTGGGCCCTTCGGGTCAAACGCAAAGCCGCCACACAGCAACGGCTGGCGCGGCCCCACTTGATGGGCCTGGCTGAGCAACGCCTGCCACGCCAGGGCACTGGCGTTGAAGCGGTCATCGGCCCCGGGGCTGATTTCCTCGGTACAACCAAAGCCGGCCATGGCCAGTGCGCCCCGGTCACTTGACCAGAACAGGCTTTGCCCGAGTACCTGGCGGTTGGCGGCAAATAACCGCAGCGGGTCCAGGCGCTCCGAGGCCAGGCTGAACACCACCAGCACTGCGCCGCCCTTCTCGCGCGCCAGGCGTTCGCCCTCGGTCAGCGCCTGAAGCAATCCCGGCAGACGTTCACTCATGCTCCGCTCCTTGATGCTGCTGGCGCCAGTGGCGCACTTGCTGGTCGATATTCCATTGGATGATCTGCGCAAACAGCGGGACCACGAACATCGGGTCCAACCCTTCGCGCTCGGCCCAGCGGCGGCGATGGGGCAGCATGGCGGCCACCCGCTCGGGGGCGGCGATGCTGGCTTCGTCAGGCTTGAACTGCGCCGCAGCTTTCACATAGGCCAACCGCTGGCCGAGAGCGCGGATGATCTGTTCGTCCAACGTGTCGATACCCAGGCGGACGTCTTCCAGCCCGCTGCACTGCTCAGGTGTTTTCATAGGATTCTCCGGTCATGGGGTCGACGGCCAGCACTGCCACGCCGGTTCGGCGGGGCTGCCCAGCAACAGTTCCAGGTGCTCGATCAGGTCGGCCTGGCTGTCGCGCAGGTAAAAATGCCCGCCGTTGAAGGTTCGAAAGTCGGTGACCTGGCGCGTCACTTCCGACCAGGCATGGGCTTCCTCCCGATCGACTTCGCGGTCGGTGCTGCCCAGGCATACGCTCACGGGCACGTCCAGCAGCTCGCTGATATCGCCGCAGTAGTTTTCGATCAGGCGGTAATCATTGCGCAATGCGGGCAGGTAAAGTGCCTGCATCTCGGGTTCGTCCAGGGGTGATGGCGCACCACCCGACAGGCGCCGCACATCCGCCAGCAGACCGGCATCCGGGCCCTGGTGCAATTGGCTGTGACGTTGCCGGTGAGGGGCCGGATGGGCGGAGACGATCAGCCGTTGCAGGTCCTTGCCCTGGCGGTTCAGGCGCCGCGTCACCTCATAGGCCAGCGCCGCACCCATGCTGTGGCCGAACAGCACCAGCGGCCGGTCGGACAGGTCCCACAGCGCCCGGGTAATAGTGCCCGCCATCCATTCCAGGCTGCCGGGCCAGGTTTCACTCAGGCGCTCTTCGCGGCCGGGGTATTGCACGCTGACCAGTTCGATGTCAGCCGGCAACAGTGCCTGCCAACCGCTGAAAAATCCCGCGCTGCCGCCGGCGTGGGGCAGGCAGACCAATCGGCAACGCGGCGTTTGATGCTGCGGGTAACGTCGCAGCCATGGGCTGGGGATTTTCTTCATAACACGCCCTCCTCCAGTTCAGTGGTGACGTGGATCCGGGTCTGCGGCAACCAGCGCAGCACCTGGCGCAAGCAGTCATCGGCGTCCATCACCTGGGCAGCGTAGTGCGTGCCTTCGGGCAGTTTGGCCAGTTGCAGGGCGCAGATTGCCGCCACTGTGCCGGTCAACGCCGAGCCGTCGGCGGCACGCAACCAGGCGGTGGCCTGCTGCGGTTCGCCGTGTTGCAGGCCTGCCATTTCGACTGCGAGCAACTGGTAAGGCGTGCGCCCTGCCAGGTCCAGCGCACTGGCCTGTACCAGGGCGGCAATGTTCTCTGCCGTGTGTCGCAGAGCCGGTGGCGAGCCCTGAATGCGCCCGAGTGCGGCCCGCAGGTGGCCGCCGTCGAACAGGTTGTAGGCCTGGGCTTCGCGCACCCGCAAGTCAGTAAACAAGCGCTGTTGCTCAGTGGTTAGATACGGGTGGGCCGTTACGGGACCGCCCACCAGCCAGGGCCGCTCGAAGTGTTCATCGACGAGTACGGCGGACTTGATTGCACGGCCATCGCACCAGCCCATCGAGGCCTGGCCATAGCCGTTGCCGAGGCTCAATAGAAAGTCCTCGGCCGCCGTTGTCGACAACCGCCCAAGTCCGACGGCATAGCAATGCACGGCATCGACGCGCTCGAACGACGCCGCAAGCACCTTGGGAAACAACCCCGACAGCCCGGGCAACATGCCGGCTGATAACACCACACGACGATCCGGCGGCAACTGAGCGGGCAGCAGCTGATGCAGCGGATCATCGCCGCCGACATCGATGTAATCGGCGCCACTGGCCAAAGCGGCCAGCGCCACCCGGTCGAGCACCTGGTAGCTGGGGCCCGCGCAATTGATCAGCAGGTCGCAGCCGCTGCAAAACGCCGCCAGGCTTTGGGCGTCCCACAGGTCCACTTCACGGATCTCGGCCTGCCCGTTCAACTCGCCGTCGTTAAAACGCTGCCCTTGCCCAGGGTCGCGACCGCCCAGGCGCAAGCGGCAATGACCGACCAGCACCCGCGCAACCTGCCGACCGACATGCCCATAGCCGCCTACAATCCCGACTCTCACGCCGCCACCTGCGCCAGCCGTTCGAACGCGCGGGCCACGGCTTCGACCTGGGGGCTCTGCATGCAGCTGAAGTGGTCGCCCGGCACGTCCACCACCTGCAATTCGCCAAGGCACAGGGCCTGCCAGTATTGGCTCATGTCGCGGTGCATGCCGGGCAGTACCTGGACTTCACCGCACTGGCGGATAAACACCATGTCACCGTCGTAAGGCGTGGCCTGATGCAAGGCGACAGCGGCCAGGCTGTGGCGCAGCACCTGCAGTTGCTCGCGCAGCCAGTCCAGGTCGCTCAGTTGCGAGCCGGCGTGGCGCATCGCGTCTGCAATTGCCTGCAAGCGCTCATCTGCCGACTTGGATGCCAGGGCCCGCAGGCAGGCCAGGGCCGTGGCACAGTCGGGCTCATCCTGCAGCGCCAGCAACGCACCTTGGGGCACGCGGCCCGGAGTTTGGCGCAGCACCTTGGCAATCGCCCGCTCCATCGCCTGTTCATCCACCGGGTAACCCAGGGTGTGCGGGTCGGCCTGCATCACGCGGGCGAACACGTACTCCGCCAGCAGGTCATCCTCGATCATGAACGGCACGCGGTAGCTGCTGATCACTGTCAGTTGCAGCACCTCGATGTCCCTCGCCGCGAGGCATGACGCCAGCTCCGTCGCCAGCAACCCGCCGAGGCAATAACCGACGATGCTCACCTGGCGCCGGCCTTCGGCGTGCAAGGTGTCGGCATAACGCTCGGCCAGTTCACGAATCGCCGTAGCCGGTGCCAGAGCCAGGTAACCCGGTACATCATTGAGCACCAGCCCCTCCAGTGGCGCTTCTTCCCCGAGTGCAGCAAACAGCGCGCGATACGGTGCCAGGGTGCCGCTGCCATCATGGACAAAGATCCGCGCCGGGCCTTGCGCCTCCTCACGAATCCGCACCAGCGGCGACAGGCTCTCGCTGCCCTGCCCCCGCAGGTAATCCGCCAGGGCCGCAACGGTGGGCTGGTTGATCAACTGGCGCAGCAAATCCCCCCAGGGCACGTTACGGGCCTGGGGCAGGCTTTCCCGCAGGCGACCAACCACCTGCGCCACCAGCAATGAATCACCGCCCAACTCAAAGAAGCCCTGTTCACGGCCCACACTGGGCACCCGCAACAGGGTTTGCCAGACCTCTGCGATACTGCGCTCCAGCGCATCCAGCGGTGCAGCCCCGCTGTTGGCCTGTTGCGTGGCCTGGGCCATGCCGAGGTTGGCCAACGCCTGGCGGTCGACTTTGCCGTTGACCGTCAGCGGCATTTCATCCAGTACCCGCCACTCGGTGGGTACCATGTAATCCGGCAGGCGCTGGCCCAGATGCGCGCGCAACGCCTCCGGCTCAAGGGTCTGGCGCTCGGTCTTGAAGCGCGTGATGAACAGGTGCTGGCCGATCTGTGACATCGCATCGTCAGCTGCCGGCATGCACAGCGGCGTCTGCGCGCCGGCTTCCTGCAACAGTTGCTGCCACTGCTCGCGGCGGATGAACGTGGTGTCCTGCTCGGCGCGGAAATCCTCGAACGCGGTCAGGCCCTCCTTGAACTCCATGGACGCCATGATCTGGTAGGTGTCGCGGGTGGCTTCGATAAAGATCAGCCAGCCGCCGGGGGCGAGCATTTCCCGCAGCCGGGCGAGTACCTGGCTGGCATGCCGCGAGTTGTGCAGCACGTTGGCACACAGAATCACATCCAGGGAGTTGGCGGCGATGCCTTGGGCCCAGTGGTCGAGGTTCAGGTCAAACAGCCCGTAGCTGACCCACGGAAACTCGACGAAATGCTCCCGCGCTTCGTTGAGGAAAAACTGCGACAGGTCGGTGAACTGGTAGTCCACCGCCAAGCCGTCCAGGGCCGGAATCAGGTCGGCACTGGTGCCGCCCACGCCTGCGCCGATTTCCAGCAACTGCAGACGCCAGCCCGCCGGTTGCAGTGCGGCGATTTCCTGCACCGCCGCACACACCGCCTGGTTCAGGTACTGGCTGATCAGGTTCTTGCGATAGGCGCCTTCGGCGGTGTCGGTACGGCCTTCGGGAAACAGCAAGTGCAACGGGTCGAGCCGGTCGCTCATCAGGGCAGGCAATTGCTCCTGGCTTTCCCGCAGGTAGCGCAGCACTTCACCGCCCCAGCCCACACTCGGTTCCAGCGCCTCGATGCGCTGCCACAGCTGACGGTATTCAGCACCCGAGACCCGCAGTGACGAATAGGCGCCGGTGCCTGGGTTGCGGTCTACCAGTTGTTCGCGATGCAGCGCTTGCAGCCAGCGGCGGATCAGCCGTTCGTTGCGTGGCGCCACTTCGCACAGGCTCATGATCTGGGCCAGGTCGTGCTCGACGCCCGGTTGATCAAACAGCCCCGGGCGTTGCAGGGCCAGGCCCATGGAGAGCAACGCGGCACGCTCGACGCAATCGGACATCTGCGTAATCAGCGCTTCCGTCAGTTGGCCTTTCACGCCGTTGGCCGCCGCCAAGGCGTTGGGTGCCAACCGGGTCGGCCAAGGCAATGGAGTATCACGCAAAGTCCCGCGCACGCAGGCCTGCAAACGCCGCTCGAACGCGCCCTCGCCCGCAGCGACCACCACGGCCGATTCGACATGAGGATGACTGAGCAAGGCACTTTCGACTTCCGCCAACTCGATGCGATGCCCGCGAACCTTGACCTGGAAATCCTCACGGCCAAGGAACTCAATCAACCCGCTTTCAAGGTAGCGCCCCAGGTCGCCGGTGCGGTACAGCCGCTCGCCGCTGTGGGCATGCTCGATAAAACGCTCGGCGGTTTTCTCCGCGTCCCCCAGGTACCCCATCGCCAACCCCGTGCCGGCGATGAACAGCTCACCGGCAACGCCTTGCGGGCGATCGCGGCCTTGTTCGTCGAGCACCATGAAGCGTTGATTGGCCAGCGGCGCGCCGTAGGGAATGCTGCGCCATTGTGCGTCCACCTCGGTGATTGGATAGGCAATCGACCAGATCGCCGCTTCTGTGGCGCCGCCCAGGCTGATCAGTTGGAGCTCAGGCAACAACGCAGCGATTTCGGCGGGCAGGTTCAGCGGGATCCAGTCGCCGGACAGCAAGGCCAGGCGCAGGCTCTGAGGTGCCGCGGCCGGCACGGCTTGCAGGTAATGGGCAAGCATCTGCAACTGCGCGGGCACCGAGTTCCACAGGGTCACACCGTGCTCGCGGGCGCATTCGGCCCAGTGGGACGGGTCGGCGCGGCGTCCGGCGTCGGGCAACACCAGGGCGCCACCTACGGCCAGCAGGCCGAAGATGTCGTACACCGAGAGGTCGAAGCCCAGGCTGGCCAAGGCGAGTACCCGGTCTTCGGCGCCGATGGCGAAGCGCTGATTGATATCCACCACCGTGTTGAGGGCCGCCTGGTGACTGATCATCACACCCTTCGGAATCCCGGTGGAGCCGGAGGTGTAGATCACGTAGGCAAGTTGTTGCGGTGTCACCTGCGGCGCCGGCAGTTCACGTCCGGCACTGGCTGCGGCCTGATCAACGGGTATGCACTGGGTCACCTGGGCGGGCCAGGCCACGCCCTCGCTCAACCACGACTGGCTGAGCACCCGGCTGACCTCGGCGTTCTCAAGAATCAACGCGCGCCGCGCCATCGGCTGATTAGTGTCCAGCGGCAGGTACGCCGCGCCGGCCCGCAAGATCCCGAGTACACCGACCACCTGGTCGATGCCTTTTTCCATGCATACCGCGACCCGCTCGCCGGGCTGGCAACCGCCATCCAGTAACTGCTCGGCAATCGCCTCGGCACGGGCGGCGAGTTGCGCGTAAGTGAGCTGTCGCGCGCCCTGGATCAGGGCGACACGTTGGGGTTGCGCCGGGGCCTGGCGAAAGAACGGTTCATGCAGCAAGCCTGGGGGAATCGGCTGCGCCGTCTGGTTGATCAACTCCCGCACCAGTCGCTGGGGTGCCGGCAGTTCAAGGCAATCGTCCAGGGTCCAGGCCGAAGGCTCCCGCGCCAAGCGCTTGAGCAGACGTTCGAAGGTGTCGAACATCGCTTCCAGCATGGCCTCATTGAACACGCCCTGGCGAATGTCCCAATTGATGAACAGGCCGTTGTCGCGCTCGCTGACCTGGCAATCAATCAACACTTGCGGGGTCTGGCTGATGCCGTGCACCAGTTCTGCGCCGGGCATAAATGCCCCGCCGCCACTTTCGCCACCGGCGCCCAGGGTGCTGGTGAAGGCATAGGGCATCAAGGCCGCATCACGGCCTTTGCGCCGCGCCAGTTCGCGCAGTACTTCAATGCCGGAACACAGGCGGTGGTCCATGTCTTGCCACAGTCGCTCCTGCAACTGCTGGCTGCGTTCACCAAAGCTGCCGCCTTGCAGGGTCTGGACTTCCAGCAATTCCACCGAGCTGAAATCCCCCACCAGCCGATCGACCTGCGGGTGCAGCGACAGGCGATTGAGCAAGGTCAGGCTCAAGCAGAAATGCCCCTTGGGGCTCCAGCGCCCCAGGGTTTCGGCATAGCAGGAAAGAATCGCCGCCGACGCACCCACGCCGGCCGCCGCTGCATTCAGGCGCAGGGCGTTGAAATCCCGGGCCTCCAGGTTCAGGGCGCGGCGCTCGAAACGCGGTCCGCTGGGAGCGCCCTGCATGGGCAATTCCGGAGCACCGGGCAGGCTGTCGACCCGCGCCCACCAGTACTGGCGGTCACGCTGGTAACGCGGCTGTTCCCGCAACCGGCGCTCGCCCAGTACGTAGTCGCGAAAACTGATGGGCGCCGCCGGCGGCAAGGCTTCGCCACGATAGACCTGCTGCAACTCGGCCAACAGCATGCGCACGCTCTGGTAGTCGCACACCAGCAGATCCACTGAGAGATGCAGGCGCGCATGTTCACGGCCCTGGCTGACGCACAACTCGATCAGCGGCCACTGCTGGGGCGACGCCAGGCGAATTTCCATGCGTTCGCGCAGAGCGGCCAGTGCACGGCCGTCGTCTTCGCGCAGGTCATGCCGGGCGATCAGGTAATGCGGCACCTGGGGCAGGATTTGTTGGTAGCCGTCTTCCAGCACCACCGCCCGCAGCATGTCGTGACGCGCAATCAGATGGTTCCATGCCTGCTCCAGGCGCGCCGGGTCCAGTTCCCTGAGTTCAAATTCCAGGTAACCGTGGCACGCCACCCCGCCGTAGCTGAATGCCTGGGTGCGGCCCATCAGGTAAGCGGCCTGCACGTCGGTCAGCGGAAACGGTTCGCTGCGGGCAGCCAGGTCGGCCGAGACGGTGGGCATCACCGGTTCCATCAATTGCTGCAACAACGCGTCCTTGTGTTCGCGCAATTGTTGCAGGCGGCCTTCATCCATCACCCCGGCGGGCGCCCGGTAGCGCAGGCGGCCCTGCTCTTCCCAGAGTTCCACACCCAGTGCTTCGAGGTCCTGTTGCAGTTGCTGCAGTGTCATAGCGCACCCTCCACCATTGCGTTCCGGTTAACGTGGTCCTGTTCTCGTCGGGCGACAAGCCATTGGGCCTGGCGGGCGACGGTGGCCGCGTTGAAAAAGTCCTTCAGCGACAGTTCGACGTCGAACTGTCGGGCGATACGTTCGATCAGGCGAGCGGCCAACAGACTGTTGCCGCCGAGGGCGAAAAAGCCCTGGTTGCGTCCCACCAGGGGAATGTCGAGCAATTCGCGCCAGAGCCCGGCCAACAGTTGTTCGGCTTCGCCTTGAGGCGCGTCTTCATGCTCGGGTCTGGCGCCCTGGCGTTGCTCCTGCACCAGCCACAGCAGTGCGGCGCGGTCGACCTTGCCGTTGGCGCTCAGGGGCAGTTCGGTGAGGTTCAGCCAGTGGTCCGGCAACATGTGTTCCGGCAACCATTGGCAGAGCCACTGGCGCATGGCTTCGGCATCCGGCAGCGCGTCGCCCATCAGGCTTGCTGCCAACTGCGGGTTGGCCCCGGGCAACACCAGGGTGACGGCACGACTGACGGCCGGATGGCGTTCCAGGGCCACGTCGATCTCACTGAGTTCGATGCGGAAGCCACGGACCTTGACCTGCTGGTCCATACGCCCGAGAAATTCGAGGCTGCCGTCGGGCCAATAACGGCCCTGATCGCCGGTGCGGTACCAGCGTTGCCCGGCGTGCTCGACGAAGCGTTGGGCGCTGAGATGCGGCAGGCCACGATAGCCCTGAGCAACCCCGGCGCCGCCGATCCACAACTCCCCCGCCACCCAGTCCGGGCAATCGCGGCCCTGGCTGTCGACGACTCGAAAGCTTTGGTTATCCAGGGGTTTGCCGTAGGGAATCGAGAGCCAGTGAGCCGGCACTTCGTCGACGTCCTGGACGTTGGACCAGATGGCCGCTTCAGTGGCGCCGCCGAGAGCGGCGAACCGGGCGCTTTCGCCGGCTGCCAATCGCAGGCGGCGTGGCAGGTCCAGCCCGACCCAGTCACCCGAGACCATCGCCAGGCGTAATCCGCTCAGGGCATTCGGCTCGCGGGCCTTGAGGGTCAGCATGTCGAGCAACGCCGGTACCGAGTTCCACAGGGTCACGCGCTGCTGGCGGATCAGCCGCAACCATTCGGACGGCTCCTTGCGCCGCGCATCCGCTGGCAGCACCACGGCGCCACCGACACTCAGCAGGCCAAACAGGTCGTACACCGACAGGTCGAAATCGAGGGCGGAAACCCCGAGCACACGGTCATCCGCGCCCACCTGATAACGCCGGTTGATCGCGGCGACGGTGTTCAGCGCCGCCTGGTGGGAAACCTCGACGCCCTTGGGTTCGCCGGTAGTGCCAGAGGTAAAAATCACATAGGCCAGTGCGTCCGGCGCCACCTCGATCGGTTGTTTCAGGGCCCTGGCCGAACGCGCCTGGGCCAGGTCCACCACTTGCAAGTCCGCCAGCCATACACCGCGATCACGGTGGGCCGTATCGGTGATCACCACCTTGGCTCCGGCGCGTTGATAGATCATGTCGCGACGGGCTGCCGGCTGTTCGATACCCACCGGCACATACACCGCGCCCGCCGCCAATATGCCGAGCACCGCAACGATTTGCGCCTGGCCTTTGGGCAAGGTGATCGCCACCGTATCACCCGGTTCAATCCCCCACTGGCGCAGGGCACCTGCCACTTGCAGGGCCTGGGCCGCCAGCTCGGCGTAACTCAACTCAGCGTCCTCGGTGATCAATGCCACCCGCTGCGGGTGCACCTGCGCCTGTTGGAAAAAGCCATCGTGCAGCAAGCCTTTGTCATAGGCCCAGGGCGTGTGGTTGACCGCTGCACGGACCTCTTGCTGGCCTTGGGGCAACGGCAGCGGCGCGGGTTGGCGCCAGTCACCGGTACACAGCCACGCCAGCAGGTCGCCATAGGCGGTGAACATTTCGTCCAGCAGGCCTTCGGGGAACAGCGCATCTACCCCGTCCCAGTTGAGCAACAGGCCATCGGGCAGCGGATAGCTCTGGTGGTCAAGCCACACTTGGGGCGTTTGCGACAAGGCCCAGCCCGGTTCGCCCAGGTGCTGCCGGCAAGTGGCGTCGACAAACGCTTCGCCAAGGTTGCAGGCAAACACTACGGGGGCGCCGCCTTGCCGGGTGCGGGACAACTCACGCAGCACTTCCACACCAGGCCAGGCGCTGTGGGCGATGTCGCGGTGCAGTTGGCGTTGCAGGGCTTGCGCCTGCTGCGCGAAAGAACCCGCCTGGCGCTGGTCGATCTCCAGCAGCACCAGGTTGGAAAAATCCGCCAGCAGATGCGGGACGCAGGGGTGCAGCTCCTGGCGGTTGAACAGCGGCACGTTCAACAGGAAATGCTGGCTGGCGCTCCAGCGGCCCAGCACTTGGGTATAGGCGCAGCACAGCACGCTGGCCAGGGTCAGGCCGTGTTGGCGGGCCTGGTCTTCCAGGGCTCGCAACTGCGCGCGGCCGAGGCGCATCGCCAGGCGACGAAAACGCGGCGGGCCGAGGGATTGCGGCTCGTGTGCCAAGGGGAGTTGCGGGCCGTCGGGCAGGTCATCCAGACGTTGCAGCCAGTAGTCCCGCGCGCCGGCATCGCTGGTTCGGGTGGCGCCCAGGTAGTGGGCAAAATCCCATTCCAGACGTGGCAGCTGCGCCTCTTGCCCGCTGTAGATCAGCGCCAGATCCCGCAGCAGTACGCTGATACTCAGGACGTCCGCCACCAGCAAATCGATGTTCAGGTGCACCCGGCTGCGGCCGTCGGGCAAGCGGCTGAGTTGCACATCAAACACCTCGCCCTGGCGCACATCCAGGCAGCGGTGGGCCAGGCGCTCACGCAAGGCCAACTCATCCGGCCGTTCATGCACGGTCAACCCAGGCCACGGGCTGGTCGGCAGCACGCGCTGGCAAGTGGCGTTCGGGAAACAGGCGCGCAGCATGGGATGGCGGTGAGTCAGGCGCATCACCGCGCTTTCCAGGCGTTGAGCGTCGACCTGATACCCGTCCAGCTCCTGATACAGGTGACAGCCAACGCCCCCCAGCGGCATGGCCGGGTCGCGACCAAACCAATAAGCCTGCTGCAACGGTGTGAGGGCGAAATCGTTGTCGGCGGCGACGGGCTTGAGGTGCGTCGCCTGCCCGCGACGGCGGTCGATCAGCAACCACCAGGCCTCAAGGGTCGGCTGCTCAATCAGTTCGGCAAAGCTCACCTGCACACCTTCGCGGGCGAGCAAGGCCGGCAGGCGCATCATGCTCACCGAGTCCAGGCCCTGCTCGATCAGCGAGGCATCGGGCTCCAGGTCCTGGGGGGCATAGTCGAGCAACTGCGCGACACCGGCGCACAGCGCCTCGGGGCTGTGTGCGAGGCCGCCGGGTGCAGGATGAACGCATGCCAGTGATGGGTTATCGGTCATGGGGGACGGTCCTTTGGGGAACGGTAGGGTCTGGGCGCAAGCGCCAGCGATTGATCGCTTCGCGCTCGTGGAACAACTCGCGGTAACGGCCGGGCGTGGCCATCAACGCGTCATGGCGGCCGACCTGGGCCAACTGGCCGTGGTCGAGCAGCAGAATCTGGTCGGCATGGGGCGCCAAGGTCGGTTTGTGGGTGACCAGCACCACCGTGTGCCGGCGGGCCAGTTGCAACAGGGTCCGATTGACCCGCGCCTCGCTGATGGCATCGAGGGCGGCGGTCGGCTCGTCCAGCAGGATCAGCGACGCGTCCTTGAGCAACACCCGCGACAACGCCAGGCATTGGCGCTCGCCGCCGGACAGGCTGACGCCCTGCTCGCCCAGCACGGTGTGCCAGCCCTGGGGCAGGCGCTCGGCGAGGCGGTCGAGGCCGGTGGCGCGGGCGGCGTGCTGCCATTGCTCTTCGCTGGCGTCGGGGCGGCCCAGCAGCAGGTTGTCCAGCAGGCTGCCCGGCAACAGCGGGCTGTCCTGGAACATCAAGGCGACCTGGGTATCTCGGGCCAGGGCCGACAGTTGCCGCAGGTCGACACCGCCGAGGTGAATCGCGCCACTGCTTACATCGCTGAAGCGCGCCAGCAGGCGCAACAGGCTGGACTTGCCGGAGCCGGACGCCCCCACCACCAGGTTCAGCGAACGCTCCTGCAACGTGAAGTCGATGCCTTGCAAGATCGCCTGGCCCTGGCGGACCAGTCCTACGTCCCGCACTTGCACGTCGTAACCCAGGGCAGGTTGGGGTTCGAGAGGCTCAGGCAACCCCGGCATCTGCAGCAGGTGGCGCAGGCGATTCAAGCCGTGGCGGGTCTGGCGCAACGTGGTACCGAGGTTGACCAGCGCGCCCATTGGCTCCACCAGGCAGGTGGCGAGAATCGCCAGCGCCAGGAACTTCGCCGCATCGAGGGTGCCACCCAACACGGCATACAGGCCGCATAACAGGATGGCGCTGTAGCCGGCCTGCAACACCACCGCCAAACCCAGCGCGGCGGGAAAAGTGCGCCAGTGGGCGTGACGCTGTGCCTGTTGCTGCTGGGCCAGGGCCTCGGTGAGCAGGTCGAAACCTTGCTCGGTGCGCCCGCTGGAGCGCAGCAACGGTTGCTGGCGCAGAAACTCCATCACCCGGGCCGCCGCTTCATTGGCTGCGGCTTCGCTCAGTGCTTCAGCTTGCCCGCCCCAGCGCACGCCCCAGTGGTACACCAGCACCAGCAACGGCAACGCGGCCAGTGCCGCCAACGCCATGGAGCGGTCGTAGAAAAACAGCGCCAGCAGGAGTGCCAAAGGCGTCAACAGCGCATTGGCCATTGGCTGCAAAAGGTGCGCCGGGGTGCTCATGATTTGCAGCACGGTGTGAGTCACCAGGCGATTCAGTTCAGCGCTGCGCCGCTCCACAAACCATTCCAGCGGCAGTTGCACCAGCTTGTCACCAATGCGTCGGTTCAACGCCTGGGCTGCTTCGGCACCGGCGCGATAGCCCGCCAGCTGGGCATACCGGCGCAGCCAGAGGCACAACAAGGCCATGCCGGTGAAACCGATGGCCCAGGCCCAAGGCGTGGTGTTGCCGAACCACTGGGCAAAGGCCATCGGCAACAACGCCAACGCTGCGCCCTGGGCCAACGCACTCAACGCCATCGCCATCAGCGCACGCCGCAACAAGCCGGCTTCACGGGGTTGCAGGCTGCGTAACAGCGCGCGAATCATGCCCGTGCCCTCTTCAGTGCGGCCGCCGAAAACTGCTCAGCGGCCCACAGCCCGGCGTAAGTGCCCTGCTGGTCCAGCAAGCCGTGATGCGTACCGCGCTCGACAATCCGCCCGCCTTGCAGCACGACGATCTGGTCGGCGTCCTGGATGCTGCTCAAGCGGTGGGCGATTACCAGCACCGTGCGGGCACGGGCCAGGCGAGACAGCGCCTGCTGGATCGCGGCTTCGGATTCAGGATCACTGGCGGCGGTGGCTTCATCGAGAATCAGGATCGGCGCTTCACTGAGCATCGCCCGGGCAATGCCCAGGCGTTGCACTTCACCGCCGGACAGTTGCACGCCGGCTCCGAGGACGGTGTGATACCCCTGGGGCAGCGCGAGGATGCGCTGGTGAATCTGCGCGGCCCGGGCGGCGGCTTCCACCTCGATTTGCGTGGCGTCGGGGCGCGCCAGGCGCAGGTTGTCGAGGACGCTGGTGCGCAGCAGGCGCACATCCTGGAACACAAAGGCGACCTGGCGATACAAGGTGGCGCTGTGCATGTCCCGCAGGTCGACGTCGCCGATGCGGATCGCCCCGGCACTCACATCGGCAAAGCGCGCAAGCAAAGTGGCCAGGGTGGATTTGCCGGCGCCCGAGTCGCCCACCAATGCGGTCAGCGTGCCGGGCGGTAGATCCAGGTCAATGTCATGCAGCACCTGCGTGCCGTCGGGGTAGCGAAAGTCCACGCCTTCAAAGCTCACCTGGCGGCCCTTGGGCTCGCGGGATTCGCGAGGTTGCGTCAACGTCGCGCTGTTGAGCACGGTGGCGATACGGCTGGCGGCCATGCGGCCCTGCACCAGTGCATCCGCACCATGCCCGACGGCCGCGACCGGCGCTGCCAGGGCCGGCCCCAGCAGCAGGAACGGCAGCAGTTGCACCGGCATCAGCCAACCGCCAGCCACCAGCGACGCACCGCCCAACAGCACCAGGGCCAGCACCAGCAACGGCGAAAGCAGCACCTCGACACTCGCCCCAAGCCCGGCCCAGCGTTGGGCCCAGCAGGAAAAGAAACTGGCGAAACGTTCCACCGCACCGAAGAACTTTGACTGCACCCGATCGGCCCGGCCGAATGACTTGACCATGGCGATGCTCTGCACAAACTGCTGGGTGGCCAGGGACAGGTTGCCCAGCGCGGCGCCCAGTGCCTTCTGGTCATCCCGATAAGCCTGGGAGCGCAAGGCTCGCAGTCGCCACAGCGCCAGCGCTGGAGGCAGCAGCACCACAACGGTCATCGGCACACTTACCGTCAGCAGGTACAACAGGCACGCCAGGGGCGCCACCAATGCGGCGGCGAGGTTGTTTGGCAAGTGCGCCACCAGTTGATGCAGCGCACCTACGTCGTCGAGCAAAACACGGTCGACTTTTTGCCCACCACGGGCGCTGAACCAAGCCAGCGGAACCCGCGCCAAATGCGCGGCCAGCCGTTGGCGAACCTGGCGTTGCAGGTCGCTGTCGGCCAGGTGGGTCATCTGCAAGGCGGCAGCCAGCCCGAGCATGCGCAACAGCAAAGCGCCCGCACCGACCAACAACCACCAGAACCCATCGTGCAGATCGAGTTTTCCGTCCAGCAACGACGGCGCCAACTCCGCCACCGCGATCAACGGCAGCAGGCCGATCAGGGTCGCCAGGGCTTGCAGCAGCATGGCGCAGATCAACCGGCCACGTACAGGCGCGAGCAGTTCACGCAGCGAGTCTTGATCAGCCACGGGCGGCGCTTCCCTCAGGTTGTTTTGCCCCGAAATACAGCTGCTGGATAGCCTCCCGCAGGTGCTTGCGGCTGACCTTGCCCACGCCGGTTTGCGGGAAACCGGGGATAAATTCGAAGCGGTCCGGCAGCTTGAAGGCCGCCAACCCTTGCTCACGCAGATGGCGCAGCAGTTCCGGCGGGCGCGGTGCCGTGCCACGGGGAATCACGAAGGCGCAGGTGCGTTCGCCGAGGTAGGCGTCCGGCATCGCCACCAAGGCCACATCGGCGACGGCAGGATGGCTGAGCAGGAGGTTTTCGACTTCTTCGGCGGCGATCTTTTCGCCGCCACGGTTGATCACGTCCTTGTCGCGACCTTCGACCATCAGGTAGCCGTCGTCGGTGAGCATTACCCGGTCGCCGGTGCGGTAGAAACCGTCAGTGGTAAACGCCTGGGCGTTGTGCGCAGGGTGGCGGTAGTAACCGCGAATCGTGTACGGACCACGGGTCAGCAATTGGCCGACCTGGCCCTGTATCACGTCCTGTTCGTTGTCGTCCACCACCCGGATTTCGTCGCCCGGGGACATGGGTTTGCCCTGGGTGTGCAGGACTCGTTGCGGTGGGTCGTTGGGGTCGGTATAGCAAATCAGCCCCTCGGCCATGCCGAACACTTGCTGCAAGCGGCAGCCGAGGGTGGGTTCCACGCGGCGGGCAGCCTCGAAGCTCAGTTTGGCGCCGCCGACTTGCAGCAGTTGCAATCCTGGCAGGCCCTGCCCGCGCGCCTGGGCGGCATCCAGCCAGACCAGCACCAGTGGCGGCACCAGCGCGGTATGGGTCACGCGTTCATGCTCGATCAGGGCGAAGCAGGTTTCGGCGCTTGGCGAGCCGCTCAGCACCACACGGCCGCCCATCAGCAAGGTGCCCATGAACCCCGGGCAGCACATGGGAAAGTTATGGGCCATGGGCAGCGCGGCGAGGTACACCGTGGCGTCGGTCAGGCCGCAACGTTCGGCGCTGGTCCGCACGTTGTAGAGGTATTCATTGTGGCGACGCGGGATCAGTTTCGGCACGCCGGTGGAGCCACCGGACAACTGGAAACACGCGACGGCATCCGCGGGCGGCGCAGAAAAGGTTGGCTGCGGGTCGTCCAGATAAAGGTCTTCGAGCGCGATGAATTCTTCAGCCTCACCGGCCACGATCACCCACGCAAGGTCGCCATGGGCCGCCTTCAAGCCACGGGCCATGCCCCGATAATCAAAACCTGCCGTGACGTCAGCGCAGAGGTATGCCCTGGCCTGGGCAAACTCGCAGAAGCGGCCGATTTCCAGATGACGATGGGCCGGTAACGCAAAGATTGGCCGTACGCCGAGGCGATACAGGGCGAAGCACACTTCGACAAAACCCACGCAGTTCGGCAGTTGCACCACCACGTTGTCCCCTGCCACCAACCCCAGCCGGGAGAACCCGCCGGCCAGTTGATCGACCCGTTGATCCAGTTGGCGATAGCTCACCCGCAGCGTTCCATCGGTGATCGCTTCACGCTCGCCAAAGGTGCGGGCGGCGTTGCGCAGCAGGTCGCCAAAGGTCTCGTCGCGCCAATAGCCTGCGTCGCGATAGCGTTGGGCAAACGCTTCGGGCCAATCGGGGCAGTCGTCAATGATAGTCATGGGGTCTCCAGAGTTTTTTTCGGCAATAAGGGGCCGATGCCGTGAACAAAAGGCCTGCGGGGCAAGGGTGAAAAGGGCTAGGGAGAATGGGTCATTGAGCGGTTCATCCATGAGTCGCCAAGGGCTGCGGAAATGAGAGTGATTATTAATAGGCAAAAGCCGCAGCACGGCAACCGGCAGGACATTCGTTTGCGCGGCTTTTTCTTTTGATTGCGCTACAGCGTGAGTTTCTGCGGCCTGCAGCGATGAGGCGTGGTCCGGGCTTTCGGCTAAAGGATAATCATTCTTAATTACAGGTAAGAAATTTCCTGCTAGCGTATGCCCCTCTTTTCCGGTTCACAGGGAGTCCGCCATGCTCAGCCCACACGCTGCGCCGCTACCGACCCAAAGGGATTTCACCCTCAATTTTCCCAACACTTTGAACACGGGTGCCGCCACCGTCGTGCCGGAAATCACCCTGTCCGCCGGGACTGTGTTGATGGACAGCCAGATGTGGATGCAAGAGCCGCTGTGGCAAGGTTTGAAGATCATCCTGGTGCTCAGCGGCCAGCTCAATTGCCGGGTCGAAGGCCAGCAGGAAGTGGAGATTCGCGGGCCGACCCTGTGCGCCGTGGCCAACCAGGGTGAACATTGTGGCGATCACCTGTTCGCCAGTGGTGTGCCGGTGCGCTACACCACCGTGCAGCTGGATTTCCCGTCGATCCGCAGCGTCGGCCTTGAGCCTGAGCGCCTGCTGGATAAACGCGGCGGCGGGCCGATGATGTTCTGCCAGCCCGCGAGCAAACCGTTGCTCGCCCTTGCCCAACAGATTTTCACCTGCCCGTTGCAGGGCCCTGCCCGCTCCTTCTATCTGGGCGGCAAGGCCCTGGAGCTGACAGCGCTGGGGGTGGAGGGAATTCTCGCGCAAACCGAGTCGCGCCCGGTGCAGGACGCCCATTGCAACTCAGCGGACATCGAACGCATTCATGCCGCCCGCGACCTGTTGCTCGGTTCGTTGCAGGCTTCGCCGTCATTGGCCGAGCTGTCTCGCGCAGTCGGCCTCAACCCGCGCAAATTGACCGCGGGCTTTCGTCAGGTATTCGGCACCAGTGTCTATGTGTACTTGCAGGAACAGCGCCTGGCCGAAGCCTATCGCCTGCTCGCCAGCGGTGAGACCAATGTGTCCAGCGCCGCGTACCGCGTGGGTTACAGCCCGGCGCATTTCTCCACGGCGTTTCGCAAGCGTTTCGGGGTTTCGCCCAAGGCGTTGCGCTGACGGGTTGTGAAAGTTCCGCCCTGCCCCGCAAACGAAAGAAATGATCGCTCGACCCAAAGCAATAGTCCTGCGTCACAACGCCTGGATGAGATACGTTTGCATTCGCATTGAACACCTCATCATGGAGTGAAGCATGGGCACCCGCGTTCTGTACCGAGACACCCCAGGTTTGCCAGTCGATACCGCAGTCCCGCACTTGAAAACCAGTCGCAAGCCCTTGGCAACCCTGATCCATGGCGTTGCCCTGGGCCTGTCGCTGACCCAGATGAACCTTGTGCAGGCCGCCGAGGCGGACACCGATCACGCCCTGGTGCTCGACAGCAGCGTGGTCACCGGGACCCAAGCCGACAGCCCCACCGGACAACAGGCCGGCTACGTGGCCAAGCGTAGCCTCAGCGGGACCAAGACCGACACCGCGCTCAATGAAATCCCCCAGTCGATCTCCGTAGTGACCCGCGACCAGATGGACGCGCAGCAAGTGCAATCGGTGAGCGAAGCGTTGCGCTACACGGCCGGCGTGCAGGCCAACACTACCGCCGCCAGCCAGCGCTTCGACAACCTCTCGATTCGCGGCTTCGACGTGACCAGCACCGGCATGTTGCGCGACGGCTTACGTGGCACCACCACCCAGGCCTGGCCAAAAGCCGAAGCCTATGGCCTGGAACGCATCGACGTGCTCAAGGGCCCGGCCTCGGTGTTGTTCGGCCAGAACGCACCGGGCGGCGTGGTCAACCAGATCAGCAAGCGGCCACTGGACCAGTCGTTCCATGAAGTGCAGCTCCAGGGCGGCAGTTTCGACCGCGCCCAGGGCCAGTTCGACTTCAGCGGGCCACTGGATGACCAGAGGCAATTCCTCTATCGGCTGGTGGGCCTGGAGCGCAGCAGCGGCACCCAGTTCGATCACATCAAGGACGACAAAACCTTCATCGCGCCGTCGTTTACCTGGCGGCCGAACGACGACACCAGCCTGACCGTACTGGCCGATTACTCGGAGGATGAATTCGGCGCGCCCCGGGTGTTCCTGCCGACGGTGGGCACGCTCAAGCCGAACCCGAATGGCAAGGTCAAACACAACGTCTTTCTCGACGAACCCGGCCTGGACAACGGCCGCACGCAATACTCGCTGGGCTACCTGTTGGAGCACCGGATCAACGATGTGTGGAGCCTGAATTCCAGCGCACGTTATGGCCACGTCAACCTGCTGACCAACACCGCCAGCGGCATGTCCCTGGCGCCGGACCTGCGCACCTTGAACCGGTCGGCCTACCGCTTCCGCATCGTCGGCGACGTGTACTCCCTGGACAACAATGCCCAGGCCCGCTGGAACCTTGGCGAGGTGCAGATGGTGTCGCTGCTGGGGGTCGATTACCGGCGCACCCGTGAAGACTATTACCTCAACGGCGGCGCGGCATCGTCGATCGACATCTACAACCCGGTGCACGGGGGTGTGTTCGCGCCGAACACCCCGTTCGCCAGCACCTTGCAGCGCGCCGACCAGACCGGGCTCTACGCCCAGCAGCAGATGACGTTCAACGACCGTTGGGTACTGACCGTCGGCGGTCGCCAGGATCATTCGAGTGCGCGCACCGACAACCGCCTGACCGACACCGGGCAGAAGCAGGACGACAACAAGTTCACCTACCGTGCAGGCCTCGTTTACCTGGCCGACAACGGCCTGTCGCCGTACATCAGCTACGCCACCTCGTTCGACCCGGTGCTCGGCACTGATTTCTACGGCACCAGCTTCAAACCGAGCACCGCCAAGCAGTCGGAAGTCGGCATCAAGTACCAGCCGCCCGGGATCGACAGCTACATCACCCTGTCGCTGTTCGACCTGACCCAGCAGAACGTCAAGACCACCGACCCGAGCAACCCGCTGAACAGCGTGCAGACCGGTGAGGTCAACGTGCGCGGCGTGGAGCTGGAAGGCAAGGCCAGCCTCGCCAAGGGCCTGGACCTGCTGGCAACCCTGACCTACAACGACGCCGAAGTCAGCAAGAGCAACAACCCGCTGGAAAAAGGCAACCGCCCCACCGACACCCCGGAAAAAATGGCGTCGTTGTGGGCTGACTACACCCTGCCCTTTGGCCCGCTCACCGGGCTCGGATTTGGCGTCGGCGTACGCTATATCGGTTCCACCGAGGCCGATGCTGCCAACACTGTGAGCGTGCCCTCCTACACCTTGCTCGACGCGGCGGTGCACTACGATTTCGACAAGCTGATCCCGGCGGCCAAGGGCCTGCGCCTGGCGGTGAATGCCACCAACCTGACCGACAAGCACTATTACGAAGGCTGCTCCCTCTCCAGCTGCAGTGCCGGGTATGACCGCAGTGTCATCGCCAGCCTGCGCTATCGCTGGTAACTGCCATGCGTGGGTGGTGGCTTCGTGTGCATCGATGGCTGGCGCTGAGCGTCGGCCTGCTGCTGGCGCTGATTGGCTTGAGCGGTGCGCTGCTGGAACTCAAGGGGCCGATACTGCGCTGGGAGGTCGGCAGCCAGGCCTTGGACCTGGCTCCGGTTGAACACGGCGCACTGCTGGATGACGCGCAGTGGATCAGCGCGGCACTGGGTGCCTACCCGCAATTTCAGAAAGTCTTTGGCGCCGCAAAACCGCGCCAGGGTTTCCTGGAATCGGACAACGCGATCGTCTTCGGAGCCCTGGAGGATCGGCCCGGCATCGGCATTGCGATGATCGATCCCTACAGTGCCGAGCCACGGGCATTTTTTGTGTTCGATGACCTGTGGCTGGCGAAGCTGGTGGCGCTGCACCGGGCACTGCTGTTGCCGCCGCCCATTGGCGCCGTCGCCCTGTTTGCCTGTGGCCTGGTGCTGCTGGGCTCGGTGGGCAGCGGCCTGTACCTGTGGTGGCCGGGGCGGCGCAGCTGGTGGAAAGCCGCCAGCTTGCGCCCGGGCAGCCAGGGCCTGCGCCGCCTGCGGGAATGGCACAACGTCGCAGCCGCCTGGCTGTGCCTGCCGTTGGCGGTGATTGCCGGCAGCGGCGCCTGGCTGGCCCGGCCCGACTGGTTCTTCGCCAACCCCGCCGCGATCAAACCGCTGTTCTCCGCCGCCCACGGCCACCTGTTGCTCGGGTTGCCCGGCGCGGCCCTGGCCTTTCTTTGCGGCCTGGCATTGCCGCTGCTCTATCTCACCGGGCTGTTGTTGTGGTGGCGCAAACGCGTCCGCCACGTGCGCCCAACTGTTCAAGGAAATTGTTCATGAAACACCCTCTGTTGTTGCAACGCGGCCTGCTGCTCGGTCTTGGCCTGTTAATGAGCGGCCTGGCCTGCGCCCACACCGTCACCGACCTGGCGGGGCGCAAGGTCGACGTACCGGACAAGGTCTCGCATATCCTGCTGGGTGAAGGCCGGATGATCTACTCGCTGTCGCTCCTTGAAGGCAAGAACCCGTTTACCCGCATCGCCGGCTGGCAAGGGGATTTTCGCGGCCTGGACGTGCAGGGTTACGCCGCGTTCCAGAAGCACTTTCCCGAAGCCGACAACGTACCGTTGGTAGGCGGCACCTCCGCCGAAACCTTCAGTGTGGAAAAGGCCCTGGCGGTACACCCGGACCTGGCGATCATGGCCTTGAGCGGCGGCCATGGCCCGAGCCCCGACAGCGAGGCGGTCAAGCAGCTGGAAGCGGCCGGCGTGGCGGTGATTTTCGTCGACTTCAGCGACCATCCGCTGAGCAACACGGTGCCGAGCATGCGCCTGCTGGGCAAGGCTCTGGACCGTAATCAACAAGCCGAGGACTACATCGCGTTTTACCAGGCCTCGCTGGCCAAGGTCACCGATACCCTGGCCAAGGCCGGGACGGTAAAACGGCCGAAGATCTTCATCGACATGCTCGCCGGCCTGCAGGATTGCTGTGGTTCGCCGGGCACCGGCAACTTCGGGGAAATGATCAAGCTCGCGGGTGGCCGGAACATCGCCGACGGGCGCATTCCCGGCCCGATCGGCACATTGAACGTCGAATACATTCTGTCCAGCGATCCGGATGTGTACGTCGCCACCGGCGTATTCGGCCACGGCCAGGGCGGTGTGACCCTCGGCTATTCGGCCACGCCGCAGCAGGCCAACGACAGCCTCAAGCAAGTGTCCCAGCGCGCGCCGCTGAATGAACTGCGGGCGGTACGTGAAGGCAACGTGCATGGCCTCTGGCATATTTTCTATGACTCGCCGGAACACTTGATCGCAGTGCAGGCCCTGGCCAAGTGGCTGCATCCTGAGTTGTTCGCCGACCTGGATCCGGAACAGACCCGAGCCGAATTGTACCGGCGCTTTATGCCAATTCCGGCCAGCGGCGTATTCACCACGAGCCTTGTGCCGTGACGCAGGTGCAAGCCTGTGCGAGCGCCGATGGCGCAGGTGAGCGCTATCGCCACCGCCATGGACGACGGGTATTGCTGTTGTCGGCGCTGGCGTTGGCATTGGTGGTTTCCCTGGCGGTGGACATCACCACCGGGCCTTCCGGCATGAGCCTGACGCGCCTGTTGCAAGTGCTGTGGGACCCGGCTTCGATGCCGCGGGTGGAGGCGGTGATCGTATGGAATGTGCGCCTGCCTTACGCGTTGATGGCGGTACTGGTGGGCGCGGCACTGGCCCTGGCCGGCGCCGAAATGCAGACGGTGCTGGATAACCCGCTGGCCAGCCCGTTCACCCTCGGCGTTTCCGCCGCCGCCGCCTTCGGTGCAGCCCTGGCCATTGTGCTCGGGATGGGCATTCCTGGCGTGCCGGCGCAGTACCTGATTTCGGCCAACGCCTTTCTGTTCGCACTGGCATCGGTGGCATTGCTGTATCTGTTGGCACGCTGGCGTGGGTTTGGTGTGGAGAGCCTGGTGCTGTTCGGGATTGCCCTGGTGTTTGCGTTCAATGCGCTGGTGGCACTGCTGCAGTTTGTGGCGAGCCAGGACAGCCTTCAGCAACTGGTGTTCTGGACCCTGGGCAGCCTGGCCCGGGCGTCCTGGGAAAAGCTCGCGATCCTCGCTGCGGCGTTGCTGCTGTGCCTGCCGTTTTCCCTGCGTCAGAGTTGGGCGTTGACTGCCCTGACCCTGGGCGAGGAACGCGCCCGCAGTTTCGGGATTGATGTCGGCCGCCTGCGGGTGCTGTCGTTGCTGCGCATCAGCCTGCTGTCGGCGCTGGCGGTTTCGTTTGTCGGCACTATCGGTTTTATCGGGCTGATTGCTCCGCATATCGCGCGGCTGTTGGTGGGTGAAGATCACCGCTTGTTCCTGCCAGCGAGCGTGCTCAGCGGTGGCTTGATCCTGTCGATGGCGTCGATTGCCAGCAAGGCATTGATGCCCGGCGTGTTGATTCCGGTGGGGATTGTCACCGCACTGGTGGGAATTCCGTTTTTCATGGCGATTGTGATGCGTAACCGCCGAGGTGCTCTGTGACCGGATTAAGCACACAAGCATTGAGCATGCACTACGGCAGTCGCAGCGTGCTGCAGGACATTCATCTGCCGGCGTTGCTGCCCGGCACCATCACCGCGCTGATCGGCCCCAACGCTGCCGGCAAGTCGACCTTGTTGCGTGGCATCGCCGGACTGCACAAGGCGCACGGCCAGATCTGGCTGGAGGGTGTCGATCTCAATCGCCTGCCGCAAGTCGAGCGCGCGCAACAAGTGGTGTACCTGCCTCAGAGCCTGCCGGAGCGTACGCGCCTGTGCGCCTTCGAAGCGGTACTGAGTGCGGCCATGGCCGGCCATCGCGGCGCGGGTTTTGCGCCTGGGCGGCCGAGCCCGACGGTGCTCAAGGGCGTGGAAAAAATCCTCGCCGACCTCGACCTGACCGCCCTCGCCGACCGCCCGATCGATGCACTTTCCGGTGGCCAGCGCCAACTGGTGGGCCTGGCCCAGGCCCTGGTGCGCCAGCCTCGGGTGTTGCTGCTGGACGAACCCACCAGCGCCCTGGACCTGTATCACCAGTGCCAGGTGGTGGAAGCCATCACCCAGGCCACCCGCGAACGCAACCTGATCACCCTGGTGGTGGTGCACGACATCAACCTCGCCCTGGGCTTCAGTGATCAGGTGGTGGTGTTGCACAACGGTCAGTTGGCCGCTGCCGGGCCACCGCAAGTGGTGATCAATCAGGCGTTGCTGAAAAACGTCTATGGTGTGAGTGGCCGCCTGGAACAGGTGCATGGCCGCCCGCTGGTGATGGTGGATGCACGACTGCCCTTTTCTCCTGCCCTTGGATAACCGATGAACAGCTCCCAAGACGCTGCACTCGCGACTTTGCACACTGACCGCCCATTCAACCTGAGGCCGCTGCTGTTGGCCAACATGGCCTGCACCATGGCGATGATGGCATTTGTCTCGCTGATTGGCCCGATCGCTCGGGTGCTTGGCCTGGCCACCTGGCAGGCAGGTGCGGCGGTCACCGTGTCCGGGGTGATCTGGATGCTTCTGGCTCGTCCATGGGGCCAGGCCAGTGACCGACTGGGCCGGCGCCGTGTGCTGCTGCTGGGCACCGGTGGTTTCACCCTGGCCTACTGGGCGCTGTGCGTGTTTATCGATGCGTCCCTGCAACTGCTGCCATCGGCCATGTTGGCGTTTATCGGGCTGATTCTGGGTCGTGGCCTGATCGGCGTGTTCTACGCTGCGATACCGGTGGGCGGCTATGCGCTGGTGGCCGACAACATTGAGCCTGAGCACCGCGCCAAGGCCATGGCTTCCCTGGGCGCCGCCAACGCCTGCGGCCTGGTGCTGGGCCCGGCGATTGCTGCGCTGTTGGCGCGTCACAGCCTGAGCCTGCCGTTTTATGCGATGGCGGTGTTACCGCTGTTGGGATTCTTGTTGCTGCTGGCCAAATTGCCGCGCCAGGAGCTGCACCTCAAGCAGCCGCCCAAGCCGGTCAACCTCTCGGACCCACGCCTGCGTCGACCGTTGGTGGTGGCGTTTGTCGCGATGCTGTGTGTGTCGATCGCGCAGATAACCGTGGGGTTTTTCGCGTTGGATCGCTTGAAGATGAACCCGGCCGATGCGGCACAAACTGCCGGTATCGCCCTGACCATGGTCGGGCTGGCGTTGATCTGTTCGCAACTGGTAGTGCGCAAACTGGAGTGGCCGCCGCTGCGGATGATTCGCATCGGTGCGGTGGTGTCAGCCCTGGGATTTGCCGGCAGCATGTTCGCTGATACGGCCTGGATCCTGTGGCTGTGCTTTTTTGTGTCCGCGGCCGGCATGGGCTGGATCTTCCCGTCTTTCGCGGCGCTGGCGGCGAATGCGGTGGATGCGTCGGAGCAAGGCGCCACGGCAGGTTCGGTGGGTGCGGCCCAAGGCCTGGGCGTGGTGGTCGGGCCGTTGGCCGGGACCTTGATCTACGCGATCGAACCTCGCCTGCCCTACTTGGTGGCGGCGGCGCTGCTGCTATTGATCGCGTGCTGGCCGGCGGCACGGCAACCAGGTAACACCCCAGGTTGAGCTACCTGTTATTTCTGACAGTAGACGTCCATCCCTGAAAAGCCTCTGATAAAGCGCGTGGCCACAGCATTAGCTGAGGCCACCTACCTTTTCTGGAGACAAGCACCATGAGCGACGACCTGAATGACTTGACGACATTTACTGACAGAAATTGGAATGGCTGGCACCCGGACCGCCCAGACACCGCAAAGCTTGAGCCACGGACGCCTGGGAACGATCACGAGTTCTACCTCACCAATGCATCCGATGCGGTTCATGAGATGGGTATCTCCAAGTCCTACTCATTCATAAAGGGCACTGAATACACAGTGATCTTTGAATACCGGACCCTATCGGAAACGGACATCATCGTGTTGGCGGGAGGCTTGGAGCAAGCATACGGGCCACATCCACCGTCTCCCGGCTGGACGCGCCTGACTGTCCCTCTTCCGTACGTGAAAGAGGACGGAGGCACTCACCCAATCTCAATCAGACTCTGGTCAAGAAGTGCAGGCAGCGAACCCCATCGCTACGACTTGGACAACATTCTTGTCAGGTCGATTCCGGATTAACCTGCAAGGTCACGGGCCCTACAAAATCCGATACAGCAAACGCTCGATCCGCACCCGGCTGACCCGGCGCAAGAACTTGCCGACGGCCGCCGGGTACTCCACCAGGGTTTCCAGCTGCTGGTAGCGCTCAATACGCGAGGTGTGCTGGAAAATCTCGGCAAGCTCGGTGCGCCGAGGCCCTACCCACTCCCCCTTCGGATCATCGATCAGCAAGGCGTTTTCCAGGTCGAGGCGAAACGCTCGTGGGTTGATGTTGTTGCCGGTCAGCAGGGTGTAGCGCTGGTCGACCCACATGCCCTTGAGGTGGTAGGTGTTGTCGCCGTCGCGCCACAGGTGCAGGTTCAGCTGGCCGCTGTCGATCATGCGCTGGTGGCGCTTGGCGAAGCGACGCAGGCTTATTTCGTAGAGATACGGTAGCGCGGCGATGACCTTGAACGGCTCGCTCGGCGGGATGTAGAAGTCGTTGGCAGTCTTGTCGCCAACAATGATGTCAATCTTCACCCCGCGGGCCAGGGCGCGGTTGATTTCCCGGGTCACCGGCAGCGGCAGGTTGAAGTACGGCGTACAGATAGTCAGCTGGTGCTGGGCGCTGGCAATCAGCTCGCAGATCACCCGGCTCAGGGGGTTGTTCTTGCACACGCCCAGCAACGGACTGACCGTCAGGTTGCCGTTGGGCAACTGCCCCGCCGAGGTGTCATACACCGCGTGTTTGAGGCGGCTGCGCAGGTCGCCGATGTCGTTGCGCAGGCTGCGGGTGGTAGGCGGGTTGGGCAGGTCCAGGCGATGCACCGCCTTGGCGGCCACCAGGCCGTGCTCCACCAGGTGCTGCATCGAGTCGGCCAGCGCCTTGTTGTGGATCAGGTGATAACGGTCATAGCGGTACTTGTCGAACTTGTGCAGGTACACGTTATTCAGGCTGGCGCCGCTGTACAGCACGCTGTCATCGATCACGAAGCCCTTGAGGTGCAGCACGCCGAACAGTTCGCGGGTTTGCACCGGCACCCCATACACCGGCACTTCGGTGCTGTGGGACTCGGTCATTGCCTGGTACCAGGCGCTGTTGCCCGGCTGCTTGCCGGCGCCGATCAAACCGCGCTGGGCCCGTAGCGAGTCGACCACCACCACGATATCCAGCCCGGGCCGGGCGGCCTTGGCAGCGTGCAACGCGTCGTAGATCTCTTGCCCCGCCTCATCCTGCTGCAGGTACAACGCTACGATGTAGATGCGCTGGGTGGCCTGGGAAATTTTCTCCAGCAGGCAACGGCGGTACTCGGCGGCGCCGGACAGCACCTCGATCGCGTCGGGCGTGAGGGGAAAACCGCGCAGCTTGGGCAACAGGGAGCGTTTGAATAACGACGGCATAGGGCTCGCAATGGGTCGAATCCGAAGGACTCCAGAGCTTACACCATGGGCTGGCTCAGGTCTTCCCGCCCAGGGTTAAAAATAATTAATTGACCAAGGAGAACGATCGTTCTACTGTAATCTCCATGAACGATATCACTCGCGACATTATCCTCGACGTTACCGAAAAGTTGATCTACCGAAATGGCATCGCTGCCACCGGCATGGATCTTCTGGTGAAAACCGCCGGCGTCTCCAGAAAGAGCGTCTACCGCTACTTCGCCAACAAGGACGAACTGGTGATTGCCGCCCTGCAACGCCGCGACGAGCGCTGGATGCAGTGGCTGCGCAACGAAGTTGAACACCACGCCACCACAGGCGAGCGCCTGCTGGGTGTGTTCAGCGCGTTGAAAACCTGGTTCGGCTCCGATGACTTTCGCGGCTGCGCCTTCATCAACACCAGCGGCGAGACCGGCGACCCGCACAACCCGGTGCGCCAACTGGCCAAGGCCCATAAACAGAAACTGTTCGAGTACGCCCTCGAACTGTGTCAAGCACATGGCACCCCCGACCCGGAACGCCAGGCCGCGCACCTGCTGATCCTGATTGATGGCGCCATTACCGTTGCCCTGGTGATGGGCGACACCACCGCTGCCGATAATGCGCAATCCATGGCGCGAACCCTATTGCAACTTTGACCTGACTTTTAAACCTGTTAAGGAGCCGTCCCATGTCATCCAACGCAGAAATACGCCCGCCGTTGCCGCCGTTTACCCGTGAGTCGGCGATTGAGAAAGTTCGCCTGGCCGAAGACGGCTGGAACTCCCGGGACCCGCAACGGGTGTCCCTGGCCTATACCCTGGATACCCAATGGCGCAACCGCGCCGAGTTCGCCCACAACCGCGAAGAGGCCAAGGCCTTCCTGACCCGCAAATGGGCCAAAGAGCTGGATTATCGGTTGATCAAGGAGTTGTGGGCGTTTACCGGCAACCGCATTGCGGTGCGCTATGCCTATGAATGGCATGACGACTCCGGCAACTGGTTCCGCTCCTACGGCAACGAGAACTGGGAGTTTGACGAGAACGGCTTGATGGCGAACCGGTTTGCCTGCATCAACGACATGCCGATCAAGGAAAGCGAGCGCAAGTTCCACTGGCCGCTGGGGCGGCGTCCGGATGAGCATCCGGGGTTGTCGGAGCTTGGGTTGTAGGCTCGACGCTACACAACTGTGGGAGCGGGCTTGCTCGCGAAGGCAATGGCTCAGCCAACATCTCCAGCGACTGACCCACCGCTTTCGCGAGCAAGCCCGCTCCCACATTGGTATTTGCCGTATCCGTCAGTCCTGGTTCAAACCCACCCGATACAACACGCCGTTATCTTCATCCGTGAGCACATACAGGTAACCATCCGGGCCCTGGCGCACATCGCGGATCCGCGCTTTCAGGCCGCCCAGCAGTCGCTCTTCGTGGATGACCTTGTCCCCATCGAACTGCAAGCGAATCAACTCCTGGCTGACCAATGCCCCGATAAACACGTTGTGCTGCCAGGCCTTGAACCGGTCGGCGTCGTAGAACGCCATGCCGCTCACACCCGGGGATTTTTCCCAGACGTGGTGGGGTGCAACGGTGCCTTCGACTGTCTTGCCCTTGGCCTCGGGAATCGGCGTCAGGGAATAGTTGATGCCATGGGTCGCCAGCGGCCAGCCGTAGTTTTTCCCTCGTTCAATGATATTGATCTCATCCCCGCCGCGCGGGCCGTGTTCGTTTTCCCAGAGTGTGCCGCTCCACGGGTTGAGTGCCGCACCCTGGGGGTTACGCTGGCCGTAGGACCAGATTTCCGGCCTCACGCCTTCCTGGCCGACAAAGGGGTTGTCTTCCGGTATACGACCATCCGGGAAGATCCGCACCACTTTGCCTTGCAGCTTGTCGAGGTCCTGGGCGGTGGGCCGGTCGTTGTTTTCCCCAAGGGTCACAAACAGGTAACCATCGCGGTCAAACACCAGCCGCGAGCCGAAGTGGTTGCCCGTGGACAGCTTGGGCTCCTGACGCAGGATCACCTTGAAGTCTTGCAGGCCGCTCAGGTCATCGCTCAAGCGCCCACGCCCGACTGCGGTGCCTGCGGTGCCATTCGTGCCGCCGCCCTCGGCGTAGGACAGGTACACCAGGCGGTCCTCCTTGAAGTCCGGCGACAGCACCACGTCCAGCAGGCCGCCCTGCCCTTTGGCAAACACCTTCGGCACGCCACTCAGGGGCGCGGACAGTTTGCCTTCCGGGCTGACAAACCGCAGGTTGCCGGGACGTTCGGTGACCAGGAAGCCTTGCTTGTCCGGCAGGAACGCCACCGCCCACGGGTGATCGAGACCCTTGGCAATCGGGGTGACGGTGATACTCCCTTGCTCGCTGGGAAACTGTTGGGGGGCGGCCGCCGAGACAGGCAGCGCCAGGGGCAGCAAGGCAGCGGCGCAGAAGGTCGCTAGAAGGGTTTTGCGTAACAGCATACGGTGGGTTTCCTTGTCGTCTTTACACACTCAATCGCCGCGATTGCCATTGGCGTCACGGGTGGGAGTCTTGGGCTGGATAGCCGGCGGGGTCTGCGCGCCGTCACGGCGCTGGACGCTGTTGCCGATACCGCCGTTTTGCAGGGTCGGCGGCCGCTGTGCCGGCGGAATATAGCTGCCTCGCGCTGCCGGCGCGTTGGGCTGGGTGCCCTGCATGCTGTTGGGGTTGGCCTGGTGGATGGGGCCGTTGTAGGGGTTGTTGCTGCTGCCGGGCAGGTTTTGCGCCTGTGCCAACGAACTCAAGGCCAGGCCCAACGCCAATACGGCAAGGTTGCGCAAACGGGTGTTCATGACAAAGCCTCTCTGGGCGCAAGTAATACGTGCTTTCGATAACACGCTACGCCTTGGGTTCGGCTTTGGTAACTAAATAGTTTCTCATCAGGTGTAACACGATCTGTCTGAAACCCTGGTGCCAGCCGGCTGGCCAGGGAAACTTTTGCCGAATCCGCCCTGTCACCTGAAGACCACACACTTCAGGAATACCGACATGCCACGGGCTATCTGGAAAGGCGCAATCAGTTTTGGCTTGGTGCACATCCCCGTGTCACTGGTCTCGGCCACGTCCTCCCAGGGCGTCGACTTCGACTGGCTGGACAAACGCAGCATGGACCCGGTGGGTTACAAGCGCATCAACAAGACCACCGGCAAGGAAGTCACCAAGGAGAATATCGTCAAGGGCGTGGCCTACGAGAAAGGTCGCTACGTGATCCTCAGCGAAGACGAAATCCGCTCGGCCCACCCCAAGTCCACCCAGACCATCGAAATCATCGCGTTTGTGGCCAGCGACCAGATCCCGTTGCAGAACATCGACACGCCCTACTTCCTGGCCCCCGACAAGCGCGGCGGCAAGGTCTATGCCCTGCTGCGCGAAACCCTGAAGAAAACCCGCAAGGTCGCCCTGGCCAACGTGGTGCTGCACACCAAGCAGCACCTGGCGGCACTGATGCCGCTGGAGTCGGCGCTGGTGCTGGTGATGCTGCGCTGGCCTGCCGAAGTGCGTGGCCTGGACGAGTTGGAATTGGGCAGCGACGTGACCAAACCGACATTGGCCAAGGGCGAACTCGACATGGCCAAGCGTCTGGTGGAAGACATGAGTGCCGACTGGCAGCCGGACGAATACCGCGACAGCTTCCAGGAAAAGATCATGGCGCTGGTGGCGAAGAAGGCCAAGGCCGGCAAGATCGAAGACGTGGAATCCAGCGAAGGTGTCGACGAGCGCAAATCTGCGGACGTGATCGACCTGACGGAGTTGCTCAAGCGCAGCCTGGCCGGCAAGCCCGCGACCAAGGCTGCAGCCAAGAAACCTGCCGCGAAAAAGACCAGCAAGGCTTCATGAGGTAGACCGCCATGGCCAAGCCCCTGAGTGAATACAACGCCAAGCGCGACTTCGACGTGACCGCCGAACCCGCCGGCAGTGCGCCTCGCGCCAGGAACCGGGCGCATGCCCTGTCGTTCGTGATTCAAAAGCACGATGCGCGCAACCTGCATTATGACTTTCGCCTGGAGCTCGACGGCGTCCTCAAAAGCTGGGCGGTGCCCAAGGGCCCAAGCCTCGACCCGAGCCAGAAGCGCCTCGCGGTGCATGTGGAAGATCATCCATTGGGCTACGGCAGTTTCGAGGGCAGCATTCCGGCAGGCCAATACGGCGCTGGCGATGTGATCGTGTGGGATCGCGGTGTATGGCAGCCCCACGATGACCCGCACAAGGCCTACGCGGCCGGCAAGCTGAAGTTCAGCCTGATCGGCGAAAAACTGGCAGGCGACTGGACGCTGGTGCGCACCCGACTCAAGGGCAGCGGCGACAAGGAGCAGTGGTTGTTGATCAAGGAGAACGATCAGGAGGCACGCCCGGTGGCTGACTACGATGTGGTCCAGGCTGAACCGAAAAGCGTGCTGAGCGACGCAACGGTAGGGGCTGCGAAAAAGCCCGCAGCGCCGAAGAAAGCCAGGCGCAAGCCCTCAACCGCCCTGCCCGATCAACTCGCGCCACAGCTGGCGACACTGGTGGACCGTGCACCGGAAGGCGATTGGGTGTACGAGATCAAATTCGACGGCTATCGCATCCTCGCACGGATTCGCGATGGCGAAGTTCGGCTGTTCACCCGCAATGGCCATGACTGGACCGATCGCCTGCCACGCCAGGCCAAGGCCCTGGAAGCCCTGAAGCTCAAGGACAGTTGGCTTGACGGTGAGGTGGTCAGCCTGAACGCCGACGGGCTGCCGGATTTCCAGGCGCTGCAGAACGCTTTTGATATCGGCCGCAGCCTGGACATTGTCTATTACCTGTTCGATGCGCCGTTCCTCGATGGCCGCGACCAGCGCGAAGCCGCTGTCGAAGAGCGCCGCACCGCGCTGAAGGACGCGGTTAGCCGCAGCAAGAGCAAGCTGCTGCGCTTCTCCGAGTCCTTTGCTGCCAACCAGCGGGATATCTTCGAAAGTGCCTGCGACCTGGCGCTGGAGGGCGTGATCGGCAAACGTGCCGGCAGCCCGTACGTTTCCAGGCGCAGCCCGGACTGGATCAAGCTCAAGTGCCGCCTGCGCCAGGAATTCGTGATCGTAGGGTTCACTCGCCCGCAAGGTTCGCGCAGCGGGTTTGGCGCGCTGTTGCTGGCGGTCAATGATGACAGCGACCTGGTGTATGCCGGGCGCGTAGGTACCGGATTCGATCAGGCCGCGCTGAAAAAGATCAGTGCACAGTTGAAGGCGCTGGAACGCCAGACTTCACCGCTGGCCAAGCCCCTGACCAGTGCCCAGGCACGCGGCGTGCACTGGGTCGAGCCGCAGCTGGTGGGCGAAGTGCAATTTGCCGAATGGACCCGCGAAGGTGTGGTGCGCCAGGCGGCGTTTGTCGGGCTGCGCACCGACAAGCCGGCGGAGCAGATTGTGCATGAGCAGCCGCGGACGGCCAAATCGCTGAAGGAAAAACCCCGCAAAAAGACGGCGGGCACCGGCGCCGTGGCTGGGGTCAGGATTACCCATCCGGACCGAGTCATCGATGCCCAGAGCGCTACACAGAAACTGCAACTGGCACAGTTCTATGAGGGCATCAGCGAATGGCTCCTGCCCTTTCTGCGCAACCGGCCGGTATCCTTGCTCAGGGCACCGGAAGGCATTGCCGGCGAACAGTTTTTCCAGAAGCACTCCGAGCGCCTGGCGATCCCGAATATCAAGCAACTGGACCAGGCCCTGGACCCGGGCCATGCGCGGCTGATGGAAATCGACAGCCCGGCTGCGCTCATCGGTGCCGTGCAGATGGGTACCGTCGAGTTGCATACCTGGGGCGCTACCGCTGACAAGATTGAAACCCCGGACCTGTTTGTGCTCGACCTCGACCCGGACCCGGCACTGCCGTGGAAAAGCATGCTTGAAGCGGCGCAACTGACCTTGTCGGTACTCGATGAACTGGGGCTTGAAGCGTTCGTCAAGACCAGCGGCGGCAAAGGCCTGCACCTGGTGGTGCCGCTGGCGCGCCGCGATGGCTGGGACTCGGTAAAAGCCTTCGCCAAGGCCATCGCCCAGTTCATGACGCTGCAGTTGCCTGAACGCTTTACCGCGACTTCGGGCCCGAAGAATCGCGTGGGCAAGATCTTCATCGACTACCTGCGCAACGCCCGGGGCGCCAGCACGGTAGCCGCCTACTCGGTGCGGGCGCGGCCCGGCCTGCCGGTATCGGTACCGGTGAGTCGTGATGAGTTGAAGAGTTTGCACAGCGCCCAACAATGGACGGTGGCTAACCTGCACGAGCGTTTGCAGGGTTTGAAGAAGGACCCGTGGGCGGGTTATGCCAATCGGCAGAAGATCAGCAAGAAGATGTGGGAGAAGCTGGGGGCGCATCCGCCAGGCTGATGCGCTCCGCTGCCCGGTTCAGATGAGGATGAAGATCGCGGCCAGGCCGGCAAAGATCGCCCATTTTTCCAGGTAGTAACGGGTGCGGTTGCGTTTCTTCAACTCCTTGCCCCGCAGGCGAATCTTGTACAGGCGGGTAAACGCACGGTTCAGGCCGCCGGTCTTGTCACCGGCATCGTTGGGCGAACCGGCCGCAGCCATCACGTTGCGGCTGAACCAACGGTTGAACGCGGCCGCCCAGCGGTACTTCATCGGGCGTTCGATATCGCAGAACAGAATGATCCGGTTCTGCTCGGTGGTGTTTTCGGCGTAGTGGATGAAGGTCTCGTCAAACATCACCGGCTCACCATCGCGCCAGTAGTAGTTTTCACCGTCCACGTTGATGTAGCAGCCCGGAGAGTTGGGCGTGTCCAGGCCCAGGTGGTAACGGTAGGAACCGGCATACGGGTCACGATGGCGTACCAGCTTTGAGCCCGGTGGCAGCTCGGCAAACATCGCGGCCTTGATCGAGCCGATGCTTTGCACCAGCTCGGTGGTGCGCGGGCACAGCTTCATCGCCGAAGGATGGCTGTCGCCGTACCACTTCAAATAGAAACGCTTCCAGCCCGACTTGAAGAACGAATTGAAACCCACGTCATTGTACTGGTCGGAGCGCTTGATCTCGCCTGCGCGCAGCAGGTTCTGGCCTTCCTCGCGGATCTCTTGCCAATGCTCCTGAAGCGGGCTCAGGTCGGGAAAGTCGCTGGGGGACAGGTACGGTCGGCTGGGCAGTTTGGAAAAGAGGTAGAGAAAGCAGTTCACCGGAGCCAGGAAGGTCGAGTGATCGCTGAGCTGGCGCCCCAGCTTGTGGCGCACCCGGCCACGCAGGTGGACATACGCAATAGAGGCAACGTAGAGAGCAACAATGATGAGTTTCAAGGTATTCGTCACAAGTCAGAAGAGAACAGGCTGCTCCCGCGTGCCCACAACGGCCGAGGATTGAAGATGCAGCACCTGAAATCACAATTCACAAAACCGGCAACACGAACGGCTGGGTGACAATCCGGTCGTGGCCATTGGCAGCTATTTTAGCCACACTTTGTAACCAAAGGTTAATCAAGATTTGTGAAAAGGTGTCCAGTGAGTGTGCCAGGAACAGCAGCAGCGGGCTTGCCGGGCGGCCTGCCCGCTGCTGAAGGCGTCAGCTTTTCGGTTCATCATCCTTGCGTGTACGCAGAGAAAGCCGATATTCATCCAACTCCGAGTAGGGTACGGCTTCGCGTCGTGCCAGCAGATGGCGGCCCAGCGCAATCAGTACGCCCACGGTCAACCCTGCCAGCAGGCTCAGTATCATAACCAGGGCTTTCTTGGGCTTGATCGGGCTCAGCGGCTCTTGGGCACGACGGTCAATGGTTACCAGCTTGAGGCCACTCATGTCGATATTGAGGCCTCGCAAACGCGCGACTTCCGCTCGTAACGGTTCAACATCCTGCAAGAAAATGTCTTCATTCCCGCGATTTTTCAGCACCTCCACTTCACGGTTGACCTCCAGCATCTGCAACTCTTTGCCAATCTGTGCAATGCGGCTGTTGGTAAAGTCGTCGCTGGTACGCGCCTGCAACGCGGCACGTTCCGCCTCAAGCGCCTCTGTACCGAGGAAGTACAGCGGGATTTTCTGGTTGTTGACCTCGGTGCGCATTACTTGATTCGAGCCGCTACGCGAGGCATCTGCCATGGAAGAAGGAGTGGTCGGGGTCTTGATGCCCATCGACTTGGCGATGGAAATGGCCTCCGCCAGCTCTGCCAGCCGGTCCGTGCGCTCCATTTTCATCTGTAAGCGCAGGGCACCCAGTTCGTCCTCCAGCTTGGCCCGTTTGAGCCTGTCGGCTTCAAGCAGCTTGGCAATCTTCGATTCCTTGTCGGTTTCGTAATTGGAGCGCGCCGCGTCGATTTTGCCCTTGAGTTCGTTCAAGCGGTTATTGACGATCACTTTAAGGTCAGCACCGACCTGGGCACGTTCCGAATCAATTGCGTAGTCTACAAAGCCGTTGAGAATCGCTACCCCGTCGATGTCTGCCGGGTATTCCAGCTCAAGCTTGATATAGCTGCTCAGGGAGTCGGACTTCTTGGGATCGGGCAGGCTCAGGTTGATGGAGTTTCGATTGAATTCTTCAAAACTCTGCTCGAGGCTTTGCCCGGTTTTCTGGAACGCCTTGAACAGGTCCTCATGGGACTTGAAAAACCCCAGGCGCGCTTCGTATGAGTCCAGTTGCGCCCCCACTTTGTTCAGGGCGTCGGCCGGCGGCAACTTATAGACTTCGGAGCGGTTCAGAGCATCCAGCTCATTGATGGCAGCCGGGCGCAGCACACTGCTGACCTGATACTCCCGCGGGGCCAGAAAAGCGTAGCCCGCCCCCAGCACCCCCGCCAGAATCGTACACCCCAGCACCAACTTCTTTTGCCGCCAGATACCATGACACAGTTCAAACAGATCAATTTCGTCCGATGCCGCATGAGCGTGGAGCCGAGGAGTTTTATTCAAAACTGATGCACCTTAAAAAGTCGACAGTCAGCGGTCACACATATTCATCAAATACTGAATGGCCGCTTGAAAATCAGGGACAACGCCCTGTACACAAGACACGAACGGTCTACCGATGGTCATCGGACCACCTCGGTCATGGAAAAATCCCACATCACCGTAGATTGTTTTCGTTCAGATTACGCAGGAGCCCCTACCCTGGTGCTGAGCGTAGACGAACTTGTAAAGAACCGTTTCCGAATCAACGCACAAAATGGCGCTAAATACCCGTGAATACTGGGAAAATTCGTACGCAACAAAGAGAAACCAGACAATTCTCACAAAATCGATTCAGCTTATCCGTCAGGCATCTACGCACCAAGGTATTGACTGCTCGTTTTTTAACCAAAAAGGAATTTATATGACACCTGCTTCAAATGCGGATTTCCAGGCGCTCCAGGGCGCATGGGAGCAAACGGCACTGGAAGACAATGGCGCGCTCAATCCCACGGATGAACACAGCGCGCCAGGCGCGATCACGACAATCTCGGGCGATCAATTCCAGGTGGTGACGGTCGACGGCGAGGTTTTACTGGCAGGCAGCTTCACGCTCGATGCCAGCACGGCACCCAAAAGCATTACCTGGGTTGACTCGATGGGAGAGGATGCCGGCAAGCAGTTACCCGCGAGTTACCGGCTGGAAGGTGATCACTTCGTGTTTATTGCGGCAGATGAAGGCATGCCCCGCCCTACCCGCTTCAGTACCGGCCCAGGGCAAACCATGCGCACGTTCGTGCGCAAACCCTGACACGGAGATACATCCGTTCCTGCGACATGGTTTTCACATGGCCTTCACGTGTTGACCTATAGGGTGAAGGCTACCTACTCCAGTGAACACCTTGGCCCGTCTACCCCACGGGCCTTTTTTTGCCTGCACAGCAGCCAATCAGCACGGGCGCTTGATGGCGGTGGGGGTGTAGCACGGGGCAGCTGAGCGGGCTGGTTTTGATACCTGGGCTGACAGCATGTCCATTGCGTCTCCAATATGTTCCGGTCATTGCGACAAAAGAAGTCCGCCCTACACCGAAAGCCTCGCCATCCTTGAACCGGTAAAGAGCCTTCACTGTAGGGCGAACGGACGGAAAATAAGCCAGGCTTATTGGATGTTCAACTGTTAACAATAAAAAGCCCTGAAAAAGCCTCGATCAGCGCTATTTTTCGATGCAAATGGCTCCACTTTGTAAATGTTTTTGCTTGTATTGCCATACGAGTGCAACGCCGCCTTCAGAAACTATACCTTCACGCCATGGGTCACTACTGCTACCGACCTCTTGCCTGAAGACCGTGCCATGGCTACTCGCTCTGACCTGCGCAACACCCTGTCCCTGGACAGCCTGAACTTCTTCCTGGCGGACGTGCGTGACGGACTGGGGCCGTACCTGGCGATTTATCTGCTGGCCGTGCACCACTGGGACCCCGCCAGCATCGGCGTGGTCATGACCCTGGCCGGCATCGCGGCCCTGCTCACCCAGACGCCGGCCGGCGCATTGATTGACCGAACCCGCAGCAAACGGGCAGTGATCGTGATCGCCGCGCTGCTGGTGACTGCCAGTTGCCTGCTCCTGCCCTTCGTCAGCTCCTTCAGCCTGGTGGCGCTGACCCAGGCGGCCAGTGCAGCGGCGGCCTCGGTGTTTGCGCCGGCCATCTCGGCGATTTCCCTCGGGATCACCGGGCCGCGCGCTTTTACCCGGCGCACCGGCCGCAATGAAACCTTCAACCACGCCGGCAACGCGGTGGCGGCCCTCCTCGCCGGTGGATTTGCCTACCTGTTCGGCCCGGTGGCGGTGTTCTATCTGATGGCAGTCATGGCTGCGGCGAGTGTCATCGCGGTCAGCTGCGTGTCAGCCCAGGCAATCGACCACGAAGTCGCACGGGGTTTCGACCCTGCGCATGGCACCGGCCATGAACAACCGTCGGGGTTGGCCGTGCTTCTGGCGAACAAGCCCTTGATGCTGTTTGCCATCTGCTGCGCGCTGTTTCACCTGGCCAATGCGGCCATGCTGCCGCTGGTCAGCCAGAAGCTGTCGCAGATCAACCTGCAGATGGCCACGCCGCTGACCTCGGCCTGCATCGTCGCGGCCCAGTTGGTGATGGTGCCGGTGGCCTGGCTGGTGGGCGTGAAGGCCGACGTGTGGGGGCGCAAGCCGTTGCTGCTCGCCGGTTTCATGATCCTGCCGCTGCGGGGCGTGTTGTATACGCTGTCCAGTGATCCTTATTGGCTGGTGGCGGTGCAGATGCTTGACGGGGTCGGTGCCGGGGTGTTCGGCGCGCTGTTTCCGGTGATCGTCAAAGACCTCACCCAGGGCACCGGACGCTTCAATGTCAGCCTGGGCGCGCTGTCCACGGCATTCGGCCTCGGGGCGGCCTTGAGCAGCAGCCTGGCAGGTTTTGTCGTGCAGTGGGCGGGTTACAACGCCGCGTTCCTGACCCTGGCCGGCGTGGCGGCCGTCGCATTGGGGCTGGTGTGGGTGGCAATGCCGGAGACTCGGGCGAATCCATCCGTGCAGCGCCATACAACTCCCGCCTGACATATGCGACAATGCGCGCCAAATTCCAACATGCACCCATTTTTCTGCTCAGCGACTGGGCCCCAAGCCTTGATGTCGCTGCCGACGTATGCCCGTTGGCCTGGGCCACAAAATGGGCCCGGCTCAAATTAGCGCACTCCAAGCTATTGATAGGTAAAGTAATTGATCTCCACAGCTAACATCACCATGCAGTTCGGCGCCAAGCCGCTATTTGAGAACGTTTCGGTCAAGTTCGGCGCAGGCAACCGTTATGGCCTGATCGGTGCCAACGGTTGCGGCAAGTCGACTTTCATGAAAATCCTCGGTGGCGACCTCGACCCGTCGGGCGGCCAGGTCATGCTGGAGCCGAACGTGCGCCTGGGTAAACTGCGCCAGGACCAGTTCGCCTACGAAGAATTCACCGTACTCGACACCGTGATCATGGGTCACGAAGAGCTGTGGAAGGTCAAGGCCGAGCGCGACCGCATCTACTCGCTGCCGGAAATGACCGAAGACGACGGCATGGCCGTGGCCGAGCTGGAAACCGACTTCGCCGAGATGGACGGCTACACCGCCGAATCCCGCGCCGGTGAGTTGCTGCTGGGCCTGGGTATCGGCATCGAGCAGCACAACGGCCCGATGAGTGAAGTGTCACCAGGCTGGAAGCTGCGTGTATTGCTGGCCCAGGCACTGTTTTCCGATCCGGAAGTGTTGCTGCTCGACGAGCCAACCAACCACCTGGACATCAACACCATCCGCTGGCTGGAAAACATCCTGACCCAGCGTAACAGCCTGATGATCATCATCTCTCACGACCGTCACTTCCTGAACAGCGTCTGCACCCACATGGCCGACCTGGACTACGGCGAGCTGCGCCTGTTCCCGGGCAACTACGACGAATACATGACCGTGGCGACCCAGTCCCGCGAGCAGTTGCTGTCGGACAACGCCAAGAAGAAAGCGCAGATCTCCGAGCTGCAATCCTTCGTCAGCCGCTTCTCGGCCAACGCCTCGAAAGCCAAGCAGGCCACTTCCCGTGCCAAGGCGATCGACAAGATCCAGCTGGCCGAAGTCAAGCCATCGAGCCGCGTCAGCCCGTTCATCCGCTTCGACCAGACCAAGAAGCTCCACCGTCAGGCGGTCATCGTCGATCGCATGGCCAAGGGCTTTGACGGCAAGACGCTGTTCAAGGACTTCAGCTTCCAGGTTGAAGCCGGCGAGCGCGTGGCGATCATTGGCCCGAACGGTATCGGCAAGACCACCCTGCTGCGTACCCTGGTCAACGAACTGACCCCGGATGCCGGTACGGTCAAGTGGACCGACGCGGCTGAACTGGGCTATTACGCCCAGGACCATGCTTCGGACTTCGAAGACGAGTCCAACCTGTTCGACTGGATGGGCCGCTGGACCAAGGAAGGCGAGCAAGTGGTTCGCGGTACCCTGGGCCGCATGCTGTTCTCCAACGACGAGATCCTGAAGTCGGTGAAGGTGATTTCCGGTGGCGAGCAAGGTCGCATGCTGTTCGGCAAGCTGATCCTGCAAAAGCCGAACGTGCTGATCATGGACGAGCCGACCAACCACTTGGACATGGAGTCCATCGAGGCGCTGAACCTGGCGTTGGAGAACTACCCGGGTACGCTGATCTTTGTCAGCCATGACCGGGAGTTTGTGTCGTCCCTGGCCACCCGCATCATCGAGCTGAGCCCGAGTGGGGTGATCGACTTCAGCGGGACTTATGACGATTACCTGCGTAGTCAGGGTGTGGTTTTCTAAGAGCCGCCGGTAGTTTGAAATGCGAAAGCCCCGTCCAGTGTGATGGGGCTTTTTTTTGGGATATGGCTCTGCTTTTCTGTGGGAGCCGTCGAGCTTTAGCGAGGCCGCGATAGCGGTGTGCCAGGCAACATCTTTATTGACCATGCCGCCGCCTTCGCAGCCTCGCTAAAGCTCGACAGCTCCCACACTTTACCGCGTCCGCTTTAGTCGTCCCGGGCCAGGGAGGCCCCATGGATCCAAAGCCGGATAGGCACGGGCCGCAATATCATCAAATATAGTTAGCCTGCTTCCTTTTACCCCAAGCCCTTGCCATGATGCCCTCACCGCCCGCCCGCGAACGAGTCCCCATGCCTGCCACACAGCCCGCCGCCCCCAGCTCCTTGTCGATCACCCTGCAGATCGTCTCCATCGTTTTCTACACGTTTATCGCGTTTATCTGTATCGGCCTGCCGATTGCCGTCATCCCCGGCTATGTCCACGGTGAGCTGGGTTTCAGCGCGGTGGTCGCCGGGATAACCATCGGCTCGCAATACCTGGCCACGCTGCTCAGCCGCCCCATGGCGGGGCGCATGTCGGACAACGTGGGCACCAAGCGCGCTATCGTGCTGGGCCTGAGCGGGATTCTGCTGAGCGGGGTGCTGACGTTCATCGCCACGCTGGTGCAAAGCTTGCCGTTGCTGAGCCTCGGCATATTGATTGTCGGCCGGCTGTTACTCGGCGTCGCGCAGGGCCTGATCGGCGTCGGCACCATCAGTTGGTGCATGGGCGCGGTCGGTGCCGAACATACGGCACGATCGATCTCGTGGAACGGCATCGCCTCCTACGGTGCGATTGCCATTGGTGCACCGCTTGGAGTGGTGATGGTTGCCGACTACGGCTACACCAGCCTCGGAATCGCCCTCACGGTGCTTTCCGCCCTGGGGCTGTTGCTGATCCGCAATAAACCTTCAGTGCCCGTAGTACGCGGCGAGCGGCTGCCATTCTGGGCCGTATTCGGACGCATTGCGCCGTTTGGCGCCAGCCTGTGCCTGGCGTCGATTGGCTACGGCACCCTCACCACCTTTATCACCCTCTACTACCTGAGCCGTGGCTGGACCGGCGCCGCCTGGTGCCTGACGGTATTTGGCGTGTGTTTCATCCTGTCACGGCTGGTGTTTATCTCTGCCATCAACCGCTTCGGCGGCTTCACCGCGGCGATTGCCTGCATGACCATCGAAACCCTGGGCCTGACGCTGCTGTGGCTGGCACCGTCCACCGGCGTGGCCTTGATCGGCGCCGGGCTGACCGGCTTTGGTTTGTCGCTGGTGTACCCGGCGCTGGGCGTGGAGGCGATCAAGCAGGTGCCCAACAGCAGCCGGGGCGCCGGGTTGAGTGCATATGCGGTGTTTTTTGACCTGGCGCTGGCCATTGCCGGGCCGGTGATGGGTGCGGTGGCGCTGAACCTGGGCTACTCGTGGATCTTCTTCTGCGCCGCCCTGCTCTCGGTCACCGGCCTGGGCCTGACGTTGCTGCTCAAGCGCCGCGCTTACTGATCAGCCGTCTGCAAGCCCGCCCGGGTGGATTGCCCGAGGGTGTGATTAAAGAACCGCCCGGCCTCGGAAATCAGGTCGCGGTGGATGCTTTCACGGTCAACCCCGTCAGCATCGGTGCACATGGCGGGCATCGCGGCCAGTTGGCTCTCGTCGCAAGGCGCCATGAACACAAAGTGCCCTGCCCCGGCCAGCAGCTTGAAGTCCGGCGGCTCCGGCAGTTTGCGCGCCAGGGCCTCGGCGTTCTTGTCCACGGCCACCAGCTTGTCGCCGTCGCCGCTGTAGAGCAGCACCGGTACATGCACGTCCGCCAGGGTGTGGCGGCCAAACATCAGGCTCAACGGCGCCATCAACATCAAGGCATGGATACGCGGGTCGGCCTGCGGTTGCAGGTCGTCGCGGTCGACGATCAACTCGCCCTTGGTGGTGCAGGCGTCGCGATCTTCCGGGCGCTGCTGGCAGTAGCGGCGCAGGCGGTCGAGGTCCGGCTTGGCGCCGGCGAGGATCAGCGCGGTTTCGCCACCGGCCGAATAACCGATGACGCCTACCTGGTCGACGTTGACGAATGGCGACAGCATCGGGTCGCCGAGGGTGGCGGTGATCGCTTCGGAAATCTGGATCGGGCGCCCGTACAGGTTGCTCAAGGTGCCCAGCCGGCTGTGATCCTTGTAGTTGTCGCCAGGGTGCAGCACCGCCACCACCACAAACCCCTTGCGCGCCAGGGAGGTGGCGAGGTCGTGCAGGGCCAGGGGCGTGCCGGTATTGCCGTGGGACAGCATCAGCATTGGAAAGCGGCCGATGGCGATTTTCGAGTCTTCAGTGGCGGCGATGTGATAAGCGCCCACCTGGGTGGTGTGTTCCAGGCCGGTGGACGGGTAGAACGCGACGGCTTTCATCGGCTGCAGATCCAGCGGGTCGAGAAAAGTCATGCGGTGGAAGCCCACACTCCAATGGGGGTGCGGCGCGGGCGCGGCTTGCACTGAAATCAGGCCGCCGAGCAGGGAGAGAACCAAGACTGCACAAAGACGCATCATGGGGATGTCCACCTTTGTTGCGTAAGCCCGCGTAGCTGTTGAAGTATCCATGGTTCAGGCGCTCGGACTGGCAGGGTTTACCCATGCGTGCATAACCTGGGCCAAAGTAGTGACAGCGGGTAAACGAAAAAACTCCGTACTCCGATCGCTTTTCAGGCGAGCAGAATACAGAGTTTAGGCGCCTCGAATCAGATTGATATCGAGGAACAGCAAAATTTACACAAGTCTTACGCTGCGGCAAACAATTGTTCGTTGATCACTGCGTTGGCGTCGCTGATCGCCTTGCTGCGCACTTCATCGCCATAGCCCAGGCCGTGAGCGCGGACGATTTCGATGTCGGTGATGCCGAGGAAGCCCAGCAGTACTTTCAGGTAGTCTTCGTGAGCCACACCGGTAGGCTGGCCAACGTGCAGGCCGCCGGAGGTCGACACGATGATGACTTTCTTGCCACCGGCCAGGCCTTCAGGACCGTTTTCGGTGTAGCGGAATGTCTGGCCGGCGACGGCGATACGGTCGATCCAGGCCTTGAGTTGGGTCGGGATGGTGAAGTTGTACATCGGCGCAGCCAGGACGATGGCGTCGGCCGCGAGGAATTCGGCGAGGGTGTTGGCGCTCAGCTCGGCTTCATGTTTCTGTACGGCATCACGCAGCTCGGCAGCGGTGCCCAGTGCACCCAGGGTCACGCCGGAAAAGTGGTTGATGCCTTCGCTGGCCAGGTCACGGTAGGTCACTTCAACGTCTGGCTCGGCCGCCTGCCAGGTCTTGACGACACCTGCGCTCAACTGACGGGAAACCGAGTTGTCGCCGAGGATGCTGGAATCGATATGCAACAGTTTCATGGTTAATCTCCAAGTAAGCATCGCCAAGGGCGACGGAATGGAAATAAGCCTACAGATGAAACCAATCAGCGATTAGTCAGGCAATGTGCGATTATTCGTCCCACTGACAGGACAATAGGCCCACCATGCAAGATCTGAATGACCTCTACTACTTCGCCAAGGTGGTGGAAGCCGGCGGTTTCGCCGCTGCCGGGCGACTGCTGGGGATTCCCAAGTCGCGGCTGTCGCGGCGCATTGCCGAGCTGGAAGAACGCCTCGGCGCCCGCTTGCTGCAACGTACCACCCGCCAACTGACCCTCACCGCCGTGGGTGAACGCTACCTGCGCCACTGCCAGGCAATGCTGCTGGAGGCGGAAATGGCCGATGAGGCAGTGGCCAGCATGTCCAGCGAACCCCGCGGTCGGCTGCGGGTCAGCAGCCCCGTGGGCCTGGCTCACCAATTCCTGCAGACCGTGGTGGCGGAGTTTCTCACCGCCAACCCGCTGGTGCAGTTGGAGATGAACCTGGTCAACCGCCGCGTCGACCTGGTGGCCGAAGGCATTGATGTGGCCTTGCGCGTGCGCGAGCTTGGGGATGAAGACCCGCTCCTGGTGACCAAACGCCTGCGCCAGGCCCAGACCGCGATTGTCGCCAGCCCCGACTTTGTGCGTGAGCGGCAGATCGACACCCTGGAAGACCTCAAGCAACTGCCGGTGCTGGGCGCCCTGGAAGCAGACCGCATGGTGCACTTCCGCATGCTCAGCCCGGAAGGCAGCAGCCACGACCTGGTGATGGAAGCACGGCTGGGGATCGATGATTTCCTGGTACGCAAGGCCTGCGCCCTCGCCGGCCTGGGGTTTACCGTGCTGCCGATGATGTATTGCGAGGAGGAATTGGCCAACGGCCAATTGGTGCAGCTCTTGCCGCAATGGTCATTGCCGGGTGGCTGGTTGCAGGCGGTGTACCCACATCGGCGCGGCGTGTTGCCGGCCGTGCGGGCCTGGATCGACCACCTGGATAACGCCTTCAAAGGTTGCGGAGACCGTTTGCTATGAGAATGACCGAAGAACAAGTCGCCACGTTTTGCCTGGGCTTGCCCGGCGCGCGGGAAGATTACAAATGGGGCGGCGTACGGGTGTTTTCGATTGCCGGCAACAAGATGTTTGCCTTGCAGAACCTGCGGGGCGACTCGCTGGCCTTCAAGGTCGACAAGGAGCTGTTCCTGGGCCATGTGGATCGCCCCGGCATCCACCCGGCGCCGTACCTGGCGCGGGCGCAGTGGATCATCATGGAAACGCCCTACCCGCTGGGCGCCGAGGAACTGCGTGGCCTGTTGCAGCGTTCCCACCAGTTGGTGGTGAGCAAGCTGCCCAAGCGCACGCAGGTCGGCTTGTTGCTAGAAGATCGAGAGTAGCGTGCCACCCAGGAACAGCTGATCAATCCAGAACACCTGGTGCAGCAACACGATCAGCCAGAACACCACCTGATAAGACACCTTGCGCGTCTTGTGGCGGAACACCTGCTGGGCAATCAACGCCCCCGGCCAACCGCCTGCCAGCTCCACCGCGTGCAGGACGTTTTCCGGGGTGCGCCAGCTGTCTTCGCGAGCCTTGCGCTTGTCGCTCCAGTACAGCAGGAACGCCACCACGCTGACCACGCCATAGGCCACCAGCGGGATCAGCGAAACCCCGCGGTACCCCAGCAGCGCCGCACCAAACAGCGGCGCGGCGCACAACAGTGCAAACACCAACGCCTTGAAGCGCGGATGCTGGATGATCATGGCTTGACGGCCGACCAGTCGATCCAGCCGAACTGCCAGGTGGCCAGGATCACCAGGCCGAAGGCGATCCGGTACCAGGCGAACGCCGCGTAGCTGTGGCTGGCGATGAACTTGAGCAGCGCCTTGACCGCGATCATCGCGAAGATGAACGAGGTGACAAAGCCGATGGCAAACACCGGCAGGTCATCCGGCTGGAACAGGTGACGGTATTTGTAGCCCGAATACACCGCTGCGCCGACCATGGTCGGCATCGCCAGGAAGAACGAGAACTCGGTGGCGGTCTTGCGTGACAGGCCGAACAACAGGCCGCCAATGATGGTAGCGCCCGAGCGCGAGGTGCCCGGGATCATCGCCAGGCACTGGGCAAAGCCGACTTTGATCGCGTCCTTCCAGGTGATGTCGTCGACGGTTTCGGCGTGCACTTCATGCTGGCGGCGCTCGGCCCACAACATGATGACGCCGCCCACCACCAACGCCGCCGCAACGGTGATCGGGTTGAACAGGTAGTGTTTGATCAGGTCGGCGAAAATCACCCCCAGCACCACCGCCGGCAATACGGCAATGATCAGGTTGACGGTGAAACGCTGGGCATTGCGCTGGGTCGGCAAGCCAATGACCACGTCGAGGATCTTGCGTCGAAACTCCCACACCACCGCCAGGATCGCGCCCAGCTGAATGATGATATTGAACGCTTCAAAGCGTTCGCCACCGAAGTTGATCAAGTCGGCCACGATAATCTGGTGCCCGGTACTGGAGATCGGCAAAAACTCCGTCAGCCCCTCTACAACGCCGAGTATCAGTGCCTGTACGGCGGTCCAAAGATCCATCGATTCCCCCAAAGGTCATGCCCACGGCATGCCTCGTTGATATTTTTTAGACGTTCACTAACGAAGAGTGCGCTGCAAGCACAGCGCAAATAATCAAGGCCGAACTGCGAAAATTCCGTGAAAAATCAGGCAGGACTCAGGTTTTTTGATTCTGGGCCGAAAGCCTATCAGACAAGCCGGAAATGTCGATGCAGCACCCAAAATTATAAGAACACGGAGTGACAGGACCATGAACAGTTTGCGCAATATGTCTATCAGCCGGCGCCTCTGGCTGATCCTGATCGTCGCCGTGCTGATGCTGCTAACCCTCGGCCTGCTTATGCTCAAGCAGATTCATGGCGACCTGTACCAGGCCAAGAGTGAGCAGACCCAGCGCGTGGTGCAAACCGCCAGCGGGATCCTGACTTATTATCACAGCCTCGAAACCAGCGGCGTCCTGAGCCGTGAAGCGGCGCAGAAGCAAGCCTTGAGCGCGGTACGTGGCCTGCGTTACGGAAAGGACGACTACTTCTGGATCAACGACCTCACCCCCGTGATGATCATGCACGCGGCCAACCCCAAGCTCGACGGCCAGAACCTGTCGGCCATCCGTGATCCGGACGGCTTTGCGGTGTTCAACGAGTTCGTGATCCTGGCCAAGGCCAAGGGCGCGGGGATGGTGAATTACCGCTGGCCCAAGCCCGGCGCCGATGCGCCGGTGGCCAAGACCTCCTATATCCAGCTGTTCGAACCCTGGGGCTGGATCATCGGTTCCGGCGTGTATGTCGATGACGTGCAAGGCGAGTTCCGCGGCCAGGTGTGGAAAGCCTCGGTGGTTGGCCTGGTGATCGCGCTGATCATGGCCCTGCTGGTGGTGCTGATCGCCCGCAGCATCGTGCGCCCGTTGCAGCAGGCAGTGAATGCGATGGCCAATATCGCCAGTGGCGAAAGCGACCTGACCCGCACCCTCGACACCCATGGCCAGGATGAAGTCACTCAATTGTCGCGGCACTTCAACAGCTTTACCGCCAAGCTGCGGCAGGTGGTGGGCCAGTTGCAGACCTGCGCCAACGCCTTGGGCCATTCGTCCACCGAGCTGGGCAGCAACGCCAGCGATGCCCATGACCGCAGCCAACAGCAATCGCAGCAGATGGAACTGGTGGCGACGGCGATCAATGAAGTCACCTATGGCGTACAGGACGTGGCCAAAAATGCCGAGCATGCCGCCAGCGAAATGCGCGATGCCCAGGTGCAGGCCGAACAGGGCCAGCTCAATATCGATGGCAGCCTGCAACGGATCGACCAGCTCTCCGGCACCATCAGCCAGGCCGTGGAGGTGATCCGGACGCTGTCGACTGAAAGCACGCAGATTGGCGGCGTGCTGGAAGTGATCCGCTCGATTGCCGACCAGACCAACTTGCTGGCCCTCAACGCCGCCATCGAAGCGGCCCGCGCCGGGGAGCAAGGCCGTGGTTTTGCGGTGGTGGCCGACGAAGTACGGCTGCTGGCCCAGCGCACGCAAAAATCCACGGCAGAGATCCAGGCGATGATCGAGCGCCTGCAAGGCCATTCGGAGGCAGCGGTCAAGGTCATCAGCGACAGCCACCAGGCCTCGCAACTGACTATCGAACAAGCAGGCCAGGCGGGCGCGAGCCTGACTGCCATCGGCCAGGCGCTGCGTAATCTCAACGGGCTGAACGCCTCGATTGCCAGCGCCACGTTGCAGCAGGCGCATGTGGTGGAAGACATCAACCAGAACGTCACCCAGGCAGCCGGCTTGTCCCACAGCACGGCACTGGCGGCGCAGCAGTCAAGCGTCGCGAGTGCGCACTTGAAAGGCCTGAGCGAACAACTCGACAGCCTTCTGCGCCAGTTCAAGGTCTGACGCCGATGATCGTTCCCACGCTCTGCGTGGGAACGCATCCTGTGACGCTCTGCGTCACCGTTGCGCAGAGCCGGGACGCGGAGCGTCCGGAACTGCATTCCCACGCAGAGCGTGGGAACGATCTATCGTCGCACCGCCGCTCCCACATTGGTTACAATCAGCGCCCTCTTCGACTCCCCCAAGGAACCGCCATGTCCGGGCTTGAACTGTTTGCCGCCGCCCTGGGGGTGATCGCTGTCTGGTTGACGGTTAAACAGAACCCGTGGTGCTGGCCCATCGGCCTGGTGATGGTGCTGCTGTACACCTGGATCTTCTTCGATGTGAAGCTCTACTCCGACATGCTCCTGCAAGTGATCTACGCCGCCCTGCAACTCTACGGCTGGTGGCAGTGGACCCGCGCCGGTGAGGTCAAGCAAGGCCGGCAAGTCACCAGCCTGGGCCTGCAACCGATCCTGCAAGGCCTGGCTGTGGGTGCTGTGGGCAGCCTGTTGCTGGGCGCAGCCATGGCCCACTGGACCGACGCCGCCCAACCCTGGCTGGACGCGACCCTGACCGGCTTCAGCCTGGTGGCGCAGATGTGGATGGCGCAAAAACGCGTGCAGTGCTGGCCGTTGTGGATCACCGTGGATGTGATCTTCGTCGGGCTGTTCCTCTACAAAGGCCTGTACCTCACCGCCGCGCTCTACGCCTTGTTCACCGTGATCGCGGTGCAGGGCTGGCGTGAATGGCGCGCCGACCCGGCGTTGCACGCATGAAGGTGGTGGTACTGGCCGGCCCGGAATCCAGCGGTAAAAGCTGGCTGGCCGCCCAGTTGCAGGCACATTTTGACGGGGTGATGGTGGGCGAATACGTGCGTCATTTCATCGACCACCACCAGCGCGATACCACCCTGGCGGATATCCCGGAGATCGCCCGGGGCCAGTTGGCCTGGGAAGATGCCGCCCGCGCCGCGCAGCCGGCGTTGCTGATCCTCGACACCAACCTGCTGACCAACAAGCTGTGGAGCCAGACCCTGTTTGGCGACTACCCGGCGTGGCTCGACAGCGAACTGCTCGCCCGCCACTACGACCTGCACCTGCTGCTGTCTCCGGAAGACGTGGAGTGGACCGCCGATGGCCAGCGCTGCCAGCCGGAGTTTGCCGATCGCCTGGCGTTTTTCCAGGCCAGTCGTGACTGGCTGGAGCAACATCATCTACCGCTACGGGTCATCCGTGGGGATTGGCAAGCACGCCAGGACCAGGCCTTTTCAGCTGTGGAACAACTGCTGGATTGACCGGCGGGGACGATTTTCATGCACCGCTCGTTACGCATGGCCCACTTTCAACGTTCTGGCGCGCAGGGCTGAAGACCGGTTATCGGGTCAACGCAGTCCTCTACCCGGGGCACCGGTCAATCCTTAAAAGGAGATTGGCCTATGAACATGCGCATCGTTGCCCGCTTGATCAACTTGCCCGAAGACCGTGGCGTTCGTGTTGAAACCGCCGCCCATCACATCCTGCTGGTGCGTTCGGGTAGCGAGGTCCGTGCCTATCAGGCGGATTGCCCCCACGCCGGGGCGCCCCTGGAGCAAGGCGTGGTCTGTGACGGGAGGATCATTTGCCCGTGGCACAAGGCGGCCTTCCGGGTGGATGACGGCCAGGTCTGCGAGCCGCCCGCGCTGTTGCAGCTCAAGCAGTACCCGGTGGAGATTCACGACGGCGTGGTCAGTGTGGGCGACGAGGCACTGCCCTCGCCCGCTGCCCCGCACACCAACGATTCGCGCTGCTTTATCGTGATTGGCGCCGGTGCAGCCGGTTCGGCGGCCGTGGCCACGCTGCGCCGCAAGGGTTTCAGCGGCCGGTTGTTGTGGATCGACCAGGAACAGGACCCCGCCTACGACCGCACCGCCCTGAGCAAATTCGTCATCTGCGGCGAGATGCCGCCGCAGGAAACACCGCCCTTGCTGGACGAGGCCACCTGCCACGCGTCGCGGATCCACGGCGAAGTGCGCCATCTCGACCCTCAAGCCAAGCGCCTCGAGCTTGCGGACGGTCGCCATTTCGACTACGACGCCGCACTGCTGGCCACCGGCGGCGAAGCCAGGCCGCTGGATGTTCCGGGCACCGTACTCAACAACGTGTTCGTGTTGCGCTCCCGGGACGATGCGGCGCGTATCGTCAAGGCGGCTCAACCGGGCACATGTGCAGTGATCATCGGCGACAGTTTTATCGGCCTGGAAGCCGCGTCCGCCTTACGCAAGCGCGGGTTGACGGTGCAGGTGGTGGGCCGTCACGAGATTCCGCTGGCGGCCCAACTGGGCAAGCGCATCGGTGCCTCACTGCGCCAATTGCATGAAGCCAACGGCGTGATATTCCACACCGCCAGCGAGCCTGCACGCCTGGAAGGCCACATGGACGTGACGACGGTGGTGCTGAAAAACGGCCACAGATTGGCCGCAGACCTGGTACTGATAGGCGTCGGCGTCACGCCTGCCACGGGGTTTGTCGAGGGGCTGGAAAAAGCCGAGGACCAGTCGCTCAAAACCGATGCCGGTTTGTCCGTCGCGCCCGGACTATGGGCGGCGGGCGATATGGTGACCTTTCCATGGAACGGCCAACCCGTGCGCATCGAACACTGGCGTGTGGCGCAGCAACTCGGGGTGCTGGCGGCGCGCAATATGCTGGGCGCACAACAGGTGTTTGCCGATGTGCCGTTCTTCTGGACGTATCACTTCGGCAAGACCTTTGAACTGCTGGGCCACCCCCGCCACTGGAATCAGCTCCACGTGGAAGGCGACCTGCAGCGCCACGACTTCATCGCCCTGCTCTGCCAGGGCGACGAAGTGGAAGCGGTAGTTGCCTGTGAACATCAGCGGGCCATGGCGCTGCTCTCGCAACGCCTGAAGCACCCGCTGAAGAAGGCCGAGGTGCTGGAGCTGATCCGCGGGCTTTAGTAGCCCAGGGACAACCCGGTATTGCGCCGAGGGTCGTTGGCCCCATAGAAACGGTTATTGCCGACCGGCTTGCCGTCCAGGGACGGCGCGCCTACCAGGATCGCCGCCAGGTGGTTGGCGTCCTGCGGGCCGGCAAACTTGTGGCCCCAGCCTTCGAGGATTTTCTGGGTGTCGGGGCTCAGGGCAAAGCGTTCGATATTGGTCGCCTCAGGCAGCCATTGCTGGTGGAAACGCGGGGCGTCCACGGCTTCCTGGATGTTCATCTTGTAATCGATCACGTTGAGAATGGTCAGCAAGGTGGCCGTGATGATACGGCTGCCACCCGGCGTACCCACCACCATCACCGCCTTGCCATCCTTGGTGACGATGGTCGGGCTCATGGACGACAGCGGCGTCTTGCCCGGAGCAATGGCGTTGGCTTCGCCCTGCACCAGGCCGTACATGTTCGGCACGCCGATCTTGGAGGTGAAGTCGTCCATTTCGTCGTTGAGGATCACCCCGGTCTTGCTCGCCATCACGCCCGCGCCGAACCAGTCGTTGAGGGTGTAGGTCACCGAGACCGCGTTGCCCCACTTGTCGACGATGGAGTAGTGGGTGGTGTTATTGCCTTCGTGGGGCGAAACGCCCGGCTTGATGTCCTGGGAGATCCCGGCTTTCTGCGGGTCGATGGCAGCGCGCAGTTTGGCGGCGTAATCCTTGTCCAGCAGGTGCTCGACCGGGTTCTGCACGAAGTCCGGGTCGCCGAGGTAGCTGTTGCGGTCGACGTATGCGTGGCGCATGGCTTCGATCTGGTAGTGCAGGCCCTGGGCCGAGTGATAGCCGAGGTCGGCCATCGGGTAGCCTTCGAGGATGTTCATGATTTCGCAAATGACCACCCCGCCCGAGCTCGGTGGTGGCGCGGACACCACGTGGTAGCCACGGTAGTCACACTCGATGGGCGCCAGTTCGCGGGTCTTGTATTTGTCCAGGTCGGCTTGGGTGATGATGCCTTTGCCCGATTGGCTGGAATCCACAATCGCCTTGGCTACCCAGCCTTTGTAGAAGCCATCGGTGCCCTTGGCGGAGATTTCCCGCAGGGTTTTCGCCAGGTCTTTCTGCACCAGCTTCTGGCCCACCAGCATCGGCTCGCCGCCGTGCAGGAAGATGCCGCGCAGGTCTTTGTCTTTCTTGAATTCGTCAGTAGCGGTGTGCAGCAGGTCGACATCGCCCTGCTCCAGGGCAAAGCCGTCTTCGGCCAGCTTGATCGCCGGGGCGATGACCTGGGCGCGCTTGAGGGTGCCGTATTTGCTCAGCGCCAGTTCCATGCCCGACACAGTGCCGGGAACGCCGACCGCCAGGTGGCCCTTGGAGCTGAGGTCCGGGACCACGTTGCCGTCCTTGTCCAGGTACATGTCGGCGGTCGCGGCCAGCGGAGCTTTTTCGCGGAAATCGAGGAAGGTCTTGCGGCCGTCGGCCAGTTGCACGGTCATGAACCCACCGCCGCCCAGGTTGCCGGCCGCCGGGTACACCACGGCCAGGGCGTAGCCCACCGCCACCGCCGCATCAACGGCGTTGCCGCCGGCCTTGAGCACGTCCACGCCCACATGGGTCGCCAGATGCTGGGCGGTGACCACCATGCCATTTTCGCCAGCCACCGGGGCCTGGGAGGCCGCCTGCACGCCGCTGACAGTCAGCACCAGCGCGGTGGCAATCAAAGTTCGGGTAAACGGTTGGTATTTCATCCCTGCATACTCTGTTTATTAGAAGAACTAGAAAGTAATACGTTTCCGATCCAAGCCCCAGCGTTATGCCGCGTTTGTGACAGAGCCTGTCGGTAACGGAATAATGCCCATGCTATATTCCGGGCCTTTACGCCGCGCAGCAGAGGCTTTTCGATGGTGATCAAGAAGACCGGTATCCGCGCCCAGCAAGCCGACCAGACCCGCGCGCGGATTCTCCAGGCGGCGGTCAAGGTCTTCACCCGCGACGGCTATTCCGGCGGGCGTGTGGAAAGCATTTCCCGCGAGGCCGACTCCAACGACCGCATGTTGTATTACTACTTCGGCAGCAAGGAGCACCTGTTTGTGTGTGTGCTGGAGCACACCTATGAACAGTTCAACAAGGCCGAAAGCAAGCTCAAGCTCGACCTGACTGCACCGGTGCAAGCGTTGCAGGCGCTGGTGGGGTTTATCTGGAATTACTACGTCAAGCATCCCGAGTTTGTGGCGATCCTGAGCATCGAGAACCTGCACCAGGGCAAGCATGCGAAGCAGTCGGGTGAACTGCGGCGGTTGTCCGGGGAGGCAGTTGGGGTGTTGCGGCCGATCATTGAAGCGGGCCAGGCCCAGGGGCTGTTTCGTGAAGATGTGGACATCAAGCATGTGTACTTGATGATTGCTTCGTTGTGCTACTTCTATAACTCCAACCAGCACACGCTGAGTTCGTTTTTGGGGGAGGATTTGGCGGATAAGACCCAGCAGCGGGATTGGCTGGGGTTTATCAGTGATCTGGTGTTGCGCGGGGTATGCGTGACACCGCCCATCCAACGGTAGAACCTGGATCTAAATGTGGGAGCGGGCTTGCTCGCGAATGCGGTGTATCAGTCAATATATTTGGCGACTGACGAACCGCTTTCGCGAGCAAGCCCGCTCCCACATTTTTTGACCGTGTGAATCAATGGGTACCGGGATTGGCTCGCAGGTGTGCCACGGTTTGCTCCAGGCCTTCCCACTGCGGTGCATGGGGTGCGAAGCGCCCGCGCAGGTAGGCGGCCAACTCCGCCACTTGGGTGTTCGACAAACTGTCCTTGAACGCCGGCATGTAACCCAGATCCTTGGTCGCCGGAGTGCTGATCCCTTGCAAAATCACCTTGATCAGGTTGTCCGGTTGATCGCTGTGCACATTGGTATTGGTCGCCAGTGATGGGCTGACGCCGAACAGCTTCGGGCCCTGCCCGTCGGCATGGCAGGCCTTGCATGAACCTTCGAATACCCGTCGCCCATTGGCATTGGGCACCGTCGCAGCTGCCACCACCTGCGCTTCGGCGGCGCCGCTGTCGTTCAGCGAAGCCAGGTATACCGCCATCGCGCGGATGTCGGTCTTGGGCAGTTTCGCCAGTTCAGTCACGACCGGTCCCATCGGCCCCGTTGCCACGCCATGGGCATCGGAATAACCAGTGCTCAGGTAGCTGAACAATTGGTCTTCGGTCCACGGCGTCGGCGCCTTGGACAAGCCATTCAAGGCCGGCGCTTCCCAACCGTCCACCCTGCCGCCCGCGAGGAACGCCTTGCCGCCCTTCTCCGCCCCCATCAGGTTGCGCGGCGAATGGCACGCCGCGCAGTGCCCCAAACCGTTGACCAGGTAAGCGCCACGATTCCATTGCTCGCTGCGCTGGGGCTGCACGCTGATTTCCCCACGGCGCAGGAACAGCGCATTCCAGCCGGCCATCAACGGCCGGATATTGAACGGAAACTTCATCGCATTCGGCACCGGTGCCTGGCTCACCGGCGCCTGGGACATCAGGTAGGCATACAGTGCCTGCATGTCGGCATCGTTGATATTGCGAAACGCCGTATAGGGAAACGCCGGGTACAGGTTGCGCCCGTCGCGGCCAATGCCGTCGCGCATCGCCCGCTCGAACGCCGGGTAGGACCAGTTGCCAATCCCGGTTTTCTCATCCGGGGTGATGTTGCTGCTGTAAAGGGTGCCGAACGGCGTATGCATCGCCAGCCCGCCGGCATTGGTGGCACCGCCCGGTGCCGTGTGGCACACCGCGCAATCCCCCACGGCAGCCAGCAAGCGCCCGCGCTCCAGGGTGGCCTTGGACCAGGTGCCTGCACTGGGCGGTGCAATCGGGGCAATTTCGCTGTGAAACGGCCACGCGGTAGCAGCCATGCCCAGCACCGCGCCAAAGGCGGCGAACAATGAGCCGAACAACCATTTGCGGCGCTTTTCCGGGGACTTCGCCGGCTCGCCCAGGGTGCCTGCATTCAGCGCCGCCAATACCCGCTCGGGGGTAATCGGCAGCTCGCGAAAACGGATGCCGGTGGCGTCATAGATCGCATTGGCAATCGCCGCCGCGCTGGGCACCGAGGCCGACTCACCGGCGCCCATCGGGGGCTGGTCCTGGCGCGGCATCATCAGTACGTCGATCTGCGGCACTTCCGGGAAGGTCAGGATCGGATAACCGCCCCACTCCTTGCTCGCCACGGTCGACTCTTCAAAGGTCACGCGTTCCTTGAGCACACGGCTGGTGGACTGGATCACATTGCCGTGGATCTGATGCTGCACCCCTGCGGGGTTGATCATCATCCCCGAGTCATGCCCGATCACCACCCGCGTCACCGAGACATCGCCGGTCTGCTTGTCGATGGCCACGTCCGCGACCCACGCCGCCCACGCCGCGCCGAAGCCGGGAAACTTGCTGTGGATGTAGCGCGCGTAGGCAAAGCCCCGACCACGCAGCAGGTGGTCCTCATTCGCGGTTTGCATCGGCGCGGTACGCGGTGCCCAGTTGGCGCGTTCGGCGGTGGATTTCACCAGGTCGATGGCGCGCTCGTCCTTCAGGTAACGCAGGCGGTACTCCACCGGGTCGACCCCGGCGGCAAACGCCAGTTCGTCGATATAGGATTCATGGGCGAAGGTGTTGGGCAACGCCGACACACCGCGCATCCACGAGGCGCGAACGATCGGCGCCATGTCGTTGATGGTGACGCGCATGTTCGCGATGTCGTAGGGCGGGATCGAGGTGCGGTCGCCCATCTCGAACATCGCGGCCACCGGCTCGACCCGGCCGGTCAACAGCAGCGCCAGGGTGGGCGCGCCGTTGGACGGGTAGCTGGTTTCAAAGTCATAGGCGGCGATGCTGCCGTCGGCGTTCAGGCCGCCGTCGACATCCATCAATTGCGCGGTGCCCTTGGGCTCCCACAGGTGCTCCTGTTCGCGGGTCAGTTGCACCCGCACCGGCTTGCCCACCGCACGCGACAGCAGCAAGGCGTCGGCGCATACATCATCGGCGCAGTTGCGGCCGTAGCAGCCGGCGGCCTCCATGCGAATCACGTCGATGGACGCTTCCGGGCATTCCAGCAACCAGGCCAGGTCGGCCCGCAGCAGGTGCGGGTTCTGGCTGCCCGACCAGATGCGGCTGCCACCGGGCTGATAATCCGCCACGCCACAGGACGGGCCGATGGAGCCGTGCATCTGGTATGGCCACAGGTAGGTGCGCGGCATGCGCTGGCTGGCGGCGGCCAGGGCTGCGTCGACGTTGCCCTGGTCGAGCACGGTGCGGCGTACCCGCGGGTTGTCGCGGATTGCCTGCTCCACATCGCTCATGTCCGGCAGTGGGTGGTTCCAGGGTTTCCAGTGCACCTGCAGTTCCTGGGCGGCCTTGATTGCCTGCTCTTCGCGCAAGGCCACCACGCCGACAAAATCACGGATCACCACCACCGCAACAATGCCCGGGATATGGGCGATGGAAGACTCGTCGACCTTCAGCAGGCTGTTGCCGACAAAGTCACCGCAATCCAGGCCCGCATACGGTGGGCGGATCACCCGACCGTGGAGCATGTCCGACACGCGCATGTCGTGCACGTACGTCAGTTCGCCGGTGGCCTTGCCCGGGATATCCACCCGGGCTGCGCCCTTGCCCACCAGGCGGTAATCAGCGGTGGCCTTGAGCGGTGCATCGCCGCTGATGCGCAGTTGGTCATGCTCGTCCGTCACCAGTTCGCCATAAGTGATGGTGCGCCCGTCTTCGCCGCGGATAACGCCTGCGTCGACCTTGAGACTTTGAGCATTTACGGACCAGCGTTGCGCCGCCCGCGCCAGCAGGAAACGCCGGGCTTCGGCGGCGGCATTGCGCAGCGGAATCGCGGAGATCTGCAAGGTTGCGCTGGCAATGGTCGCGCCCTGGTTCGGCGCACGCTCGGTGTCGCCCAGCACCATGCGCACCTGGTCCATGGTCAGGTCCAGTTCTTCAGCGACGATCTGCGCCAGGGAGGTGCGAATGCCGGTGCCCAGGTCCACGTGCCCGTTGAAGGCGTACACCAGCCCGTCATCGTTCACTGCGATAAACAGCCCCAGCTCCTTGGGCTTGACCGTCGGTGTGCCGCCTTTGGCCACCGGCCCCGAAGGTGGCAGCACATCGTCGACGATCAGCAGGACGCCGGCCTTGGCCAGCCATTGGTCGCGGGAAGGGATTGCGTCAGTCATGGTCATCGATCCACGTTCAAGGCGTTTGGCGGGCGGCACGCAGCACCGCGCGGAGGATTTCGATATGGGTGCCACAGCGGCAGAGGTTGCCAGACAGTTCGCTGCGCACCTCGGCTTCGCTGGGGTTGGGATTGCGGTCGAGCAAGGCCTTGGCGGTCATGATCATGCCGTTGAGGCAGTAGCCGCACTGGGCGGCCTGTTCATCGATGAAGGCCTGCTGCACCGGGTGCGGGGTCTGGCGGGTGCCGAGGCCTTCGAGGGTGACGATGTTGCGTCCCACGGCACCCGACAGGGGGAAGACGCAGGAGCGTGCAGCCACGCCGTCGATGATCACCGTGCAGGCGCCGCACTCCCCCAGGCCGCAGCCGTATTTGGGGCCGTTGAGTTGCAGGTCATTGCGCAGGATCAACAACAGCGGGGTGTCGGCCATTGCGCTGACTTCGCTGGTGTGGCCGTTGACCTCAAGCGTTACCGTGATGTTCTGGCTGGTCATTCGCTTCGCCCGTTGGATTTGGTGAAGTGTCCACTACATCAAACAGTCAAAAAAAAGCGTCGCGTACCTGGGGTCTCGCGACACACTTGACGGGTGAAGTGGTTACTACATCAACGTAGAGCAAAAACGGTGCCAGAAGATGGATGAATACCTGTGGCGAGGGAGCTTGCTCCCGCTGGGTTGCGAAGCGACCCCAAAAGATGGGCCTGCTGCGCAGTCCAGCGGGAGCAAGCTTCCTCACCACAGGGATCGGGGTCAGGTTTGGGGGTCTTCGATCATTTTGCGTAGCAGGAAGAGTACGGCGACGCGTTCGGCGGGGTTGAGGTTGCTCAGGGTCAGTTCGGTGATGGTGGCGGCGCAGGGCACGGTTTGCTGCACCAGGGCGGCGCCGGAGTCGGATAGGTTGACCACGACTTTGCGTTTGTCCTGCGGGTCGGGTTCGAGGGTGATCAGTTCGCGGGCCTTGAGGCGTTCGACGATGCCACGGATGGTCGCCTGGTCGACGGCGGTGGCCTTGACCAGTTCGGTGAGCGAACTTGCACCGTGATCGCGCAGGGCGCACAGGGTGACGAACTGCACGGCGGTGAGCTGGGAGTCGCCGACGTTCTGCTGGAAGATCGCCAGGTGACGCTGGTAGGCCTTGCGCAGCAGGTGGCCGACTTGTTCGGAGAAAACGTAGGAATCAGGCACGGCGGGCTCGGGAAGGCGGTGGTCGATGGGGTGGCATGATGGCGGGGTTGTGGAAATGACTCAAGGATCTCATTGCCGGAACGCGGTTGAAATGTGGGAGCGGGCTTGCTCGCGAATGCGGTGTGTCAGGTGGCGCATGTGTGACTGACGTACCGCATTCGCGAGCAAGCCCGCTCCCACATTGGATGTTTAGTGGGCCAGGGAGGCTTGAGGGGCTACGACGTCGCCGGCGATGACTACGGCCTCATCATCGAGGTAGACGTCGCAATTGCGCAGCGGGATGTCCATGTGGCACGGCGTCTTGCGGGTGCCGCCGACTTCGGTGTTGGGGCCGGTGGAGAACAGGAAGTTGCCGTAGAACGCGCGGGCGTCCATGCACATGCCGTCGTTCTTGTCGTGCAGGCCCATGGCCGTCCATTGCGCCCGTGGCTGCAGGCCCCAGCCGATGTGGGAGATGCCATATACCTCGGGGTCGTTGAAGTATTTCATGTAGTCGCGCAGGTATTCGGCCTCGAAACCACCGTGGATTCTGGTGATGAAGCCCTTCTCGATCTCCAGGGTGATTTTCTCCCGGGTGTAGGTCTTGAACGGCAGCAGGATGTCGCCGATATCCAGCACCAGCACGCCCTCTGCAGTTTCCTCATTGGGCCAGGAGAACAGGAAGCCGCTCGGCCAGTGGTCCCAGCGCCCCGGTTCGTCGGCAAAGCCGTATTCGGTGACGGACGGGTATTGCCCCAGCGCCGCCCGGAAATCACTGCCGGCGCGGGATTTGACGTGGATCGAGCGGGCTTTTTTCAGCAGTTCTTCAGCGGCCAGCACGCGCACTTTGTCCTCTTCGGTCGGCAGCATGCGCGCCAGCACTTCCGGGGGTTCCACCGCCAGCAGGATGCGCGTGCCGGTCTTGAGGATCTGTTCCTGCTCCGGCGAGTGCAACAGCATCATGGTGTCGACGATCAGGTCTGCCGCTTCCAGCGCCCGCTGCGCCGCGATATTGCCGGTCAGGGCAGTGTCGCCACAGTAGGCGGTCATGTCATTGCCCATCGCCCGGGGATGGTTGAACGACGGCAACTCCACCGCATACACCTTGGCCCCCAGGCGCTGCGCAGCGTCCATCGCGGCGCGCACGGTGCGCGGGTCGGAGTAATGGCTCTTGAGCACGGCGACGCTCTGGGTCGGGTCGACCTTCGAGAGCTTCAACACATGCTCAAACATCTGGGTCAGTTCGCAATCACTTACCGGCATTTCCTGTCTCCTCAGCTGCTGCACCAAGATCTTGCAGGGCGCTTCACTCTAGTGCGTTTTTATAGCGTATACGCCAATTAATCACGATAAGAACTGATTTCATCATGGACTGCAAGCACCACGCCAAAACGTTACGAATCCACACAAGCCCATTGATATATGGAGATAACCGGTTACAGGGGATCGATATGGCCAAAAAAACAATTTTTCAGGCGTGGGCTTTTCATTTGAAAAAATGAGCGTATACACTTTAAAAACCTTGCGGACAGACCCCGCCGGCCATTATTCGAAAAAGAGGACCACGCCCCATGGGAAGCACACAAAAAATCGCAATCGTCGGCGCCGGCCTTGGCGGTGCCGCCGCTGCCACCCTGCTGCAACAGGCAGGGTTCGACGTGGACATCTACGAGCAGGCGCCGGAGTTTTCCCGCCTGGGTGCCGGGATCCACATGGGCCCCAACATCATGAAAATCTTCCGCCGCATGGGCATCGAAAAACAGCTGGACCTGATGGGGTCGCACCCCGAGCACTGGTTCAGCCGCGATGGTGAAACCGGCGACTACCTGTCACGCATTCCCCTGACTGGCTACGGCGCGTCCTACATCACCGTGCATCGCGGCGATCTGCACGCGCTGCAGATGTCCACTCTCAAGCCCGGCACCCTGCACTTCAACAAGCGCCTGGAAACCCTTGAAGAAACCGATACCCAGGTGCGCCTGACTTTCGCCGACGGCGAGGTAACCTACGCCGACATCGTGATCGGTGCCGACGGCATCAACTCGCGCATTCGTGAAGAGCTGCTGGGTGCCGAAAAACCGCTGTACAGCGGCTGGGTCGCGCACCGTGCGCTGATCCGTGGCGACCAGTTGGCCAAGTACGACCTGAAGTTCGAAGACTGCATCAAGTGGTGGACCGAGGACCGGCACATGATGGTCTACTACACCACCGGCAAGCGCGACGAGTACTACTACGTCACCGGCGTGCCGCACCCGGAATGGGACTTCCAGGGCGCCTTCGTCGACAGCAGCCGGGAGGAGATGTTCGACGCCTTCAAGGGCTACCACCCGACCGTCCAGGCCCTGATCGAATCCACCGAAAGCGTGACCAAATGGCCGTTGCGCAACCGCAACCCGCTGCCGTTATGGAGCCGTGGTCGCCTGGTATTGCTGGGCGATGCCTGCCACCCGATGAAACCCCATATGGCCCAGGGCGCCGGCATGGCCATCGAAGACGCCGCGATGCTGACGCGCTGCCTGCAGGAAACAGGGATCGGCGACTACCGCACCGCGTTCGAGCTGTATGAAGCCAACCGCAAGGAACGCGCGTCCCGGGTGCAGGCCGTGTCCAACGCCAACACCTGGCTGCGCACCCAGGAAGATCCGGACTGGGTCTACGGCTATGACCTCTACGCCCAGCAACTGAAATCGGGGGTGGCGGCGTGAGCAGCTTTCTCTATGGCGGCAACGTCCAGGCCAATGGTATCCGCCAGCATTACCTGCGTTACGGCGGCAAGGGCCCGGCACTGATCCTGATTCCCGGCATCACCAGCCCGGCGATTACCTGGGGTTTTGTCGCCGAACGCCTGGGTTTGCACTTCGACACCTACGTGCTGGACGTGCGCGGTCGCGGCCTGTCGTCCACCGGACCGGAGCTGGACTACAGCGCCGACACCTGCGCCGATGACATTGGCGCGTTTGCCGACGCCCTGAAGCTCGACAGTTATCACCTGGTCGGCCATTCCATGGGCGCGCGGTTTGCCGTACGCAGTGCGGTGCGCCATCCACAAGGTGTCAACCGCGTGGTGTTGATCGACCCGCCGATGTCCGGCCCGGGTCGCCGCGAATACCCAAGCAAACTGCCGTGGTACGTCGATTCGATTCGTCAATCCCAGGTCGGCATGGATGCGGAGGCGATGCGCGCCTTCTGCGCCACCTGGACCGACGAACAACTGCAACTGCGCGCCGAATGGCTGCACACCTGCTACGAGCCGGCGATCGTGCGTGCGTTCAATGACTTCCATACCGTCGACTTTCATCAGGACCTGCCGCACCTGGGGGCTCCTGCCCTGCTGATTGTTGCCGGACGCGGCGGTGTAATTCAGGCCGAAGATGTCGCGGAAGTCCGACAGTTACAGCCGACCCTACAGGTCGCCCATGTGCCAAATGCAGGACACATGATCCCCTGGGATGACCTTGAAGGCTTTTTCGCTGCCTTCGGCGACTTCCTCGGCCAGCCCCTAACTGCATAACGGAGACCATCATGCTCAAGTCTTATCGCATCGGCCAGATTGTGCCGAGCTCCAACACCACCATGGAAACCGAGATCCCGGCGATGCTTAACGCGCGCCAGGCGATCCGCCCGGAACGTTTCACCTTTCACTCCAGCCGCATGCGCATGAAGCAAGTGCGCAAGGAAGAACTGGCGGCCATGGACGGTGAGTCCGACCGTTGCGCCATCGAACTGTCCGACGCCAAGGTCGACGTGCTGGGCTACGCCTGCCTGGTAGCGATCATGGCCATGGGGCTGGGTTACCACCGCAAGTCCGAGCAACGCCTGCGCAAGGCCACCGCCGACAACGACGCCAACGCCCCGGTGATCACCAGTGCCGGCGCCCTGATCGAAGGCCTTAAAGTCATGGGCGCCAAACGCATCGCCATTGTTGCGCCGTACATGAAACCGCTGACCGAACTGGTGGTGAACTACATCCGCGAAGAAGGCTTTGAAGTGGTGGACTGGCGCGCCCTGGAAATCCCCGACAACCTCGAAGTGGCCCGCCACGACCCGGCCAACCTGCCGGCGATTGTTGCCGGGATGAACCTGGAAGGTGTCGACGTAATCGTACTGTCGGCCTGCGTACAAATGCAGTCGCTGCCCGTGGTCGCGAAGGTCGAAGCCCAGACCGGCCTGCCGGTACTCACCGCCGCCATCGCCACCACCTACGCCATGCTCAAGGCCCTGGACCTGGAACCCATCGTCCCCGGCGCCGGCGCCCTCCTGTCGGGAGCCTACTAAAAACGCTTTTGTGGCGAGGGAGCTTGCTCCCGCTGGGGTGCGAAGCGCCCCCAAAAAAAACAGGCCTGCTACGCAGCCCAACGGGAGCAAGCTCCCTCGCCACAAGGTTATGTGCACTGTCCATTACCGAGGACTGAAAGATGAGCGAACAATCCGCCGACGCCAACTACCAGGGCGTCTGGGGTAACCGAATCGGCTTCGGCAAAAAATCCGCCCTGCTGATGATCGACTTCATGCAAGGCTATACCACCGAAGGCGCGCCACTGTTTGCCCCCGAAGTGCGCATCGCCGTGGCCGAAAGCGTCGAGCTGCTGGCCTGCGCCAGACGTCACGGGATCAGCGTGGTGCACACCAATATCCGCTACCATCCGGGCCATTTCGCCGACGGCGGTATCTGGGTAAAAAAGGCCCCGGTGATGAAAGACATGGTCGAGGGTAACCCCCTCGCAGCCTTCTGCACCGAAGTGCTGCCCCTGGCCAATGAAGTGGTCATCACCAAACAATACGCCAGCGCGTTTTTCGGCAGCAGCCTGGCCCCGATGCTGCACGCCCAGGGCATCGACACCGTGGTGCTCGCCGGCTGTTCCACCAGCGGCTGCATCCGGGCCACCGCAGTGGATGCGGTGCAACACGGGTTTCGTACCATCGTCGTGCGCGAATGCGTCGGCGACCGCCACCCGGCGCCCCATGAAGCCAACTTGTTCGATATCGACAGCAAGTACGGCGACGTGGTGAGCAAGCAGGAGGCGATGAGCAAGTTCAAGGAGCAATAACGCGTCAACAGGAACCACGACAAAGAGCGTGGTCCGGAAAAAACTGAGCGCCCACGCTGGAATGCAGTCGAATGTGGGAGCAAGCCCGCTCCCACACTTGATCACCTCCAACAGGGCCACCTCAGTCTTCTGTCACTGCCTTTGGAAGTCGCTTTCACAGCACTCCGAAGTGCTGAAAAAGCGGCCGTATAAAAACCATAAGTCACCGCCAGGAGACACCCCAATGCCCATTGCGAATGCAGCGCCCGCGACTACGGTCGCCGATCCGGTCCACACGCTCTACCACAAGATCACCTGGAAGCTGATTCCGTTCCTGTGTTTCTGCTACCTCGCGGCTTACCTGGACCGCATCAACATCGGCTTCGCCAAACTGCAGATGCTCGACCAGTTGCACTTCAGCGAAACCGCGTTCGGCCTCGGTGCCGGGCTGTTTTTTGTCGGCTATATCATCTTCGAAGTCCCCAGCAACCTGATCCTGGAAAAGGTCGGGGCGAAGATCTGGATCGCCCGCATCATGATCACCTGGGGCCTGCTTTCGGCCTGCACCATGCTGGTCACCTCCACCACCCAGTTCTACATCCTGCGGTTCCTGCTGGGTGCGGCCGAAGCCGGGTTTCTACCGGGCGTGCTGTATTACCTGACCACCTGGTTTCCCACCCATCGCCGGGGGCGGATCATCGCCCTGTTCATGATCGGCCTGCCGCTGTCCAGCGTGATCGGCGGCCCGTTGTCGGGCTGGATCATGGGCCACTTCGACAACATGGCCGGCCTGCGCGGCTGGCAGTGGCTGTTTCTGATCGAAGCGGTGCCCAGCGTGCTGCTCGGTGTGTGGACCTTCTGGGCGCTGCCCAATACCTATCAGCAAGCCAAGTGGCTGTCGCCGGAAGAAAAAAACCTGCTGGAAAGCGAACTGCGCAAGGACGACGCCGACGGTGCCGCCAGCAAACACAGCTTCCGCGACGGCTTCTTCAACCTCAAGGTGTGGATGCTCGGCGGTATCGACTTCTCGATCCTGCTCAGTGCCTATGCCATGGGGTTCTGGATGCCCACATTCATCCGCAACGCCGGGATTACCGACACTTTCCACATCGGCATCCTCACGGCCCTGCCCAGCGTGGCGGCCCTCTTGGGCATGCTGCTGATCGGCGCCAGCTCCGACAAACACCGCGAACGCCGCTGGCACATCATCGTGCCGTTCTTCATCGGCGCGGCGGCGATGGCTACCAGCACGTTCTTCACCCATAACGTGGTCGCCACCGTGGCGCTGTTTGCGATTGCCTCGGCGGCGATCATCGGTGCGGTGCCGGTGTTTTTCAGCCTGCCGGCGACCTTCCTGAAAGGCACCGCAGCGGCCACCGGCTTTGCCCTGGCCTGCTCGCTGGCGAACATCGCGGGCCTGGTGAGCAACTCGTTGATGGGCGTGGCGATTGACGTCACCGGCAGCAGCGCAGGGGCCTTGTGGTTTTTTGCCGGCTGCCTGATTCTCAGCAGCTTCCTGGTGATCGCCTTGCCGGCGAAGCTGGTAAACCGCTAACAACAACAATTTTTCGGGTGAGTCTCCATGCAAGGTTTCATCAAGCGCTGTGCCCTGCTTGTCGCCGTGGGCCTGTGTGCCGGTACGGCGCAGGCCGCAGAAAAGGTCATCTTCGACACCGACTTCAACGTGCTCAACGATGACGGCCAGGCCTTTATCATGCTCGCCCAGCTGCACGGGCAAAAACGCATCGACCTGCTGGGCATGACCCTGGTCAGCGGCAACGCCTGGGTCGACCAGGAACAGGTCGACGCCCTCAAGGCGGTGGAACGCATGGGTGTGGAGAAGGAAGTCGGCGTGTATTCCGGCGCCGCCTACCCGCTGCTGCATGACTACGCCACCTATGAGGCGGAAAAAGCCCTGTTCGGTTCCGGCTGGCCGGGTGCGTTCAAGAACCCGCGGCCAACCAGTGCCTCACAACTGGTCGCGCCACCGGACGGCCTGGCGACCCACACCAGGCTGCGCAAGGAAACCGCCGCCCAGTTCATCGTCGACAGCGTACGGGCCAACCCCCACGAGGTAACGATCCTGGCGGTCGGCCCGCTGACCAACATTGCCCTGGCGATTCGCTCGGCGCCGGACATCGTGCCGCTGATCAAGCGCATCGTGTACATGGGCGGCGCGCTGGAGATCCCGGGCAACACCACGCCGGCGGCGGAGTTCAACTGGTGGTTCGACCCGGAGGCCGCGAAGATCGTGTTGCGCTCGCCCATCGAACACGTGATTTTTCCCAACGATGTCTGTGAGAAAGTCACCTTCGACAAGTCGGTGTATGAGCGGGTGATCGCACACAAAGGCCCGATTGCCGACCTGTACAAGCACGAGTTCGGGCCACTGTTCGCCAAGGACCCGGCTTACCACAGCTTCACCTGGGACAGCCTGCCGGCACTGTTTCTCGTGAACCCCGGGATCGTCACCGAATCCCGCGAGCTGTGGGTGGACGTGGATGCCACCTTCGGCGCCGACTATGGCCGGGCACTGGGCTACAAGAAAGGCGCGCCGGTCGGCACGCAAAAGGCCAAGGTGGTCTTCGCGGTGGACCAGAAGCAGTTCTGGGACGGTTATGTAGGGTTGGTGACGCTGCCGACGCCGGTCAACATCTTCCGCTGAGTACGCCGGAACTTGAGGGGCTGTGGTTTAATTGCGCGCCTTTGCCCAGCCCTTCAAGGAATCCGTTGTCGATGAATCAGCCCGCCACCAAAGTCCTGGTCATTGGCTACGTCTGGCCAGAGCCTCGCTCCTCGGCCGCCAGCGGGCACATGATGCAGATTCTGGAGAGTTTCCTGGCCCAAGGCTGGGACATCACCTTCAGCAGCCCGGCGGTCACCGGCGAACACAAGGCCGACCTGCCCGCCCTGGGCATTCGCGAATGCGCGATCGAGTTGAATAACAGCAGTTTCGACGCGTTTATCCAGCAATTGGCTCCGGATATCGTGCTGTTCGACCGTTTCATGATGGAAGAACAGTTCGGCTGGCGCGTGGAAAAATCCTGCCCGAATGCTCTACGGGTGCTGGAAGCATCCGACCTGCAAAGCCTGCGGGACGCCCGCCACCAGCGCCTCAAGGACTTCCTGAAGGCGCACCCCGAAGCTGATGACTTCGACGCGCTGTTCAGCCGGGACCTGGCCGCCGAATTCGATGACATGGCCGATACCGACCTGGCCAAGCGCGAGATCGCTGCGATCTACCGCTGCGACATCAGCCTGATGATCTCCGATGTGGAAATCCAGTTGCTGACCGAACACTTCAAGGTGCCCGCTGCCCTGCTCCACTGGTGCCCGCTGATGCTGGTGCCGCCCACCGAAGCCTTTGCCCCCTTTGAGGACCGTGCCCACTTCCTGAGCATCGGCAATTTCCGCCATGCGCCGAACTGGGATGCGGTGTTGTGGATGAAGAACAGTGTGTGGCCGCTGATCCGCCAGCAACTGCCCGGCGCTCAACTCCACGTGTACGGCGCCTATACGCCACCCAAGGCCACCGCGCTGCACAACCCGGCCCAGGGCTTCCACGTGATGAATTGGGCCGAGGATGCATTGCAGGTCATGAGCGCTGCGCGTATCTGCCTGGCGCCACTGCGCTTCGGTGCCGGGATCAAGGGCAAGCTGGCCGACGCGATGCTCTGCGGCACACCCAGCGTTACCACACCGATTGGCGCCGAAGCCATGGGCGAACCGTGGCCCGGCGTGGTCGAACACAGCGCCAGTGCACTGGCTGCTGCGGCGGTTGCGTTGTATCAAGACCAGCCACGCTGGACCCAGGCCCAGGAAGATGGCCGGCAGTTACTGGCCCGCCGTTACGCCCACGACCTCCACGGCCCGGCCCTGGTGGAGCGCCTGGAGCAGTGCCGCCGCCAGTTGGCCGAGCACCGTCGGAACAATTTCACCGGCAGCATGCTGCGCCACCACCTGCACAAAAGTACCCAGTACATGGCGCAGTGGATCGAGGCGAAAAACCGTACGCTGTAGACACAGACGCTGGCGAGGTGGCGCGCAAGGGGGCATTATCCTTTTCGCAACCACAATAAAGCGACTGCAGCATGACCCGAGCAGCGAGAATCACCGATCCTTCCTACGAGCTGATGGACGATCACAACGGTCTGTCCATCATCTATCGCCAACACGGCTTCCCGTGCCCGTTGGTGCGCTGGCATTTCCACAAGGAATACGAGCTGCACCTGATCGTTGCCAGCTCCGGCAAGGTGTTTATCGGCGACTACATCGGCAACTTCTACCCGGAAAGCCTTTTCCTCACCGGCCCCAACCTGCCCCACAACTGGATCAGCCAGGTGGCCGAGGACGAAGTGGTGCCCAAGCGCGACATGCTGGTGAACTTCACCGACGAGCTGTTCGACGGCGGCAGCCATGTCTTTGCCGAGCTCAAGACCCTGGCGCCACTGCTGGAACGGGCGCAATACGGCATCGAATTTCGCTGCAAGAAAACCATCGCCCAGGCCATGACCCTGATGCAGCGCATCGAGGACGCCCAAGGCATGGCGCGCCTGGGGCACTTCTTCATCCTGATGGAAGTGCTCAGTGCCTGCGAGGACTACCAACTGCTCTCCGGCGTGACCACGCCGCAACTGGCGGATGAACACAGCATCGACCGCACCAACCGCGCGGTGGACTACATTTTTGCCCACTACGCGCGGGAGTTGTCCCTCGAAGAAGTCGCCGAATACCTCGGCATGAAACCCACCTACTTCTCCCGCGTATTCAAACAAGCCACCGGCCGCACCTTCATCGAATTCGTCAACCGCCTGCGTATCAGCAAGTCCTGCGAGCTGCTGGCCGATGGTGACAAAGCCGTGACCGATGTGTGCTTCGAGTCAGGCTTCAACAACATCTCCAATTTCAACCGCCGCTTCCAGCAGCTCAAGGGCATGACCCCCTCGCACTACCGGCGCCTGGCGGTGCAGCGGTTAACCGAGCAGAACCTGGCCTGAACACCGAAACGCAGGGCTGCTTTACTGTGGGAGCTGGCTTGCCTGCGATAGCGGCGGATCAGCAATGGCTGAATTGACTGGCACACCGCTATCGCAGGCAAGCCAGCTCCCACATTGAACCGCGTTCCCGGGAAACCCAACCCGCCTGGTAAACCGTTTCATCAATTTTCCGCTGCAGTGCAAAAAAGTATCAGTAAAAGTGCTCCCAAGGATTTGTCAGCACGTCAATTGAAGGCTGTAATCAACGCACACTCTTCCAGCTGTCGTGGAAGACACAACAACAATAACTGTCCTTCTGCAGCCCCTGGGCGCAGAAATGGAGTGCGCGATGAAGTTCACAGCCAAAGCTCTGCTTGCCTGCACCTGCATGACCCTCAGCGCCGTCAGTCTTGGCGCGCAAACCCTGACCATTGCCACCGTCAACAACAGCGACATGATCCGCATGCAAAAGCTCTCGAAAACCTTCGAGACCCAGCATCCGGAGATCAAGCTGAACTGGGTGGTACTCGAAGAAAACGTCCTGCGCCAGCGCCTCACCACCGACATCGCCACCCAGGGCGGACAGTTCGACGTGTTGACCATCGGCATGTACGAAGCTGCACTCTGGGGCGCCAAAGGCTGGCTGGAACCGATGAAGGACCTGCCTGCTTCCTACGACCTGGACGACGTTTTCCCTTCCGTGCGTGACGGTCTTTCCGTCAAGGGCTCGCTGTATGCCCTGCCGTTCTACGCCGAAAGCTCCATCACCTACTATCGCACCGACCTGTTCAAGGACGCCGGGCTGACCATGCCCGAGCACCCGACCTGGACCCAGATCGGCGAATTCGCCGCCAAACTCACCAACAAGGACAAAGAGCAGTACGGCCTGTGCCTGCGGGGCAAAGCCGGTTGGGGCGAGAACATGGCGCTGATCACCACCCTGGCCAACGGCTACGGTGCACGCTGGTTCGATGAGAAGTGGCAACCGGAATTCAACGGGCCAGAGTGGAAAGACGCACTGAACTTCTACGTCGACAACATGAAGAAATCCGGCCCGCCGGGGGCTTCCAGCAACGGTTTCAACGAAAACCTGGCGCTGTTCAACAGCGGCAAGTGCGCGATCTGGGTTGACGCCAGCGTCGCCGGCTCGTTCGTGACCGACAAGACCCAAAGCAAAGTGGCTGACCACGTCGGCTTCACCTTTGCCCCCCACGAGAAGACCGACAAAGGTACTTCGTGGCTGTACTCCTGGTCCCTGGGGATTCCAACCAGTTCCAAAGCCAAGGACGCTGCCAAGGTGTTCACCACCTGGGCCACTTCCAAGGAATACAGCCAGTTGGTCGCCAAGACCGACGGGATTGCGAACGTACCGCCAGGTACCCGTAAATCGACCTACAGCGACGAATACATGAAGGCCGCGCCGTTTGCCAAGGTCACGCTGGAATCGCTGAAAGTCGCCGACCCGAAAGACCCGTCGGCCAAGCCGGTGCCGTATGTGGGCATCCAGCTGGTGACCATTCCTGAATTCCAGGCGATTGGTACCCAGGTCGGCAAGTTCTTCTCCAGCGCACTGACCGGTGGCTCCACTGCCGAAAAAGCCCTGGCGGATGCACAGACCTTCACCGAACGCGAAATGAAGCGGGCCGGTTATCCCAAGTAAAGCGGTCTCACCACACTGAATGTGGGAACCCGCTTTATGTAGGAGCCGGGCTTGCCCGCGATGCAGACAACTCGGTCTGTCAGTTTCACCGAGGCGCTCTCATCGCAGGCAAGCCAGCTCCCACATTTGACCGCACTCCGACCCGCATTCCGCATGTACCTGACTGGTCCTGATCACCATGAATACCACCACTGCCCAAGTGCAAACCGCTACGCCGGACAAGCCGCGTAAAAGCCGCCTGATCAACCCCGGCTGGTTCCTCGTCAGCCCCTCGGTGGCCTTGTTGCTGCTGTGGATGATCGTGCCGCTGGGCATGACCCTGTACTTCTCGCTGATTCGCTACAACCTGCTCTACCCCGGCGAAAACCAATTCGTGGGCCTGGAGAACTTCACCTACTTCATCACCGACTCGGGCTTCCTGCCCGGCGCCACCAACACCCTGTTGCTGGTGGGCAGCGTGTTGCTGATCAGCGTGGTGTTTGGCGTATTGATCAGCGCCCTGCTGGAAGCCAGCGAGTTCTTCGGTCGCGGCCTGGTGCGGGTGTTGCTGATTTCACCGTTCTTCATCATGCCCACCGTCGGTGCGCTGATCTGGAAGAACCTGATTTTCCATCCGGTGTCGGGGATCCTCGCCTACGTGTGGAAGCTGTTCGGCGCCCAGCCGGTGGACTGGCTGGCCCATTACCCGTTGCTGTCGATCATTATCATCGTGTCCTGGCAGTGGCTGCCCTTCGCGATCCTGCTGCTGATGACCGCCATGCAGTCCCTCGACCAGGAACAGAAGGAAGCCGCCCGCCTCGACGGTGCCGGCGCCATCGCGATCTTCTGGCACCTGACCCTGCCGCACCTGGCACGTCCGATTGCCGTGGTGGTGATGATCGAAACGATCTTCCTGCTCTCGGTGTTCGCCGAAATCTTCACCACCACCAACGGTGGCCCCGGCTACGCCTCGACCAACCTCGCCTACCTGATCTACAACCAGGCGCTGGTGCAGTTCGACGTGGGCATGGCCTCGGCCGGCGGCTTGATTGCCGTGGTCATCGCCAATATCGCGGCGATCATCCTGGTGCGGATGATCGGCAAAAACCTGACTGACAAGCCTTGAGGGCCGCGCCATGACGCTTCAACAATCCCGCCGCCTGCAAAGCGTGCTGCTCGGCACCCTGGCCTGGGCCATCGCGATCCTGATTTTCTTCCCGATCTTCTGGATGGTGCTGACCAGCTTCAAGACCGAAATCGACGCGTTCGCCACGCCGCCGCAGTTCATCTTCACGCCGACGCTGGAGAACTACCTGCACATCAACGAGCGCAGCAACTACTTCAGCTACGCCTGGAACTCGGTACTGATTTCCTTCAGCGCCACCGCCCTGTGCCTGCTGATCTCGGTACCGGCCGCCTACTCCATGGCGTTCTACGAGACCAAGCGCACCAAGGGCACGCTGCTGTGGATGCTCTCCACCAAGATGCTGCCGCCGGTGGGCGTACTGATGCCGATCTACCTGCTGGCCAAGAGCTTCGGCCTGCTGGATACGCGCATTGCGCTGATCATCATCTACACCCTGATCAACCTGCCGATCGTGGTCTGGATGGTTTACACCTACTTCAAGGACATCCCCAAGGACATCCTCGAAGCCGCCCGCCTGGACGGCGCCACCCTGTGGCAGGAAATGGTCCGGGTGCTGCTGCCGATCGCCAAGGGCGGCCTGGCTTCCACGGTGCTGCTGTCGCTGATCCTGTGCTGGAACGAGGCGTTCTGGTCGCTGAACCTGACCTCGTCCAACGCCGCGCCGCTCACTGCATTGATCGCCTCCTACTCCAGCCCCGAAGGCTTGTTCTGGGCCAAATTGTCTGCCGTGTCGACCCTGGCCTGTGCGCCGATCCTGATCTTTGGCTGGATCAGCCAGAAACAGCTGGTCCGCGGTCTGTCCTTCGGCGCCGTGAAGTAACGGCTCCTTCAAGAATATTTAGAAGCGGAGGCCCATCATGGCCAACCTGAAAATCAAGAATCTGCAAAAAGGCTTCGAAGGCTTCTCCATCATCAAGGGCATCGACCTTGAGGTGAACGACAAGGAATTCGTGGTGTTCGTCGGCCCGTCGGGCTGCGGCAAATCCACCCTGCTGCGCTTGATTGCCGGCCTTGAAGAAGTCACCGAAGGCACCATCGAGCTGGATGGCCGCGACATCACCGAGGTCACCCCGGCCAAGCGCGACCTGGCAATGGTGTTCCAGACCTACGCCCTGTACCCGCACATGAGCGTGCGCAAGAACATGTCGTTTGCCCTGGACCTGGCCGGCGTCGACAAGAAGATTGTCGAGAGCAAGGTCAACGAAGCAGCACGTATCCTGGAGCTGGGCCCTTTGCTTGAGCGCAAGCCAAAGCAGTTGTCCGGCGGCCAGCGCCAGCGTGTCGCCATTGGCCGTGCGATTGTGCGTAACCCGAAGATCTTCCTGTTCGACGAACCCCTGTCCAACCTCGATGCCGCCCTGCGGGTGCAGATGCGCCTGGAGCTGTCGCGCCTGCATAAAGAGCTGCAAGCCACGATGATCTACGTGACCCACGACCAGGTCGAAGCCATGACCCTGGCCGACAAGGTTGTCGTACTCAACAGCGGCCGCGTGGAACAGGTGGGCTCGCCGCTGGAGCTGTATCACCAGCCGGCCAACCTGTTTGTCGCAGGCTTTTTGGGCACGCCGAAAATGGGTTTCCTCAAGGGCAAGGTCACTCGCGTTGACCCACAGAGCTGCGAAGTCGAACTGGACGCCGGCGGCCGCATCAGCCTGCCCCTGAGCAGCGCGAGCTTGAGCGTCGGCAGCGCCGTGACCCTGGGCATTCGCCCGGAGCACCTGGAAATCGCCGCGCCGGGGCAAGCCACCCTGACCGTCACCGCCGACGTCGGCGAGCGCCTCGGCAGCGACACCTTCTGCCACGTGATTACCGCCAGCAAGGAGCCGTTGACCCTGCGGATCCGTGGCGACATGGCCAGCCAGTATGGCGAGACCCTGCAGCTGTACCTGGACCCGACCCAATGCCATCTGTTCGACGCTGAGGGTGTTGCCGTGGCCCGCCCACTGCGCGCCGCCGCCTGATTTCGCGAGAATTTCCCGATGAAACTGAACAAGCAAAACCTCACGCAACTGGCGCCCGAAGTGCAACTGCCGGCCTATGCGATTGCCAATACCAGCCAGGGCATCGCGCACATCGGCGTTGGCGGGTTCCACCGCGCCCACCAGGCGTATTACACCGATGCCTTGATGAATACCGGCACAGGCCTGGACTGGAGCATTTGTGGTGTGGGCCTGCGCAGCGAGGACCGCAAGGCGCGGGACGACCTGGCCGGCCAGGACTACCTGTTCACCCTGTATGAACTGGGCGACACCGACGACACCGAAGTGCGCGTGATCGGCTCCATCAGCGACATGCTGCTGGCCGAAGACGGCGCCCAGGCGTTGATCGACAAGCTGGCCAGCCCGCAGATTCGCATCGTCTCGCTGACCATCACCGAAGGCGGCTACTGCATCGACGACAGCAACGGCGAGTTCATGGCCCACCTGCCGCAGATCCAGCATGACCTGGCCAACCCGGGCTCGCCGAAAACCGTGTTCGGGTTTATCTGCGCGGCGTTGACCCAGCGCCGGGCGGCCGGGGTGCCGGCGTTTACCGTGATGTCCTGCGATAACCTGCCCCACAACGGCGCCGTGACCCGCAAGGCGTTGCTGGCCTTCGCCGCGCTGCATGACGCCGACCTGCACGAGTGGATCAAGGCCAACGTGAGCTTCCCGAATGCGATGGTCGACCGCATCACGCCAATGACCAGTACCGCGCACCGCCTGCAATTGCATGACGATCACGGCATCGACGACGCCTGGCCGGTGGTCTGCGAGCCGTTTGTGCAATGGGTGCTGGAAGACAAGTTCGTCAACGGCCGCCCGGCGTGGGAGACGGTGGGCGTGCAGTTCACCGACGACGTGACACCGTATGAAGAGATGAAGATCGGCCTGCTCAACGGCAGCCACCTGGCATTGACGTACCTGGGCTTCCTGAAGGGCTATCGCTTCGTCCACGAGACCATGAACGACCCGTTGTTCGTGGCCTACATGCGCGCCTACATGGACCTGGACGTCACGCCCAACCTGGCGCCGGTACCGGGTATCGACCTGACCGAATACAAGCAGACCCTGGTGGACCGCTTTTCCAACCAGGCGATTGCCGACCAGCTGGAGCGCGTGTGTTCCGATGGTTCGTCGAAGTTTCCCAAGTTCACCGTACCCACCATCAACCGCCTGATTGCCGATGGTCGCGAGACCGAGCGTGCTGCGCTGGTGGTGGCGGCCTGGGCGTTGTACTTGAAAGGCGTGGATGAGAATGGGGTGATCTACCGCATTCCAGACCCTCGCGCCGAGTTTTGCCAGGGGCTGGTGACGGAAGATGCGTTGATCAGCAAGCGGCTGCTGGGGGTGGAAGAGATTTTTGGTACGGCTATTCCCAACTCGCCCGAGTTTGTGGCAGCGTTTGAGCGGTGTTTCGAGAGCCTGCAGGATGTGGGTGTGAGCAAAACGCTGGAGCGGCTGCTCGCCAATCTCAACTGACGGAACCGAATCAAAGTGTGGGAGCGGGCTTGCTCGCGAAAGCGGTGGATCAGTCAATATTTGCATAACTGACACACCCTATTCGCGAGCAAGCCCGCTCCCACATTGACCGAGTTCTCCATAACAATAGGCTGAGCGACCTACCATGACCCAGCAAAACCTCTACCTCGGCATCGACTGCGGCACCCAGGGCACCAAGGCCATCGTGCTGGACGCCAGCAGCGGCAAAGTCCTGGGCCTGGGCGCCGCCAGCCACACGCTGATCAGCGGTGCCAATGGCCGCCGCGAACAGCACACCCAGGAGTGGCTGGACGCGTTTACCGAAGCCACTCACCGCGCCTTGCAACAGGCCGGGGTGGACGGCCAGGACATCCTCGCCATCGGCGTTTCCGGCCAGCAACACGGCCTGGTGTTGCTGGATGACCAAGGCCAGGTGCTGCGCCCCGCCAAGCTGTGGTGCGACACCGAAACCGCGCCGGAAAATGATCGCCTGCTGCAACACCTGGGCGGTGAAAGCGGCTCCCTGGAACGCCTCGGCGTGGCCATCGCGCCGGGCTACACCGTGTCCAAGCTGCTGTGGACCCGCGAACAGCACCCGGAGGTGTTCGCACGCATCGCGCATATCCTGCTGCCCCACGACTACCTCAACTACTGGCTCACCGGCCGCGCCTGCGCCGAATACGGCGATGCCTCCGGCACCGGTTATTTCAACGTGCGCACCCGTGAATGGGACCTGGCACTGTTGCGCCACATCGATCCCGACGGGCGCCTGGAAGCTGCGCTGCCCGAGTTGATCGAGGCCAACCAGCCAGTGGGCACCATCCTGCCAGCCATCGCCGAGCGCCTGGGCATCAACCCGAACGCCCGGGTGTCCAGCGGCGGCGGCGACAACATGATGGGCGCCATCGGCACCGGCAATATCGCCCCCGGCGTGATCACCATGAGCCTGGGCTCATCCGGTACCGTGTACGCCTTTGCCGATCAGGCCAATGTCAGCCCGCAGGCGTCGGTGGCGACTTTCTGTTCATCCAGCGGCGGCTGGCTGCCGTTGATCTGCACCATGAACCTGACCAACGCCACCGGGGTCATCCGCGAGCTGTTCGACCTGGACCTGGCGGCGTTCAACGCGCTGGTGGCCCAGGCACCGATCGGCGCCGACGGCGTGAGCATGCTGCCGTTCCTCAATGGCGAGCGGGTGCCCGCCCTGCCCCACGCCACCGGCAGCCTGCACGGCCTGACCATGACCAATCTGACCCGCGCCAACCTGTGCCGCGCCGTGGTCGAAGGCACGACCTTCGGCTTGCGCTATGGCCTGGACCTGCTGCGCCAGACCGGCCTGCAGAGCCAGAGCATCCGCCTGATCGGCGGCGGCTCGAAAAGCCCGGTGTGGCGGCAGATGGTCGCGGATATCATGAACACCGAAGTGGTCTGCACCGAACAAAGCGAAGCGGCGGCCCTGGGTGCGGCAATCCAGGCCGCGTGGTGCCAGTCCGGTGAAAGCCTGGCGCAGTTGTGCCAGCGCTGCGTGAGCGTCGACGCAGCCAGCCGCACACTGCCGGATGCCGGCAGCGTCAGCGCCTACCAGCAAGCTTATGAGCGTTATCAACAGCACGTGGCATCCCTTTAAGAGCGAACGAATATGTATTTGGTATGTGGCGAAGCGCTGTTTGATTTTTTCAGCGAGGACGATGCCAGCGGCAAGGCATCCAGGGTCAATTACAAGGCGATTGCCGGCGGCTCGCCGTTCAACGTCGCGGTAGGCTTGCGTCGACTGGGAATCGACGCGGGCTTTTTCGCCGGGATCTCCGACGACTACCTGGGCCGACGCCTGTTGCAGGTGCTCAAGGACGAAGGCGTGGGCGAGGATTACCTCGTGGAATTCTCAGCGCCCACCACCCTGGCAATGGTCGCAGTGGGTGCCAATGGCTCACCGCAATACAGCTTTCGCGGTGAAGGCTGCGCTGACCGCCAGTTGCAACTTGAGCATCTGCCCGTGTTGGGTGACGAAGTGCGTGGCGTACACGTCGGCTCGTTCTCATTGGTGGTGCAGCCGATTGCCGACACGTTGCTGGCCCTGGTACGCCGGGAAAGCGGCAAGCGCCTGATCAGCCTCGACCCCAACGTACGCCTGAACCCGGAGCCGAACATCGAGCTGTGGCGCGCCCGCGTGGCCGAGCTGGTCAAGCATGCCGACCTGATCAAGGTCAGTGACGAAGACCTGCACCTGCTCTACCCCGGCCAAACCCCGGAAAGTGTCCTGCAAGGCTGGTTGCAGCACCGTTGCCAGCTGGTGTTCCTGACCCGCGGCGGCGACGGCGCCACGGTGTTCAGCCGCCAGCACGGCAGCTGGTCGGCGCCAGCGGTCAAGGTGGTCATGGCGGACACGGTTGGGGCTGGCGATACCTTCCAGGCCGCGTTGATTGCCTGGCTGACCGAGCAGCAACTGGACTCGGTGGAGGGCCTGCAACAGCTGACCCGGGAGCAGATCAGCAGCATGCTCACCTTCGCTATCCGCGCCGCGGCACTCACCTGCAGCAAGACCGGTCCGGACCTGCCCTACCGCCAGCAATTGAACTAGCCCCGCCTGCCCCCGCGCGCTGCGGGGGCAACTCATTTACTCCTTTCTCCTTTCCTCCACAACCTGTCAACTTTGACAGTTGTCAGTCGTGGTTTTCGGGTCAAGACTCCGGTTACGCCTCGTGCGCAAGGAAGTGGCGCTGACGTCATTGTGTTGCCGGGAGATTTTATGAAAAACATCAAGATTGGCTTGTTCGTAGGGATAGTGTTGGCCACGTCGGTTGCTCGCGCAACGCCACTGGATACCACGACAGACCTGAAGTCTATTGCATGGGAATATGTGTCCATTGAGTCTGTAGCACCCTATGCCCCATTGAAAACTTTGAGCCCAGAAAAGAGCGCCACTCAACCCGGATTCCCTGCGGGTTTCTGTAACGGCACCTCTGCAAATGGAATCAGTTGCCGCACGGGAGCGAGAAAAGCTGTCGGACATACACGCATAGGGGTGAATTTGCACTATTGAAGTGGCCAGCATGAGCCGGATACTTGGTTTGCGCAGCACGGGATCGTGTTGGCCACGTTGGTTCCAGGCGCAACGCCCGTCGATACAAAGGCAATTCTGGAAGATGTGAGGAGACCCAGTTGGACAGCTATACGCTGGAGGGTTTCAGCGGTAATGCGCAGGTACGCATGAGCTGGTAGGCTCACGCTTCCCTAGCGCGGGTAACCGCCCGGGCAACGATGGCGCCCACCACCGCACCCGCTATCGGTGCCGCCCAGAATAGCCACAACTGCATCAGGTATTCCCCGCCGGCAAACAATGCCGGCCCGGTGCTGCGCGCCGGGTTGACCGAGGTGTTGGTGACGGGGATGGCCACCAGGTGAATCAGCGTCAGGGTCAGGCCAATGGCAATCGGCGCAAACCCGACAGCCGAACCCGGGCCGGTGACACGCATGATGATGAACACAAAAAAGAACGTCGCCACCGCCTCGACCACCAACGCGGCCAGCAGGCTGTAATGCCCGGGGCTCAATTGGCCATAGCCGTTGGCGGCGAAAGCGCCCACTTCAAACCCCGGACGACCACTGGCGATCAGCGCCAACACGGCGGCGGCGACAATCGCACCGGCGACTTGGGCAATGATGTACGGCACCACGTCAACGCCCGGCATCCGGCGCCCCACCCATAGGCCGATGGTCACCGCCGGGTTGAAGTGTGCACCAGAAATACTGCCCACCGCGTAGGCCATCGTCAGCACCGTCAAGCCAAAGGCCAGGGCGACACCGGCGAAGCCGATCCCGAGTTCCGGAAACGCCGCGGCCAGTATCGCGCTGCCGCACCCGCAGAAGGTCAACCAGAACGTCCCTAGAAACTCTGCTGCGATTTTCTTTTGCAAACCAACTCCACCCAATGCCAACGCCATCCGATTGATGGGCCTGGCGGCGACGGTAGCAAAAGCGATTAACTTGGCTGTATCAGACTTGTCCGGTAAACCGGTGAGCCTTTTTCTATGGCAGCGTTGCAACGACTGCATCGTCGGTGCCCGTGCTGTCTTCAGCACCGCCTGCCACATAAGTGCCGTTCGGGGATATCGCCGTCAGACCGCTTTCCTGACCGCCGCCGAACTGTGGAATGGCCACGGTTCCCGCCGCAGAAGTCCAGGTGGCGGCCTGGTGATACTCGCCGGCATTTTCGCTGGTCAGTGCCACGACGTCGTTATCACTCAAATCCACGAAGCCTATATGTGTGCCGCCTGCCAACGGCGGGATCAACTGAGTGCTGCCCGACGAAGGCGTCCAGAAGGCCAACAGATGATGGCCATTGCTGTCCTGGTACGACACAACGGCATGCCCGTTATTGTTCAACCGCAAACCGGTGATTCGAGGTGCCCCCGATACACCGCTGATGCTGCTCAACTGAACCGGCGTGGCGCTTGGATTGGGCCAGTAGACGGCTTGGGGCACATCCGGCGCCGAGAAGTGGCAAGTGCCCAGCAACTGCACTGCATTGTTTACGCTGCTTACGCTGCAGCCCGTGCTACCGGCAGGTGTGGTCAAGGGCGTCGTGACCAAGGTGCCCAGTAGCCCGGTTTTCTGCACGACTTTGGCGACGGTGTTGCCAGACGCAGGATTCGGGCAGTCGAGCGCAACGGTGGGCACACCGTTTATAGGCGTGTTGTTGATGTCGGCGGGAAAGCAGTTGTCGTGCAGGGCGGACACTTGAAGCGGGGCTGTACTCCCGGAAAACCACAACACTGCCGTTGCGTCACCGGTACCGCTTAAGCTCGCCCCGGCCAATACATCGCTCTGGTTGAAGGCACTAATGACAGTGCGCGCCTCAGGCAGTAATCCAGTGCCCAATACCGAGACGGCTTGCAACGCCACCGGCGCAGCGCCCGGCGTAGCGCTGTTCCAGATGACGGCGGTGGCTCGATTGTCTGCCATTTTGCATGAGCCCGCTATTTGTCCGTTATTGTCTATAGCCACGGCGGTGCAGCCTTGGCCACTCACCAATGGCGGTAGCGGAACTTCAGTGCCTGCCGTGGACGCGACCCACGCCACGGATGGCCCCGAAGTAGTGCCCGGGGTACAGGTACCCACCACAACGCCCGAGTTGTTGACCGCCAAGGAAACACATTGCTTCCCGGCAGCCGTGCCTTCACCGACGAATGTTGCTGCGCTGACAGCGCCTGTATAGGCAGTTGCACCCGCCATCGCGAGAACCAGCGTGCGGTTGATCAAATTGTTCATGGCTATTCTTTCCTTGGAGGCCAGTTTGATGGCCGGCGGGTGAGACGTTTCAAGCGCCGGGGCAACCTAGTTATGGCACAGTTCCCAGGACAGACAACTGTCAGAGTTGACAGGTTGTGAGGTGATAAAAAAAGGCGTAATAGATGCTTCCCTCACGCAGCCCACGCCCCCATGAAGATGAAGCTTTTGTCAGTAAAGCCTCACTTAATCGATGGTTAATCCCCCGGGAAGACAGTTGATTCGACCGCACTCGCACGGCTCCAACCGTTGCCCAGGGCGGCCGCGGCTCATCACGTTGTTGAGCCTGCGAACGACTTGCGGAGAAACACCATGAAACTGCGTACGTTAATGCTCGGTGCTGCACTGGCCCTGACGGCTGTAACGGGGATGGCGCAGGCTGACACCGCACCCGTCGTCACGCCTTATCACTACGGCGAGAAGATGGATGTGCAGAAGGTGCTTGCCATGCATGAAACCGATACCAATGAATGCAAGGTGATCAAGGCCGATATCAAGTTCGTGGACAGTCAAGGGAAAGTCCAGGACGTGGGCTATCGCAAACTGTCGGAAGCCTGTGATTTCCAGAATTGAACCGATCGGCTTTTTTGTAGGAGCGAGCTTGCTCGCGAAAGACTCCAGCGAAACGCGGGCATCCTGAATGTACGCGGGCCTTGCGTTCTTCGCGAGCAAGCTCGCTCCTACAGGGGTATCCTTGAGCGCTCGTTACGGCTGAAAGGATTCGCCATGCAAGTGCACTTCCGTCCCCTCGCTACCTTCACTGCCCTGCTGTGCTTTGCCCTCGCGCTGATCTGGGGTTTGCGCCCGGACCTGCTCCTGTGGGTGTGGAGTGTTGAATACTCCAGTGCCACCGGCCTGGTCGCCCGACGCAACGCCGCGCTGTTCCTGGCCATTGGCATCATGTTTTACCGCGCCCGCCATTCCCCACCTGATGCGACACGGCATGCCATGACCTCCGGCTTTGCGATCGGCTGTTTTGTGCTGGCGATGTTGGGGATCAGCGAATGGATCAGCGGCCATGCGGGCCCGGGGATTTTGCTGGCGGTGATCACGGAAACGGCGTTGGGCCTGGCGTTTCTCCAGGCCCGCAAGTCTTCACTGATTGAAGCTCAACCGTCCGTTTAATAGACGTCCGTTTAATAGAAAGGACGCGCACCGGCTCGTTTGAGGGCCGGGGCATGGGTGTGGGTGTGCTTGAGGTCTTCACGCAACTCGGTAATCAAATTGCAGATCGCCCGACTGCTGTCGAGCTTGTTCGCGCAAATGCCGGTGACCACCAAGTCGACCCGGTCATGGTCGATCTCGTGATAAACCTTCACCGTCAGCGAGGCGTCTGGCGCCTTGGTGACTTCACAGCGCTTAGGCAGAAAACTTCCTTCAATAATGCCGCGTAATTCCAGATCCGAAAGCATGGCCGACCTCTCCTTTTATGAGATTGCCAATCGATTGTTATCAATATTCTTTATTCGTACGGCTGGCGAACGCGGTGACACGCTCGCCGTTTGCGCCTGACCAGCCCTGGCAGACGGCTTTGCTTACCCAGCGTACTAGGCTCGCTCGAAATGCGTTGGATCCTTTCCTCATAAGCGACGACATTACTTATATAAGTTACGTGGCAGACCGCCATCAACCCTCCCGTTTGAGGTATGAACCGTCGTGCTTGTAGCTCATTCAGAGTTGTAACAGGATCTTATAAAGCATTAAACGTGCCGCCATACGCACTGCCCTGCGCCCCAGACAAATCGGGGCTTTCGGACAAAATTACGTGCCGTCGATTCATGCGTCTTGCAATGAGCCTCCCTTGGCATCATGCAAATTGAAAGACCGCTCGCTATAAGTGCCCGCAACAAACTTTTTTACGCCTTCATAACCACTATCCAAACGGATGAATGTAACTAAATTAAACAGTCTTTAGGTTAAACGTTTAACCTGTCTGAGCAGCCACTCGTTCAGCAACATGCCGCAAACTATCGAAGTTGATATTGGCCCCGGAGTTGATCGCCACCCATGTTTGCCCCTGGAGGCCAGTCTTCCCGACATACTTGCGGATACCGGCGACAGCCAGGGCACCTGAAGGCTCAGTGATCGAGCGCGTATCGTCGTAGATCAGCTTGATGGCACTGCACAGTTCGTCATTGCTGACGGTGATCACTTCATCCACATGGTGCCGGCAGATTTCAAAACCATAGGCGCCGATCTGGGCCACGGCCGTGCCATCGGCAAAGCTGTCGACACTCGGCAACACCACCCGGCTCCCTGCGCGCAAGGCTGCCAGCAGGCAACTGGAGCCTTCGGGCTCGACGCCGATGATGCGCACTTCGGGGCGCAGGTATTTGACGTAGGCCGCGATACCGGCGATCAACCCGCCGCCGCCCACGGGGACAAAGATCGCGTCCAGCGGGCCCTGCTGTTGGCGCAGCACTTCCATGCCCACGGTGCCCTGCCCGGCAATCACGTCCGGGTCGTCGAACGGCGAGACAAAGGTGCTGCCGGTGGCCTCGGCCAGTTGCAACGCGTGGGCCAGGGCAAACGGAAAGCTGGCCCCGTGCAACACCGCCTCGCCGCCTCGGGAGCGCACGCCCAACACTTTCAACTCCGGGGTGCTGCACGGCATGACAATCGTCGCCTTGATCCCCAACTCCCGCGCCGCCAATGCCACGCCCTGGGCATGATTACCCGCAGAAGCAGTGATCACGCCCCGCGCCTTTTGCTCGGCACTGAGCTGCATCAGTTTGTTGTAGGCGCCACGAATCTTGAAGGAAAAGGTCGGTTGCAGGTCTTCGCGCTTGAGCAGGATCTGATTGCCCAGCAATGCCGACAGCGCCGGCGCCACCTGCAACGGCGTACGCACCGCCAGGTCGTAGACCGGGGCGGCCAGGATCTTCTTCACATAGTGCTCAAGCAATCCCGAATCCTGGGGCTGGCTCGCGGGGCGGGTACTCATGGATGTCTCCTGGGTGTTTGCAGGGCCCTGGAGACGGAAAAACAAAACCCGCCTCTAGGGCGGGTTTGGGTACAGCCGAGCGCTATCCCGCCAAATGAGGAATGGCGGTAATAATGCTTGGCTGGCAACGAACGGTTTGAAATGTCATGAATCAAAATTAACCGGCGCCACCGGGCAAGTCAATGGCGAAACGCCAGGCTTTACGTAGAGCATACGAAACGTATACGCTTTGTATATCAACTCTGCACAGTGAAGCTCATGGGCATCGTCAAGATCACCGACCAATTGCACGAACAACTCCGTCTGGCCAGCGCCACCATGGACCGTTCCATCAACGCCCAGGCCGAGTTCTGGATCAAGATCGGCCTGCTCGCCGAACTCAATCCACACCTGGCCTATAACGACCTGATCAACAAACTGTTGCTGGACAAGCCCGACCTGATCCGGGGGCGCAGCGAATGATCAAGACCACCGAACAACTTGCCGTGATGCGCGAATCCGGCCGCCTGTTGGCCCAGGTGTTTACCATGCTCGATGGTTTTGTCGCCGCCGGCCAGTCGACCCTGGAGATCGACAGCGCGGTGGAAGCCTTCATCCGCAATGACCTGCAATCGCGACCGGCGAGCCTGGGCCAGTACGACTACCCCTTCTGCATCAATACCTCGATCAACGAGGTGGTGTGCCATGGCATGCCCAGCGCCAAGGTCGTGCTCAAGGACGGCGACATCGTCAACATCGACATCACCCTGGAGAAAGGCGGCTATATCGCCGACTCCAGCAAGATGTACATGATCGGCAATGTCTCGCCCAAGGCCCGGCGCCTGGTGGAAATGACCTTTGAAGCGATGTGGGCCGGCATCCGCCAGGTCAAGCCCGGCGCACGCCTGGGGGATATCGGCTACGCCATCCAGAACCATGCCCAGAGCAACGGCTACAGCGTGGTGCGTGAATATTGCGGGCATGGCATTGGCCGCGAGATGCACGAGGACCCGCAGATCCTGCACTTCGGCCGCCCCGGTACCGGGCTCGAACTGCGTGAAGGCATGGTGTTTACCATTGAGCCGATGCTCAACCAGGGCAGCGCCAAGGTGCGCAGCTTGAAGGATGGCTGGACGGTGGTGACGCGGGACAACAGCTTGTCGGCGCAGTGGGAACATACCGTGGCGGTGACGCGGGATGGGTTTGAGGTGCTGACGTTGCAGCCGGACGTCTGAATGGCGCACATCCCCTGTGGGAGCGGGCTTGCTCGCGAAAGCGGTGTGACAGTCGCCATCTACAGTGACTGATCCACCGCTTTCGCGAGCAAGCCCGCTCCCACATTTAGACCTCAGTGATATTCAGGATTTTAGTCATACTGCCTTGTCACCACTCCCCGCAATCCGCTTCAACCCCAGCACCATCAACCCCGCCCCGAGTCCCATCGCGGCCATGAACAACGGGTACGAAATCCACCACGGCGTGCCCGCCGTCATCATGCTGAACTCCGACATCCCGCCCACGCTGGCGATCAGGTTCAGCGGCAGGAACACCACGTTGATCAACGTCAGCTTGCGCAGCAGGTTGTTCATGCTGTTGTTCATCAGGTTGCCCCGGGCGTCGATCAGCCCGGAGAACACGTTGGAGTAAATCTCCGCCTGCTTGTAGCACTGGTTGTTCTCGATGATCAGGTCATCGATCAGGCCCAGTGTTTCGGCGCTGAAATGTTCCTTTTCCCCATGGTTGCGCAGGCGCGTCAGCACCGCGCCGTTGCTGTGCAGGGCGTTGATGTAATAGATCAGGCTTTCGCTGAGGTTGAACATCTGCATCAGGTGGCGATTGCTCATCGATGCATTGAACTGCTGCTGCAGTTCCCGGGCGACCATCTTGATCACCTTGAGGTGGCCCAGGTAGTGATGGATGTTGTTGAGCAGCAAGTCCAGCAACACATCCAGCGGCGTGCGCAATGGCCGGCGCGCACCCAGCCCGGAGAGCTGGCTGTCGTCGGTGGCGATCACCAGGAGTTGGTCCCCGGAAAACAGCAGGCCGCAGGACGCCACTTCAAACACCAGGTTGCCGCCGCCCGAATAGTTCTCCGGGCGCTTCCAGATCAGGAACAGGTTATCGGGGTGGAACTCGATGCGCGACACTTCGTCCGGGTCCAGCGCCGAGGCCAGGGCATGTTCATCGAGCTTGTAGCAGTCGCGCAGGTACTTGCGCTCGTGGGGGTCAGGATTGCTGAACAGCAAGACATCCCCGCCGTCCCCCAGGCTGTTGTACAACTTGCCATCGGTTAATTCAAAGCGCTGGATCATCGCGCGTCACCACACCTGGCCTTGACGCTTCAACTCCAGGCGTCGCACGAACTCTTCCAGTACCAGGGAATACAAGTCGTCTTGCAGGTAGGCATCTTCGATGCCGGCGTCCATGTTGGGGTTGTCGTTGACCTCGATCACCACCACCTTGTCGCCGGACTGCTTGAGGTCGACGCCGTACAGGCCGTCGCCGATCAGGTTGGCGGTTTTTACCGCCAGTTCCACCACCGCCTTGGGGGCTTCGTGAACCGCCAGGGTGCGGCACTCGCCGTTAATGTCCTGGCCGATGGCCTTGTGGTTGTAGATCTGCCAATGCCCCTTGGACATGAAGTACTGGCAGGCAAAGATCGGTTTGCGGTTGAGGACGCCGATGCGCCAGTCGTACTCGGTGTAGAAAAATTCCTGGGCCAGCAGCAACACGGAATGCTCGAACAGTTCGGCGGTGGCGGTCAGCAGCGCTTGCTGGCTTTCGACCTTGATCACGCCGCGGGAGAAACACCCGTCGGGGATCTTCAGCACCAGCGGGAAGCCGAGGCGCTCACCCACCCTTTCGAAATCTTCGGGTCGCTCCTTGTAGAGAATTTCGGTGGCGGGCATGCCCAGTTGATGGCTTTTCAGCAGGTCCGTGAGGTAGACCTTGTTGGTACAGCGCAGGATCGAGGCCGGGTCGTCCATCACCACCAGCCCTTCGCTTTCGGCCTTTTTCGCGAAGCGATAGGTGTGGTTGTCGACACTGGTGGTCTCGCGGATCAGCAGGGCGTCGTATTCGGCCAGGCGGGCGTAGTCCTTGCGTTCGATCAGTTCCACGTCGATGCCGAGCCCCTTGCCGACCCGGACGAAATTTTCCAGGGCGCGGGCGTTGGACGGCGGCAGTTGTTCCTGCGGGTCGTGCAGGATCGCCAGGTCATAGCGGGCCAGACGGCGGGAGCGCGGTTGACGCCAGATCTTGCGGCTGAAGTTGTCCAGGGCATTCGCGAATTGGTCTTCCTGGTCATCACGCAACTTGTGCAATACGCCAGACTTGATGCCTTCGATGTGCCAGCCGTTATTCTTGCGAAACTCAACTAACAGGATCGGGCAGGGAAACGCTTCAAACAATTGGCGGGCCAGATCCTGCAAGGGTTCAATATTGGTCCGGCCAAAGTAAAGTGTCAGGGTAAAGCCTTCGGTGTTGCTGTAGAGATGATGACTCAAGGCTTTATCGAGGGTTTTATCCAGGTCATCCAGGGCCAGGCCGTACAGGGACTTTTTCGTCAGTTCGCTGATGGTGCGCACCGACGGAATCACCTTGTGCCCCCGCGCCTCGGCCAGCAGCGAGCAGTAATAGCCGTGCCCCAGGTACTTGTAGCTGCGGCACAGGTTGATCACCTGCACGCGCTTGCCCGTCTCGTTTTCCCGGGTTTGCTCAAGGTATTCCTGGGCGGTGACGATGTCTTCGCTGGGGAAGTACGAGGCCCAGTCTTCCTTGCGCTCGACAATGATCACGACTTGACTTGCACTCTTGGGAGGGCTGGAAAAATAACCGTTGGAAGTTATTGTCGCCGCCACTGTTTGCTCGGATACTTCACGCCAATGACCTTGTACCGCTGACATATTGATTGATCCGCTTTAGAGAACTAGACCTTTTCTATTAAGCACGATCTTTTAGAGAAGTCCCGTTTCGTTACGCAACTTTTACGGCGGTCATATGGCTCTTTCCTTTCGCGTTGCAACACCCGATGACGTGCCTGCATTGGTGGCATTGGAACAGCACTGTTTCACCACGGACCGGCTCTCCACCCGTAGCTTCCAGTGGATGGTCAGTCGCGCCCACGGGCAACTGCTGGTGGCAGAAAAACACGGCGAATTGCTGGGCTACGCCCTGGTGTTGTTCCACCGTGGCACCTCGCTGGCGCGCCTGTACTCCATCGCCATCGCCGAGTCTTCCCGGGGCCTGGGCCTGGGCAAACAACTGCTGACGCGCATCGAAGCCTGTGCGGTGGAGCATGACTGCGCCTACCTGCGCCTGGAAGTGCGTACCGACAACCCCGGCGCCATCGCCCTGTATGAGCGCAACGGCTACCGGCGCTTTGCCCTGGTCAACGACTACTACGAAGACCACGCCCCGGCCCTGCGCCTGGAGAAACGCATCCTCCAGCACCAGGACGCGCGCGCCTTGAGCGTGCCCTACTACCAGCAAACCACCGACTTCACCTGCGGCGCCGCCAGCCTGCTGATGGCCATGGGTGCCCTGGAACCTGCGCGGGTGGCCCAGCGCCGGGAAGAACTGCAGATCTGGCGCGAGGCAACCACCGTGTTCATGACCGCCGGCCATGGCGGCTGCAGCCCCCAGGGTTTGGCGCTGGCCGCCTGGCGCCGGGGCTTTCGGGTGCGCATGCAGGTCAATGTCAGCGGGCCGTTGTTTCTCGACGGGGTGCGTGATCAGCATAAAAAAGACGTCATGCGTTTGGTGCATGACGCCTTCGAGGAAGAGTTGGCCTTGAGCGACGTTGAGCAAGTGCTCGGCGGCCCGCTGGATTTACCCCAGGTGCTGCGCGAAGGCGGCCAGCCGCTGGTGTTGATCAGCAGCTACCGGCTGACCCGCTCCAAGTCACCCCACTGGGTAATCGTCACCGACTGCGACGAAGACTTCGTGTACCTGCACGACCCGGACGTGGACCACAGCCAGCATCGCCAGCCCATGGACTGCCAGCACCTGCCGGTCAGCCATGGGGAGTTCGAGCGAATGTGCCGGTTCGGCAATAACAAATTGCGGGCAGCGGTGGTGGTGTTCAGGCGACTTGCTTGATCCCGGCCTTGGCTTCCAGTTCGCGCACCAGCGGTAATACACGCTTGCCGAAGTATTCCACTTCTTCCTGAAAGTGCAGGAAGCCGGCCAGTACCAGGTCCACGCCGACCGCCTTCAAGGCGACGATGCGCTCGGCAATCTGCTGCGGGGTGCCGATCAGGTTGGTCTTGAAGCCGTCGTTGTATTGCACCAGATCCTCGAAGGTCGACTTGGCCCAGTTGCCCTCACCTTCCGGTGACGCCTTGCCCGCCTGTTTCGCCGCATCGCCAAACGCGTTGACGGCTTCCGGGTCGGCCTGCTCGATGATTTGCGCGAGCACGGCGCGGGCTTCTTCCTCGGTGTCGCGAGCGATCACAAACGCATTCACACCGACTTTCACCGAATGGTTATTGGCCGCCGCCTTGGCGCGAATGTCATCGACCTGGGCCTTGATGCCTTCCGGGGTATTGCCGTTGGTGAAGTACCAGTCCGACACCCGTGCCGCCATGTCCCGCGCGGCCCGCGAACTGCCACCCTGGAAGATTTCCGGGTGGGGCTCGCCCAGTGGCTTGGGCTTGAGGCTGTAGTTGTCGAAGCGGTAGAAATCACCCCGGAAGGTGAAGTTGTCCTGGGTCCAGATGCCTTTCAGGGCGCGGATGAATTCCTCGGAACGGCGATAACGCTCGTCATGCTCCAGCCAGTGTTCGCCGATGGCCTGGAACTCGCCCTTGAACCAGCCGCTGACGATATTGACGGCAACGCGGCCGTTAGTGAGTTGGTCGATGGTTGCCAGTTGCTTGGCCGCCAGCGCAGGTTGCCAGGGGCCCGGCAGGATTGCCGCGATCACCTTGAGCTTGGTGGTGGCCGCCAGCAACGCATGGCTGAACGCGACCGACTCATGCTGGTATTCGGCGCCATAACCGGCGGTGAAACGAATCTGTGTCAGGGCGTATTCAAAGCCGGCTTCTTCAGCCAACTGCGCCAGCTTGCGGTTGTAGTCGATGCCCCAGTGGGTGCGCTGTTCGATCTTGCTGACCACCAGCCCCCCGCTGACGTTGGGCACCCAGTAGGCAAATTTGACGGCTTGCTGACTCATTGGACTGTACCTCGCGGATTGGCATGTACGAGGTGTGGAGCAGCAACTGTGCCAGTGGGCGTGAGAGGCCCGCACTACCGGCCTTCGAGCGCGGAAACAGGCGAAAAGCAGCCTGTTCCGAGCTGTCATGGATTGCAGCGGTTTGTCGTTTTGCTGTTGCAGGAACAACAGTTGAATCGGCACCCGTCCCGTAAATACGTGCCTTCGCGCCCGGCATGGACCGTGCAATAGCTCACCTATCTCACTGCCCAGGAACCGTCCCCATGACCGAACATCACGTGATCAATCCACTGTCCACCGGCGTCGATTATCACGCCCTGGCCGAACGCTTCCGGCCGATTTTCCAGCGCATCGCCGAGGGTGCCCTAGAGCGCGAACAAACCCGCGCCCTGCCCTACGAGCCGATCCAATGGCTCAAGCAAGCCGGCTTTGGCGCCGTGCGCGTCCCGGTGGAATACGGCGGTGGCGGCGCCTCCCTGCCTCAGCTATTCGAACTGCTGATCGAACTGGCCGAAGCCGACTCCAACGTGCCCCAGGCCCTGCGCGGGCACTTCGCGTTTGCCGAAGACCGCCTGAATGCCGCCCCCGGCGCGGCGCGAGACCTCTGGTTCAAACGCTTTGTCGACGGTGACATCGTGGGCTGCGCCTGGACCGAAATCGGCAGCGTGGCCATCGGCGATGTCGTCACTAAAGTCAGCCCCGACGGCGACAAATGGAAACTCAACGGTGAAAAGTTCTACAGCACCGGCAGCCTGTTTTCCGACTGGATCGACGTCTACGCCCAACGCAGCGACACCGGCGGCGATGTGATTGCCGCCACCCGCACCCGCCAGCCCGGCGTGGCGCAAAGCGATGACTGGGACGGCTTTGGCCAACGTACCACCGGCAGCGGCACCTCGCGTTTTACCGATGCGGTGGTGGAGGCGGAAAACGTCATCGACTTTGCCACGCGCTTCAAATATCAGACTGCGTTCTATCAGTTGGTGCTGCTCGCCACCCTCGCCGGCATCGGCCGCGCGGCCCTCAAGGATGTGGCGCATCAGGTGCGCAGCCGCAAACGGATCTACAGCCATGGCAATGCCGCCCATGTGAGCCAGGACTCGCAGATTCAGCAGGTGGTGGGTGAAGTTGCAGCACTGGTATACGCCGCCGAAGCCAGCGCATTGAAAGCCGCAGTTCCAGCGCAGCGGGCTTATGTGGCGCGGTTCGGTGGGGACGATGCCGTGGAGCACGAAGCCAATGTGGCCGCCGAAATCGAATCAGCCACGGCGCAGGTGGTAGTCTCGGAACTGATCCAGCGCGCCACCACTGAACTGTTCAACGCACTGGGGGCTTCGGATGTGCGCCAGGGCAAAGCTCTCGACCGGCACTGGCGCAACGCCCGCACCGTGTCGTCCCACAACCCGGTGATCTACAAGGCGCGGATTGTCGGCGACTGGGTGATCAACCGCACCGAGCCGCCGTTTGTGTGGCAGATCGGCAATGGGCCGGCGCGTTAAAACGCCAGCTTGAAGCCGATCATCACCAGCATGAACGCCAGGCAAGGACGCAATATCCCGTCCGGGACCTTGCCGGCCATGTGGCTGCCGACATAAATCCCCGGCAGCGAGCCCAGCAACAGGAAGCCCAGCAGGGTCCAGTCCATGTTGCCCATGCTGGCGTGGCCGAGGCCGGCGACCAGGGTCAGCGGCACGGCGTGGGCGATTTCGGTACCCACCAGGCGCTTGGTGGCCAGGAACGGGTACAGGATAAACAGCGCCACCGTGCCCAGGGCACCGGCGCCGATGGAGGTCAGGGCCACCATGGTACCGAGGACAGCGCCGGTGATGATGGTCAGCGCATTGAGGTTGCGCGGCGCCATCTTGTAGTCGTCGCCGGCATGCCGCTGGGCAAAGGCCAGCAGCTTGTTCTTGAACAGGATCGCCGTGGCCGTCAGCAGCAAGACCACGCCCAGGGACTGCTTGATCACCGCGTTCAAGGCGGCGGGGTCGGTGTCCAGGCTCTTGAGAAACCACAAGGTCAGCAACACGGCGGGCACGCTGCCCAGGGTCAGCCAGCCGGTGATGGTCCAGTCGATGTTGCGATTCTTGCTGTGAACCAGCACCCCGCCGGACTTGGTGATGGCGGCGTACAACAGGTCGGTGCCCACGGCGGTGGCCGGGTTGATGCCGAACCAGAGCAGGATCGGCGTCATCAACGAGCCCCCGCCTACACCGGTCATTCCCACGATAAATCCAACAATCAGGCCAGCAATCGAGAAACCAAAATTACCTACATCCATTACCACTACCTGCGGCCTTATAAAATTCTGGCCGCAGCATAGCGATTTTTCTTATAACTACTTATATCAAAACGATCTGACTTTATGCCTTTCTGGTCAGCCGCTGGCTGCGGTAAGCCTGGGTCTGGTACGGAAACGCAACCGTCTCACGGCCGCGCAAGGCCGGATGCGTGTTGATCAGCGACTGCAACTGCTCAGTGACCTGCGCCTTTTCTGCCGGTGGCAATGCGGCGATAAAGCTCACGGAAAGGAAGCGGTCCATGATCACTTCCTGGGGGCTGCCGACATGGCTGTAGGGGAAGCAGGTCATTTCGGGGGCGGAAAAATACTCGCCGGTAAAGGCCTCGCGCCAACGCCCGGTATGAAAGCGCGGTGTGTCGCCCTCGTAGGGCGTGATGATTTCGGTGATGGCCGCGACCCAGTCCACCGACTCATCCCGCACATTCCAGATCAACCCCAGGCGACCGTCCGGCTTGAGCACCCGGTGAATTTCCGCCAGGGCCGCTTCCGTGGAAAACCAATGGAACGCCTGGGCACACACCAGGGCATCAGCGGTGGCCGCCTCCAGGGGGATGGCTTCAGCGGTGCCCGACAGCAGGCGCACCTGGGGCAGCAGTTTGTGCAACTGCGCGCCCATTGCCTCCACCGGCTCCACTGCGATCAACGTCGGCGCCACGGTGCTGAGCAAGCGGGTGAACTTGCCGGTGCCGGCGCCCAGGTCGATGACCGTGGAGTGGGGATTGATCTGCAGGGCGTCGGTGAGCCAACCCGTAAGTTGCCGTGGATAGTCCGGCCGGCCTTGGGCGTACGTGACGGCCTGAGTAGAGAAACCCTGTTGAGCAGACTTGTGAACACCGGTCATCGTCAATCTCTCCTCTGGTAGTGCGGGGGCCCACAGTGTGCGCCCTTGAAGATTTATTTTCTAATCGCTGCATCCGTTTGCGCGTGCCGTGGGTAGTACAGGTAGCAGCGCCTTGCTGCCCTTATGGAGAGATACCGATGAACGCCAAAGCCCTGTTCTGCGTGACCTGCCTGTTCGCCACTGCACCGACTGCCTTTGCCCAGACCGGTTTACCCGACAGCATCAAGGTGCCGGACGGCCACAAGGTGACCATAGAAACCACCGGAGTCGGCGAAATCACCTACGAATGCCGGGACAAGGCCAATGCTGCCGGCCAGACCGAATGGTTTTTCGTCGGTCCCAAGGCGGTGCTCAATGACCGCAGCGGCCAGCAGGTCGGTAGCTACTTCGGCCCGCCGGCCACCTGGCAGGCCAAGGACGGTTCGAAAGTCACCGGCACCCAGTTGGCCGTGGCGCCGTCCAGCCCTGGCAACCTGCCTTATCAACTGGTCAAGGCCAACCCCGCCGAAGGCAAGGGCGCGATGAGTGGCGTCGCGTATATCCAGCGGGTGGCCCTCAAGGGCGGCGTTGCGCCAGGCACGGAATGCACGGCGGCCAACAAGGGCAAGCAGGAAGTGGTCAAGTACCAGGCCGACTACATCTTCTGGGCGGCCAACTGACCAGATTCGTCTACGCTGCTGCGAAAGCGCCCCGGGCTCACCGCCGGGGCCTCCACCTGGAAACCTGTCTTTGCCTGAAGCCGATTTTGACTATCAAGCCTGCCTGCTGGCCTGCGCCCGTGGCGAACAACCGGCCTTGCGCCGGCTGTATCAACAGGAAAGCAGCCGGCTGCTGGGGGTCGCGTTGCGCATCGTGCGTGACAAGGCGGTGGCCGAAGATATCGTGCATGACGCCTTCATCAAGGTCTGGAACGGCGCGGCCAGTTTTGACCCGCACAGAGGCTCGGCCCGCGGCTGGGTATACAGCGTGACCCGGCACCTGGCGCTAAATGCCGTGCGCAGCAATGGACGCGAAGTGCCCCTCAGCGAAGAGCATGAAAGCGCAGAGCGCGCTGACACCTTCGACTATCAGGCGCACTCGGCGCGGATCTACAGCTGCCTCGAACAACTCGACCCGGCCCGCCGCAACTGCATCCTGCATGCGTATGTAGACGGTTATTCCCACAGCGAAATCGCGCACAAACTCGGCACCCCGCTGGGTACCGTGAAAGCGTGGATCAAACGCAGCCTCGCGGCATTGCGTGAGTGCATGGCATGAACAGCATCGACGAACTGGCCAGCGAATATGTGCTGGGCACCTTGCCCACCGAGCAACGCACCGAGGTGGAACAGCGCCTGGCCACCGATGCCGACTTGCGTGCGGCAGTGGACGCCTGGGAACAGCGCCTGCTGCCACTGACTGGACAGGCCGCCCCGGCAACGCCTTCGATGTATTTATGGCGACGCATCGAGCGCAGCCTGGGGCATTCAGCCACCCGGGACTCGCCGGTCTCATGGTGGAACAGGCTGGCGTTGTGGCGCGGACTGGCCGGCGCCGGCATCGCGGCGAGCCTGGTATTGGCGACACTGCTGTTGACCCGTACGGCCGCCATCAACCCGACCGCGTATGTGGTGGTGCTGGTAGCCCCGCAAAACCAGGCCCCGGGCTGGGTAATCCAGGCGAGCAATACCCAGGAAATCCAGCTGATTCCACTGGGCATCATGGAAGTACCGGCAGACAAGACGCTGCAGTTCTGGACCAAGGGCGAAGACTGGCAAGGCCCGGTGTCGCTGGGATTGGTCAAGCCTGGACAGACGTTATCTGTGCCCCTGGACAAACTCCCGCCACTGGCGCCGAACCAGCTGTTTGAGCTGACCCTGGAAAATCCCGGCGGGTCGAAAACCGGCAAGCCGACAGGTCCGATTCAGGCAATTGGCCGGGCCGTTAAAGTAATCTGAACGTAATGCAATGTTGTGGAAGGCCAGTTCGCGCATGTGCATTACATCTCGGGGCTATGGCGTCACCATTGCGCTATAGAATCGGGCTCGGAAACCCGGCTCCCTGGACCCTTCATGCCCTCAAAAACCCGTTCGCTGCTGATTCTCGCACTTGTCGTCATCTTCACCGGCATCGGCGCCGGCCTGGGCGGCATGCTCCTCGCCTTGCTGCTGCACGGCATCCAGCATCTGGCCTACGGCTACAGCCTCGACAGCCTGATCAGCCATGAAACCTTTTTGCTCGGCGTCACCGCCGCCGCGCCCGAACGCCGGGTGCTGGTGCTGATCACCTGTGGCCTGGTGGCCGGTGTGGGTTGGTGGTTGATCTACCGCTATGGCCGCCCGTTGGTTAGCATCAAGCAAGCGGTCTCCGCCCAGGCACCGATCATGCCGCCCAAGACCACCCTCGCCCACGCCGTGCTGCAAATCATCACTGTGGCCCTCGGCTCGCCATTGGGCCGTGAAGTGGCGCCACGGGAAGTCGGCGCGCTGGCCGCCACCTGGTTGTCACAGCGGGCGCGACTGGCGCCGGACATGCACCGACTGATCGTCGCCTGCGGTGCGGGCGCCGGGCTGGCGGCGGTGTACAACGTGCCGTTGGGCGGCGCGGTGTTTGTGCTCGAAGTGTTGGTGGGTGTGTTCAGTTGGCCGGCGGCAGTGATTGCGTTGGCCACCTCGGCCATCGGCGCGTCGGTGGCCTGGATTGGCTTGGGCGCAGAGGCGCAATACGTGGTGCCGCACTTTGTGCTCAGCCCTGGCTTGATCGCCTGGGCGCTGGCCTGCGGGCCGGTGTTTGGCCTGGCCGCCTACGGATTCAACCGGCTGACCGGCGCGGCCCGCAGCAACGCCGCCCGTGGCTGGCGGTTGCCGGTACTGTCGTTGATCAACTTCACGATCATCGGGGGCCTGGCGATTTTCCTGCCGCAGATCCTCGGCAACGGCAAGGGCCCGGCGCAACTGGGCTTTGACAATGAGCTGACCATCGGCCTTGCCGCGGTGCTGCTGGTGGTCAAGGTACTGATCACGGCGAGCAGCCTGCGCGCCGGTGCCGAAGGCGGTTTGCTGACCCCGGCGCTGGCCAACGGCGCCCTGCTCGCCATCATCCTCGGCGGCGCCTGGAGCCTGCTGTGGCCCGGCGTGCCGCTGGGGGCGTTCGCGATCATCGGTGCGGCGGCGTTCCTGGCATCGAGCATGAGCATGCCGTTGACGGCAATCGTGCTGGTGGCGGAATTCACCCGCATCGACCATGACTTCCTGGTGCCGATCATTCTCGCGGTGGCAGGTTCGATGTGCATGAGCAAGCTGTGCGTCCTGTGGGAAAAGCGTTGAAGAAGCTGGATTAAAACCCCGACACGCGCCATCCTCCGCGCTTTAAGCCGCCCCATCAGCGGCGTTCCACGCACAAAGGATATGCCCATGCACGACCAACCCCTCGCCCCCGCCGATTTCGAGTTCATCGACGACACCCTGCTCAAGTACGGCGACGACCACTCGGTGCTGAACCTGGCCGAGCTCGACGGTTACTTCACCGCCCTGGTTTCAAGCCCCGCGCAGGTGGAGGTTGCCGAATGGTTTCCCGGTATCTTTGGTGGGCAGAACCCGGATTGGGAAAGCCCGGAAGAAGCCGGGCAGTTCCTTGAACTGTGCGTGCGCCATATGAACGCCATTGCCACGCAACTGGCGACCGACGCCCAGGGTTTCAAGGCACGTTTCGAGGAAACCGAGCATCAGGACCAGCCACTGACCCTGGCGGAAGAATGGTGCTTTGGTTATATCCGTGGCGCCGCTATCGGCAACTGGCCAGAGCTGCCTGCCGAACAGGCCGGGCAACTGGAAAAGATTTCCTGGTGCGCCGAGCAGGACAACTTTGAACTGCCGGCAGACCTGGATGTAAATGCCCATCAGCAACGGGTAGCCGCTATCGAACCGGCCGCCCGTGCGTTGCACGACTACTGGTTGGCCCAGCGCTGAACGCAACACCTGTGGCGAGGGAGCTTGCTCCCGCTGGGGTGCGAAGCGCCCCCGATTTTTAGGGCTGCTTCGCAGCCCAGCGGGAGCAAGCTCCCTCGCCACATTTTGTTTTGCCTCCAGGTTCAGTTGCGGCTAGTTGAAATCGACGTCAAACGCCTGATAGAACGCATTGCCGGTGTTGGCCACGATCCACATCAACACCAGCACATGCCGGCCCTTCTTGCCCTTGGGCAATGTCACTTGATGTTCAACCTTGGCCTTCAATTCTGCCGAGTGCTGGTAATACGGCACCTGGGTGTAGAAATCCTCGAAGAAAGGCTTGGCCTCCAGTTGAGCACGGCTGATGCGCTGCTTGGGGTCCCAACCGTCCTTGGTGATCAACCAGCGATAGCCACGGGTCACGTGCGCGGCGGTGTAAGCCCACTGCACCTTGAATACCTGGCCGGCTTCAACATTCAACAACGGCCAGTTAAACGGGGTGTTGAGCTTCTTACCCATTTCTTCGTCGGTGAAGTTCACACAGTCGCGGGCATCGGTCTTGCCGCCGCTGAGGATGTGCCCGTCGGCGGGGGGCGTGACGCTCTGATCGTCAGTTTCGTAAGGTGCCGGAAACGGCCCGGCGTTGAGGGCCGGGAAGTTCTTGCCGCCTTCCATTTCGTTGACTTGCCAGTTTTCCAGCAGGCCACGCTCTACCGCCACCGAGCCACGGCTGGCGGGTGTCACAACGCGACCATGCCTGAGTTGAGTCTGGGGTTTGTTCATTTCAGTCACTCCTTGATTGAAGACTTCCCCTCATGGGAAGCGCTTGAACTTAGCCCACCTCACCGGGTTGTCTACCCGACGGTTCTGTCAGACAAATCGCGTCATGTCCTTGTTTTTGCGTAGCTTTCGCACTGGTCTTGCACCAGAGTTATCGTCGGTCCTACCCTGCGACAGGCGATCGGACTACAGCCGCCGTCCATGAACGCCTGGCCTCAGGTGTTCAGGATCATCTCAAACCCGCCATAGATCATCCGTTGCCCATCAAACGGCATCGGATTGACGTCCGCCTTCAGGCGCGGGTCTTCCATCACCTTGCTCATCCCGGCGTCACGCACCTGCCGCGACGGCCAGACGATCCAGGAAAACACCACGGTTTCATCCTCCTTGAGCTTGACCGCCATGGGAAACGAGGTCACCTGCCCCTGGGGCACGTCATCGCCCCAGCACTCGATGATATTCAGCGCGCCATGGTCCTTGAACACCACGGCGGCGGCCTTGGCATGCTGGATGAATTGTTCGCGGTTTGCGGTGGGCACCGCGATGACACAGCCATCTACGTAAGACATGATCACTCTCCTGATTCGACGGGTTGTTTTGCCTGTAGTCGATCCATCAGGCGCTCAATCGACATCAACGTGGGAAATGTCGACCAGTGGTGTGTTATCGATTGCGATGCCGGGCCGATTCTTGATATGACAGGCGCCTTCAACAACAAAGCCCACTCAAAGGACTGACCCGCCATGACCGCCCACGCTACCGCCTTCCACGCCCTGCACCATGCTCAACTGTTTATCCTGCCCAACGTCGCCGATGCCGGCGGCGCGCGCCTGGTGGCGCAACTGGGCAGCCAGGCCGTCGCCACCAGCAGCGCGGCCGTTGCCTGGACCCACGGCTACAAGGACGGCAATCAGCTGCCGCTGCCGCTGCTGGTCAGCACCGTGCAATCCATCGCCCGGGTGATTGACGTGCCGCTGAGCGTGGACATCGAGGCCGGTTATTCCGACGACCCGGAGCACGTGGGCCGGGTGATCAAGGCCGTAATCGACGCGGGCGCCATCGGCGTCAATATCGAGGACGGTGCCGGCACGCCTGAACTGCTGGCCCGCAAGATCGAAGTCGCCCGTCGTGTGGCGGACAACTGTGGCGTGAAGCTGTTTATCAATGCCCGCAGCGACGTGTATTTGAAAGGATTGGCCCCGGAGCCACAGCGCCTTGAAGAACTCCTCAAGCGCGCCGCGTTGTACCAGGGCGCAGGCGCCAACGGGCTGTTTGCCGCCGGCATCCACCTGGAGCACGAAATCCAGCAGCTCTGCCAGGCGACCAACTTGCCGGTCAACGTGCTGGCCTGGGCCGGCCTGCCCGCGCCCGAGACGCTGCAAGCCTTGGGCGTACGCCGCCTCACGGCCGGCTCGAGCATCGCCGAATTCCTGTATGGCGCCATGCACAGCCTCGCCGAAGGCTTCCTGCGTACCGGGCAACTGGATACGCACGCGCTCAAGGCGTTCACCTATGGCGACATGAATGGCCGCATGGCGCCATAACCCGCGACTCTGAACGATCCCCGCTCGACAACGGTAGCGTGTTTGGCCGATTATTCGTGTCCGCCAAACGCCACCCACCTTGAAGCAGGAGCCTTGTACCTTGAGTTCGCAGAAAACCGTGACCGTTACACCGCCCAACTTTCCTCTGAACGGCAAGGTAGCGCCCCCCGGCTCCAAATCCATTACCAACCGTGCCCTGCTGTTGGCGGCCCTGGCCAAGGGCACCAGCCGCCTGAGCGGCGCGTTGAAAAGCGATGACACCCGCCACATGTCGGTGGCCCTGCGGCAGATGGGCGTGGTGATCGATGAACCGGACGACACCACCTTCGTCGTCACCAGCATTGGCAAGCTGCAATTGCCGGGGCAGCCGTTGTTTCTCGGCAACGCCGGCACCGCGATGCGCTTTCTCACCGCCGCCGTGGCCACCGTGCAAGGCACCGTGGTGCTGGATGGCGACGCCTACATGCAAAAGCGTCCGATAGGCCCGCTGCTCGCGACCCTCGGCCAGAATGGCATCCAGGTCGACAGCCCTACCGGTTGCCCCCCCGTGACCGTCCATGGCACTGGCCGCGTGCAAGCCAAGCGTTTCGAGATCGACGGCGGCCTGTCGAGCCAGTATGTGTCGGCGCTGCTGATGCTGGCGGCGTGCGGCGAAGCGCCGATTGAAGTAGCGCTGACCGGCAAGGACATCGGCGCCCGTGGCTATGTCGACCTGACCCTGGACTGCATGCGCGCCTTCGGTGCCCAGGTGGACATCGTCGATGAAAGCACCTGGCGCGTGGCCCCGACCGGCTACACCGCACACGACTACCTGATCGAGCCTGACGCTTCCGCCGCCACCTATCTGTGGGCTGCCGAAGTGCTGACCGGTGGCCGCATCGACCTCGGTGTCGCCCCACAGGATTTCACCCAGCCCGACGCCAAGGCCCAGGCAGTAATCGCGCAATTTCCGCAGATGCAGCCGGTGGTCATTGGCTCGCAGATGCAGGATGCCATTCCAACCCTCGCCGTACTGGCCGCGTTCAACAACACGCCGGTACGCTTCACCGAACTGGCCAACCTGCGGGTCAAGGAATGTGACCGGGTGCAGGCCCTGCATGACGGTCTGAATGAAATCCGCCCAGGCCTGGCGACCATTGAAGGTGATGATTTGCTGGTGGCCAGCGATCCGGCCCTGGCGGGCACCACGTGCAACGCGCTGATCGACACCCACGCCGACCACCGCATCGCGATGTGCTTTGCCTTGGCGGGCTTGAAGGTCTCGGGGATCAGGATTCAGGACCCGGACTGCGTCGGTAAGACCTATCCTGAGTACTGGAAAGAGCTGGAAAGCCTTGGGGTCCATCTGACCTGGTAAGCCGCCGGCGCCGGTAACGGGAGGGAGACTGCATGACGATTCGCCAACCCTGCCCACCCGGCGTCTGCGACTGCAATCGTGAGCAACTGCTCGACCTTCTCGGCGCCGATGCACGCATCCTGCACCTAACGCGCCAGGAAGAAAAACGCCTGCTCGAACGCCTCGAAAACCTGCAAAGCCTGCCCGATCTTGAGCGCATGCAACAGCTGATGTACCAGCAACTGGGCATTCGCGTGCATATCGCGCCGGGTCATACGGAAGTGAAGACGATGCGCGGGATTCAGATCGTTATCGATGACTTGCCGGGGTTGTGTCGCAAGACCCGGCAGTCGATTCCGGCGGCGATTCGCAAGGGCATGGAGAAGCGGCCGGAGATTGCGTATCGGTTGCTGGATGCTCATGACTTGTTTCGCGAGGGCTGAGGGCCGCCTTCCATTTGCGGCGATTTTCTCGCTTGAGCCTGCGGGCCGTTTTGTATTCGAGGCGAGCCTGGGCCATCTCCTGAGTACGCGGGGGCCGAAAACCGGCTTTGTAACGCTTGCGTTCGTGGCGAAGTAGAACGAGTTCTGCGCGCATTTGGCGGTGGCGTTTAGTGTTCAGGAGGTAGAGGCCTAGAAGCGAGAACAAAAGCCCTGTCGAGAAAGTAAAAAGATCTGGTGTGTAGCTGATAGTGAACATCACCGCAGAAAAGCTCAGCACACAACAGCCAACCATTATCCAGACTCCCCACGCTCGCCCTCGCACAACAAGAGCATTTCCCACCGACAAGATCACTGACATTACGCCCATATCAAGACCCGAGTAATTGCGGTAACCAGAAATCCGATGTAGATAGGTGCTGCCCAAAAGCGCGCTCGCCATAACAAGCGCAAGAAGCGCGCAAAAAAAAGCACCAATAAAAACCGGGCCATACCGAGCCAGAAAGGCCTGACGTGAATGCCTCAATTCCATCATTCAAACTCTTCGTATAGGCCGATAGCGACGGTTCTAATATTCCCGGACAAACCGCTGCCGGTAATACTCATAGACGCGCCAATCGCATCCTTTATTTGCGTGACCGTCGCTTGATTGATTTGTGTAGCCGTGTAGCTTTTTGGCAGAGTCCCCATGCGTTGCTGAAGTTTCCGTAGTGCGCTGCCCATATTAGGGGCTCGAAGCGTCAACAGCTCCCTGGTCAACGCTTTTCTCTGTTGCCTACTCAGGTCCTTGGACAACTCCAACCAATTCCTGCCAGTTGATACCTTCCTGGCCCGCATGAGTTTCAGCGTCGTCAAACCGGACGTGCCAGCTCCTAGAAGCGATACGCCATCCAGTACCGGCATTACGTAGCGATACCACTCAGCTTCATTTAGATCATCGTTGATCGCAGGGTCTTTCATCTCATTACGAGTCCTGTACAGACCCGCGCCGCATTGAAAAGAGCTTGCCACGGCTGCTGTGAAAGCCATACCTGCCACAGCAGTACTTACGCCAGCCGTAAACGGTGTAGCAACTGAGCCACCCGAGAAAACCAGCCAACCCAATACGGCAGCACCACAGGATAACCCTGCGCCGAGCGCCTCAAAAACCACCTGCGACTCCCTCGGCTCCTGCTGCAGCTCCCGTATAAAATCCAGCCGCGCCATGTACCTCGGCGCTTCACGCAAAACCACCCGTTTGGGCAACACACTGCAAATCGGCTGAAACTCACGCAACGTCACCGGCCACAGTTGATCATCGAGGTACACCACTCCTGCCCCCGCAATCGCCGGATCGGCATCGATCGCGGCAAACAATCGGCCGAGGTCGATACTGCCTTCGATCCGTTCGCGGGTGGTGCGATGGGCCGCGGGAAAACCGTCTTTCAAGACGCTGGAAGTCATTCCTTTACTCCTGGATTGCACAAGAACGCAGAGAGTAAGAGTGATCTGCTTAAAAAATTGTCGGAAAACTCCTCTTTTCCAGACAGGCACTTCCCGATCACATCTCAGCGTCTTGTGGGCAATCATTCCAATTGGAAAAGTACGCCCCGCGCCACTACCGGCGACAGTGAGGACAAGGAGCAACAATGGCGACTGATATGTTTTTGAAGCTGGGCGATATCAAGGGTGAGTCCAACGACCAGGCACACCGTGATGAAATCGAGATCAGTAGTTGGGGCTGGGGAATGAAACAATCAGGATCGATGCATTCTGGTACGGGTGGCGGTGCTGGCAAGGTCAATATAAGAAACCTGTCGATTACCAAGACTCTGGACAAGTCCACGCCCAACCTGATGATGGCGTGTTCCACCGGCAAACATTATCCCGAAGCCCGGCTGGTGGTTCGTAAAGCGGGCGGTGCCAGCGCCGTGGAGTACCTGGTCATTACGCTCAAGGAAGTCATGGTGACGTCCTACGAAACCGGGGCAGTGACAACCAGCGATGTGCTGACCGAAGAAGTCGGCCTGAACTTCGCCAAAGTCGAGGTCAGTTACCAGCCGCAAAAAGCCGATGGTGGCAAGGATGGCGGAGCGCTCAAGTACGGTTGGAATATCCGCGAGAACGTTAAAATTTAACGATTAAAACGGGCGCAAACTCGGTCGGCTTGACGGCGCGCCCACACCTCTAATTCCCTCTTCCCCCCGCAAACGACCACTCATCTGCCGCCGTCGTCGTAATCACCACCATCACATCCTCAGGGCTCAGCCCAATCGTAGCCTCCAGCCGCTCCACCAACACCTGGTAAAACCGCCGTTTGGTCTCGGTATCACGAGGTTTACCGCCCGTGATCGCGATGAGTACATAGTCGTGGCTGCGCGGGCCGCCCAAATAGTTGGGGTCGATGATCATCTCGCCAATTTCGTGCTGGTGGATCACGTGGAAGCGATCCGCGTCAGGAATCTTGAAGCTCTCAACCAGGGCGTCATGCAATTCCTGTGAAAGCGTTTGCAGATACTCAGGGGATTTCCCGCGGTGCAAGGAGATTCGGGCGTAAGGCATGGTGGTTACTCCGCAGGATGGATGGCTGCCAACAGGTTCAGCGCCGACGCCGCTGTCGGCCAGCCGGAGTAAAACGCCAGGTGAGTGATGACTTCACCCAGTTCCTCGACGCTCAAGCCATTGCCAACCGCCCGCTGCAAGTGAAACGGTAGTTGCTCCAGACGGTACATCGCCACCAATGCCGCCACGGTGATCAGGCTGCGCTCCCTGGGCGACAGGCCCTCGCGCTCCCAGATATCGGCGAACAGCACGTCGCGGGTCAGCTCGGTAAATTTGTTGCTCATGGACGCTCGCTCCGACAATTCAGTTGACGGGCAAAAACTAGCAAGCCAGGATCATTCCGAATATCAGATTTAATAGCATCCACCATCCCGTTTTAATGGACCATTCAATGCGCCGCCCCACCTTCGACCTTGATGTACTGCGCACCTTCGTCACCGGCGTCGAGCTGAACAGCTTTGCCAAGGCGGCGGATCGCCTGGGCCGTTCGACCTCAGCCGTCAGCGCGCAATTAAAGAAACTCGAAGAACAGGTCGGCACGCCGGTGCTGAGCAAATCCGGGCGCGGGCTGGTGCTGACGCCGGTGGGTGAAGCGCTGCTCGGCCACGCCAGGCGGTTGCTGGACCTCAATGACACTGTCTTCAGCAGCCTTAACGAAACCCAAACCGCAGGCACTTTGCGCCTCGGTTTGCAGGAGGATTTCGGCGAGCATGTGCTCAGTGACATCCTGCGGCGCTTCGCCAGGCTTTATCCGATGATCAGCCTTGAAGTGCGGATAGGCCGCAATGCCGAGCTGTTGACCCTGATCGACAGCGCGAGCCTGGACCTGGCGCTGACCTGGGAAACCGGTCAGACATCGTCCTGCCGCACCCGCCTGGGGCAAACACCCATGCACTGGATCGGGCCCCGGGACAAACCCCAACTACCGCGCGCCGAGGACGCGCCGCTGCCGCTGGTGATGTTCGAGGCACCCTGCGTATTGCGCAGCGCCGCCACCGAAGCCCTGGACCGCGCCGGCATTGCCTGGCGCATTGCCTTGACCAGCCCCAGCGTGGGTGGGATCTGGGCGGCGGTCGATGCCGGGTTGGGTGTGACCTTGCGCACCCGTATCGGTTTGCCTGCGCACCTGCGTGTACTCGACGGTCTGCCGCCGGTGCCGTCCCTTGGCTATGAATTGCATTGCAGCCATCCAGCGCCAGGCGCTGCGGTCGCACAGCTGGCAGCGCTCGTACAGAGCAGCCTGGTTTAGGCGGTTTCGCAGGGTTGCAGGGTGACGAACAGTTGTCGCCCCAACTTCGCCGCCGTCTCCAGATGCTGTTCGGCAGCGCCGCTTTCCGAGTCCAGCAGCAGCTCGGATGTCAGCACTTTCGCACCGCAGTAATCAAAGATCCCATGGTCGATTTGCGTGCGCATGGCGTCGGCATAGCCGTGGCGTTCAAACACCCCTTCGTCCGCCCCGCCAACGCCCAGTAAGTGCACCTGCAAGTGGCCGAGTTTTTTCACCACCTTCGTCTCAAGGCTGTAGTCGATCGCCCAACCGTTGACGAATACCCGGTCGATCCAGCCCTTGAGCAAGGCCGGCATCGACCACCAGAAGATCGGGAACACCAGCACCAAGGCGTCGGCGCGGTCGAGTCGGGCCTGTTCGGCCAGTACGTCGGCCGGCGGCGTGGCGCGGGTGCGATGCACTTTATGGTCGGCGGCGTTGTAACGCGGGTCGAAACCTTCAGCGGCGAGGTCGGCGATTTCAAAGGTGTGGCCGGCGGCGGTTATGCCGGCAGCCGCCTGTTTGGCGAGGCTGTGGGTCAGGGAGTGTGAGTCGTGGTGAGCAACAACGATCAGCGCGTGCATGGCAGTGACTCCGTCGGGGTAGCGATGAGAAGGCAAATTGAGTAGGCTTGAGCTAAGTTACCGTTGGTAAGTTACTTTTGGTATATAAGCATGTCAAGCGATCAATCCCCTGCCCCTCGCCGCCGCTTGTCCCGGGATGACCGGTTGCGCCAGCTGCTCGACGTGGCCTGGCAACTGGTGCGAGAAGAAGGCACCGATGCCCTGACCCTGGGGCATCTGGCTGAGTTGGCCGGCGTTACAAAGCCGGTGGTGTATGACCATTTTGGCGATCGCGCGGGGCTGTTGGCCGCGCTGTATGAAGATTTCGACGCCCGTCAGAACCAGGTATTTGCCGCCGCAATCGAGGCCAGCGAACCCACCCTGGACGACCGCGCGTGGGTCATCGCCTCGTGCTACGTCGATTGTGTGTTGCTACAAGGGCGTGAAATTCCGGGGGTGATTGCTGCTTTGGCCGGCAGCCCGGAACTGGAGACCATCAAGCGTGAGTACGACGCAATTTTCCTTGGCAAGTGTCGCGATGCCCTCTCCCCCTTTGCCGTGGACGGTGTGATTGGCCAGCCCGGTTTACGCGCAATGCTGGGCGCGGCGGACGCCTTGTCCCATGCTGCGGCCAGCGGGGAGATCAGCCCGCTGGAGGCGCAAGAGGAGCTGTTTGCGAGCATCAAGTCGATGGTGAGTCGAGGAGCGCGTTAGCCCAGCCTTGCGTGCACGAACATCCGAGCCTTGTGGGTCATCTGGTCGAAGTGACGATCACGCTGTTTTTCGGCATCGACCATCGCCCGCTTGCCGTGCTTTTGCAGGAGGTAGGTGTGGATCTGCCGCACCTCCAGCGAGCTGTAGATCGACGCCACATCCAGCAACCCCATCAAGCCGTCAGTGCTGTAGTCGCGGGTGTTCATCAACACCTGGGTACCGCGCACACCGCGCAGTTGAAAGCCCATGGACTCGAACGCCGGGACCTTCTCCACTGCGCAGGTCAGTTCGGCATGGGGGTAGCGAGCGAGCATGTCCTGCATCATCGCCCGCGCCACGCCTTTGCGCCGATGGCTGGCGTGCACCGCCATGTAAGCCACGCCGCACGCCTCGGGATCGTCCTTCACCGGCAGGTACAGCAGGAAGCCGATCACCTGCTCCTGCGCGTCCAGCGCGATGATCAATTCCACCGCAATGCCCTTGGACCCGTCCAGCGCTTCCAGATACAGGTGCACCTCGTAGCCGATGGCGTACTGGTAGACGTTGTACAGCAGGTTGCTTGGCGGGATGGCGACCATGCTGATGTCCGTCAGGTAGTCGACCACCATCTGCAGGATCTGCGCATTGATCGGCTCGGGGCATGGGGTTTCGTAATGGGTAAGGCTGAACATTTGAATTCCTGGTGTTTCATTTTAAGGCCCGGCGGATTGTACCTGCTGAAGGGCCGCCGTGGACCCGCAAGCCCCCATTGTGGCGAGGGAGCTTGCTCCCGCTGGGCTGCGTAGCAGCCCCATTAAGCGCGCCGCGTTCTTTTCGCGGGAAACAGGATGCAGGTTTTGGGGCTGCTTCGCAGCCCAGCGGGAGCAAGCTCCCTCGCCACAAGGGGGCTGCTCGGCTCATTGCGCACATACCTCCCGCAGGCAACCGCGCAGCCAGCGATGGGCCAGGTCGGCGTCCAGGCGCGGGTGCCAGAGCATCGATACGGTGAAGTCCGGGAACACGAACGGCAGCGCAAAGCGGTAGAGGTCGCTGTGCAGGTTGGCGGTATGCCGCTCCGGCACGCTGGCGATCAGGTCGGTGCTGCGGGCCAGGGCCATGGCGGTCGAGAAGCCGGCGACGATGGTCACCACGTCCCGGGTCAGCCCGAGCGCTTCAAGGGCTTGATGGATCTGGCCTTGATCACGGCCACGCCGGGACACGTAGATGTGCTGGCCTTCGGCGAAGCGCTGCGGCGTGACTTCGCCCTGGCTGAGCGGATGGCCCTTGCGCACCACGCCGATAAACCGGTCGCGGAACAGCGCCTGGGTCAGCACCTCGGGGCTGGCGCTGCTGTCGACCACGCCGGTTTCCAGGTCGACACTGCCATCGCGCAGCGGCGTACTGCCTTTGTCCGGCTTGTGCACGAAGCGCAACCGCACGCCAGGCGCTTCCCGGGCGATCCGCGTCAACAGCGCCGGGCCGAAGTTTTCAACAAATCCGTCGCTGGTGCGCAAGGTGAAGGTGCGTACCAGTTGGCTCACATCCAGCGTCGCAGCGGGTCGCAACACCGCTTCGGCGTCCTGCACCAACTGGCTGACCTGTTCGCGCAACGCCAAAGCGCGCGGCGTGGGTACCAGGCCGCGGCCGGCACGGACCAATAACGGATCGCCGGTGGTTTCCCGAAGTCGCGCCAGCGCCCGGCTCATCGCCGACGGGCTCAGGCGCAAGCGTTGAGCGGCACGGGCGACGCTGCCTTCGGCGAGCAACACATCCAGGGTGACCAGCAGATTGAAATCAGGTGTCGACACGGCAAACCTCATAGGGCGTTTGGCGCACGTATAAAGTGCAAATGCTGCGCCTTCCGCCATGTTAGGTGACGGCGTAGATTTCTGACAGCGGTCAAACCCAGGAGCCTCTTGATGAAATCACCTGCACCCCGTGGCGCTCTCGTCGCCCTGTCACTGTCCATGTTGCTGGCGTCCTTGGGCACCAGCATCGCCAACGTCGGCCTGCCGAGCCTGGTGCAGGCGTTTGATGCATCGTTCCAGGCGGCGCAGTGGGTGGTGCTCGCCTACTTGCTGGCGATTACCGCGGTGATCGTCAGCGTCGGGCGACTGGGCGACCTGATGGGCCGCAGCCGCCTGCTCTTGGCCGGGTTGTTGCTTTTCACCGTTGCCTCGGCCCTGTGCGGCATGGCTCCGTCCCTCGGGCTGTTGATTGCGGCCCGCGCCCTGCAAGGCCTGGGCGCGGCGATCATGATGGCGATGACCATGGCGCTGGTGGGCGGCACCGTGACCAAGGAACGCACCGGCCGCGCCATGGGGTTGCTGGGCACGATGTCGGCCATGGGTACCGCGCTGGGGCCAAGCCTTGGCGGGGTGTTGATCGCGGGGTTTGGCTGGCGCGCGCTGTTTTTCATCACCGTGCCGCTGGGTTTGCTGACATTTGCCCTCGCCCGGCGCTATCTGCGCGTCGACCGCCATGGGCTACAGCCCGCGCAATCCGGGTTCAGTTTCTTGTCGACTTTACGGGATTCAACGCTAAGCGCTGGCCTGGCCATGAGCGCCCTGGTATCGGCGGTGATGATGGCGACCTTGGTGGTCGGGCCCTTCTACCTGACCCACGGTGCAGGCCTCAACCCCGCCTGGATGGGCCTGACAATGGCAGTCGGGCCCTGCGTTTCGGCATTGATGGGCATCCCTGCGGGACGTTTGACCGACCGTTTCGGCAGCGGCCCGATGACCATCGCCGGGCTGCTGGCGATGCTGGCGGGCTGCCTGCTGCTCTCCCTGGCGCCGCTGAACCTTGGGGTTGCCGGGTACATCGCCCCGCTGATCATCCTCACCCTCGGCTACGCCCAGTTTCAAGCCGCCAACAACACCGCCGTGATGAGCGACGTACTGGCAGACCGCCGTGGCGTGATCGCCGGCTTGCTTAATCTGTCGCGCAATCTGGGCCTGATCGCCGGGGCTTCGGCCTTGGGCGCAGTGTTTTCGCAGGTTTCAGGTGACCTCGCCATAGCCACTCCCGGCGATGTGGGAAGTGGGATGCAAGCCACGTTCGGCGTGGCATTGGCACTGATTGGTGTAGGTCTTTTCCTGGCCCTACGCGCCCGGTTCCGCGTAACACCTGTCTTGACAAGGTAAAATCGTAACGACTATTGTCTGACAACCTGATTAACAAGGTTTTCCCATGCTTGAGCTCCAGCGCCCTGATTCGCTCGTTATGCGCGTTGTCAGCGCCATTCGTGCAGAAATCGATTCCGGCCAACTGGCGCCCGAAGCGCGCCTGCCCACCGAACAGCAACTGGCTGAACAACTCAATGTCAGCCGTTCGGTGGTGCGCGAAGCGATTGCCCAGCTCAAGGCCGATGGCGTACTGACTGCGCGGCGTGGCCTGGGCTCATTTATCTCGCAAACCCCGGCCGGCACCGTGTTCCGCTTCCCGGAAAAAAACGGTCGCCGCCCGGACCTGGCGCAAATGTTCGAAGTGCGCCTGTGGATCGAAACCCAGGCCGCCTCGATTGCCGCCCAACGCCGCGACGCCGCCGACCTGCAGCGCATGAAGACCGCCCTGCAGGAAATGCACGACAAGCGCGCCGACTTCGACGCCGCCGCCCTGGCCGATGTGGAATTCCATCGCGCCATCGCCGAGGCCAGCAAGAACGACTATTTCGTGGCCTTCCATGACTTCCTCAGAAGCCAACTGGCCAGCGCCCGCAAGACCGCCTGGGAAAACTCCGCCACCCGCTTTGTCAGCGGCTCGGCCGATGCCACCCAGGAACACACCGCGCTCTACCAGGCCATCGTCGACGGTGATGCCCAAGGCGCTGCCGCCTGTGCCGAGGCTCACTTGCGCGCCGCAGCAAGGCGCCTGCATCTGGAACTGCCCGCTATCAATTGACCGATCCGAACCCGTTTAAAGCGTGCCGATGGCGCGCTGTTTTTTTAACAAAACCATTAGTCTGACAACCTGATAAGCAGACTGAAATGCGTAGGTACCCAAAACAATGATTTATGACTTTTGCATCATCGGCGGCGGCATCGTCGGTTTGGCCACCGCGATGGAGTTGCTCAAGCGCCAGCCCAACGCCTCGCTGGTGATCCTGGAGAAGGAAAGCCTGTTGGCCAAACACCAGACCGGCCATAACAGCGGCGTGATCCATGCCGGCATCTACTACGCGCCGGGCAGCCTCAAGGCCGACTTGTGCAAGCGCGGCGCCGAAGCCACCAAGCAGTTCTGCACCGAGCACGGGATCAAGTTCGAGGTGTGCGGCAAGTTGCTGGTGGCTTCGACTGATCTGGAAGTACAACGGATGGAAGCGCTGTACGCCCGCTCGCAGCTCAACGGCATGAAAGTCGAACGCCTGGACGCCGACCAGTTGCGCCAGCGCGAACCGAACATCGTCGGGCTGGGCGGGCTGTTTCTCGACGCCACCGGCATTGTCGATTACCGCGAAGTCTGCGAAACCATGGCCCGGGTGATTCGTCGCGCCGGCGGGGAAATCTGCCTGGAACGCACCGTCACTGCGATCGTCGAGGACACCGACAAAGTCACCGTCAGCACCCGGGGCGAAAGCTGGCAGGCCAGGCATCTGGTGGTGTGTGCAGGTTTGCAATCGGACCGCCTGGCCGTGATGGCCGGCGTCAAGATCGACCACCAGATCATCCCGTTCCGTGGCGAATACTTCCGCTTGCCGGAATCGAAGAACACCATCGTCAACCACCTGATCTACCCGATTCCCGACCCGGAGCTGCCCTTCCTCGGCGTGCACCTGACCCGCATGATCGACGGCAGCGTCACCGTTGGCCCGAATGCCGTACTCGGCCTGGGTCGCGAGAACTACCGCAAATTCTCGGTGAACTGGCGCGACGTGGCGCAGTACGCGAGCTTCCCGGGCTTCTGGAAAACCATCTGGCAGAACCTCGGTTCGGGCAGCGTCGAGATGAAGAACTCGCTGTTCAAGTCCGGCTACCTGGAGCAGTGCCGCAAGTACTGCCCATCGCTCAACATCGAAGACCTGCTGCCTTATGAAGCCGGCATCCGCGCCCAGGCCGTGATGCGCGACGGCACCCTGGTGCACGACTTCCTGTTCGCCCAGACCCCGCGAATGCTCCACGTGTGCAATGCACCCTCACCCGCTGCCACCTCCGCGATTCCCATCGGCTCGATGATCGCCGACCGCATGTTCAAGCCCCACTGACGCACCGCACCACGCCTCACTTTGACAATAAATATAATGACTCATAAGGAAGTACAGAATGACGGCTACAGCCCGCACCCCGGACGTTGAAACCCCCGAGCAAACCAGGAAACGCCTGCGCAAAGTCGCGGCCGCGACGATCTTCGGTTCGATGCTGGAGTGGTATGACTTTTACCTGTACGCCACCATGGCGGCGATTGTGTTCTCGAAGATTTTCTTCGATAACAGCGACCCGAAAGCCGCTACGCTGATGGCGTTTTCCACCTTTGCCATCGGCTTCATCGCGCGCCCGTTCGGCGGCATTCTGTTTGGCTACCTGGGCGACAAGTTCGGGCGTAAACAAGTGCTGGTGCTGACCTTCTGCATGATGGGCGTGTGCACCACGTTGATCGGGCTGATCCCCAGCTACGCCTCCATCGGCATCTGGGCGCCGATCGTGCTGGTGTTTATCCGCATCATCCAGGGCCTGGGGGCCGGTGCCGAACTGTCCGGCGCGGCGGTTACCTCCTACGAGCACGCCTCAGAAGGCAAGCGCGGCAGCCAGGGTGCATGGCCGGCGCTCGGGCTGAACCTGGGCTTGCTGCTGTCTTCGCTGACCGTGTACCTGCTGACCATCAACGGCAATGAATTCCTGCTGGCCGGCGGCTGGCGGATTCCGTTCATTTGCAGCATCGCGCTGGTGGGTGTGGGCCTGTGGGTGCGCAACAGCATCCCGGAAACCCCGGAATTCAAGGAACTGAGCAAGGAAACCGCAAAGGCCAAGGCGTCGCCGCTCAAGGCGCTGTTCAAGAACGACCTCAAGGGCCTGGCCGTGGTGTTCTTCGTGGCGATTGGCTACAACGCGTTGAGCTACATCTTCAAGACCTTTTCCCTGGCTTACCTCACCCAGTTCAAGGGTGTCGATGTGCACGTCACGTCGCTGTCGGTGACCATTGCCAGCCTGATCGCCATCGTCGCCGTGCCATGCTTCGGCTGGTTGTGCGACAAGTGGAGCAGCAAGACCGTGCTGATGCTCGGCGGCCTGCTGTCGCTGCTGTTTGCCTACCCGTTCCTTGCGCTGCTCAATACCGGTGAAAGCCTGATGATCTACGTCGCCATTGGCGTGGGCACCGGCATCCTCGCGCCGATGATGTTTGCGCCGCAGGGTTCGTTCCTGAGCCGCCAGTTCCCGACCCAGACCCGCTCCTCGGGCTTTGGCACCGGGCGGGAAATCGGCACCGCGATCGCAGGTGGCCTGGCGCCATTAGGGGCGTTGTCGATGGTGGCGGCGTCGGCCACTCACTCCACTGATGGCGTTGTGATAATCCTCGCGATCTCGTCCCTGCTGGTGGTGGTGTTCGCCTTGTGCGATCAGGGCCGTAAACACTCGGCATTCAAGAACTGAGGCAAAAAGTTCGGACCAACGGGTGCATGGATGCCCCTTCATCGCGCATCATGGGCACTTTCAAGCTCAAGGGAAACGTCCATGCGCGTTCTGTCATTGATGATGGGTCTTACGACGCTGGCCGCCAGTCTGGTGTTTACCGCCCAGGCGCAGGCGGGTGAAGAAAGCCTGTTGGTCGACTCGATCAATCAATACCGCAGCCAGGTCCAGCGCTGCGGCAACCAGGGTTCCCAGGAATTGCCACCGCTGGCCAGCGACACGCGGCTGGTGTTGCCGGTCAACAGTGTCGGCGACTTGCAGCAGGCGCTGGCGAGGGCGGCGTACCCGATGGTCAACGTCCAGGCCATCAGCCTGTCCGGGCCCAGGAACGCCGAAGCCGCGATGAAAGCCGTGCGCGAAAGTTTTTGCCGGGTGGTGCTCGACCCGCAGTTCATTGATATCGGCGTGAGCAACAGCGGCCAGGACTGGCGCATCGTGCTGGCCCGCCCGCTGCTGACCAGCGGCCTGGGCGAGACCCAGACCGAAGGCAAGAAGGTGCTCGACCTGATCAACACCGCCCGCCAGCAACCACGCCAATGTGGCGCCCAGGCCTTTGCCGCCACCACACCCCTGAGCTGGAACGAAGCACTCGCCAACGCCGCCGCCGGCCACGCGCGCAACATGGCCAACGGCAACTTCTTCGATCACCTGGACCACGATGGCCGCACCCCGGGTGACCGGGCTGAACTGGCAGGCTACATCGGCCAGCAGATCGGCGAGAACATCGCCGCCGGCATGGACACCCCACGCAAGGTGGTCGACGGCTGGCTGGCCAGCCCCGGGCACTGTGCCAACCTGATGAACCCGCAGTTCCGCGAAATGGGCGCCGCCTACGCCATGGACCCGAAAAGTGATGCCGGCATCTACTGGACCGGGTTGTTTGGCGTGCAGCAGCAATAACGGTTTGTATCCCAACGTATCTTCCCGGCGAGGCGACACACTGCGAGGTGCAGGCCCCCGGCGATGACACATTGCGGATACGCCGGCGCGGTTTCCTGTGCACACCGGCCCACCCCGGGCCACTTGCGAGGAAACCGTCATGTCCCAGAACAGCACCGTGCTCTACACCGGCAGAACCCACACCACCGGCGGGCGTGAAGGCGCGTCCCACAGCGATGACCTGCACCTGGACATCAAGCTGTCGCCGCCCGGCTCCAAGGCTCCCGGCACCAACCCCGAGCAACTGTTTGGTGCCGGCTGGTCCGCCTGCTTTATCGGCGCAATGGGCAAAGCCGCACAAACCCTTCACATCCGCCTGCCCGCCGACACGGCAGTGAGTGCCGAAGTGGACCTGGTGAACAGCCCGGAAGATGGCTATTACCTGCAGGCGCGCCTGCGGGTCAGCCTGCCGGGTATCGAACACTCGGCCGCCCAGGCACTGGTGGACCGTGCCCACCAGACGTGCCCGTATTCCAAGGCCACCCGCGGCAATATCGCGGTAACGATTACGGTGGCCTGAAGGGAGCTCAGCAAAGCATTATCCGGCCGAGACACTAAAGTGCCATCTAGTGGATAATCCCGCTGAACTGGCTGAGTCCCGGGATGTCTGTAGCTTGGCATCCCTACCTCAGCGAACCGTGGCAAGAAGGCGTTCACCGAATGACAAACTGGCTGCAAGGCGGCGGCGAAATGGCCGAACGGGTCCGGCATCACGACTGGGCCAATACGCCATTGGGGCCTTTGGAACACTGGCCGGACGTACTGAAGACCACCGTCGCCCTGTGCCTTGCCTCCAGTTTCCCCCAGGCGATCGTCTGGGGGCCTGCGCTGATCACGCTTTACAACGACGGGTTTATCCCGATTCTCGGCGACAAGCCTGATGCCCTCGGGCGGCCATTCAACGAGATCTGGCAGGAAGCCTGGCCCCAGATCAGTCCGATCGCGGATGCCGCCTTCGCAGGTGAAGCCACCTTTATCGAAAACTTCCCGCTGACGATCGAACGCGGCGGCGCGCCGGAGCAGGCGTACTTCACCTTCTGCTACAGCCCGATCCGCGACGTACAGGGCAAGGTGGTCGGCATGCTCGACACCGTGACCGAAACCACCGCCACCGTGGTTTTGTCCCAGCGCCTGGCCGAGCTGAATGCAAGCCTGGAGCAGCGCGTCACCGAAAGGACCACCCTGCTGACCCAGACCGAAGCCGCCTTGCGTCAATCGCAAAAGCTTGAAGCCATCGGCCAGTTGACCGGTGGCGTGGCCCACGACTTCAACAACCTGCTGACCATCATTCGCTCATCCGTCGACTTCCTGCGGATGCCGAGCCTGTCCGAAGAGCGTCGCCAGCGCTACATGAGCGCGGTCACCGACACCGTGGACCGGGCCGGCAAATTGACCAGCCAGTTGCTCGCATTTGCCCGGCGCCAGCCGCTGAACCCGGAAGTGTTCGATGCAGGCCTGCGGGTGAAAAACATCGGCGAGATGCTCGAGACGGTGACTGGCGCGCGGATTCATGTGCACGTCGAACTGCCCGGGCAGCCATGCTACATCCGCGCCGACTCCAGCCAGTTTGAAACCGCCCTGATCAACATCGCCCTCAACGCCCGGGACGCGATGAACGGCCAGGGCAGCCTGACCCTGCGACTGGACGCCGATCAAGCACTGCCGAGCATCCGTGGTGACGCCGGTTCACGCCAGGCGTTCATCGCCATTTCACTCACCGACACCGGCAGCGGGATTCCCGGGGAGACGTTCGAGCGCATCTTCGAACCCTTCTTCACCACCAAGGAAGTCGGCAAGGGCACCGGCCTGGGACTGTCCCAGGTGTTCGGCTTCGCCAAGCAATCGGGCGGCAACGTCGATGTGGCCAGCCAGGTCGGCCAGGGCACGGTGTTTACCCTGTACTTGCCGCAAGTGGTACCTGAAGAGAGCTTCCAACGAGACACCCCGGACACCTGCGGGTTGATCACCGAATGCGCCCAGCGCCATATCCTGGTGGTGGAAGACAACCTGGAAGTGGGCCGCTTTGCCAATCAGATCCTCCAGGACCTCGGCTACCGGACCACCTGGGCAACCAATGCCGAACAGGCGCTGGAACTGGCCGGCGCAGACGCGTTGGGGTTCGATGCAGTGTTTTCAGATGTGGTGATGCCCGGCATCACCGGGGTGGCCCTGGCCAGGGAAATGCGACGGCGCCGGCCCGGCCTGCCGGTGGTACTGACCTCGGGCTACAGCGAGGAGCTGGCGGAAAGCGGCTATGAAGGCCTGGTGTTCCTGCCCAAGCCCTACTCGGCCGACCAGGTCTCACAGGTGCTGGCCAAGGCGCTGCTCAAGGGCTGAGGCCTATTCCGCGACGGCCACCTGGTTACGCCCGAGGGCCTTGGCGCGGTACAGCGCCTTGTCTGCGGTGTTCATCAGGCCGTGCAGGTCCTGGTCCACCGCGCGGGCCCAGGCCACGCCGAGGCTGGCGGTCAACCCCTGGACCGGCTCGCTGGTCAGCCCGGCGATGGCCTTGATCAACTGCTCGGCGATGTCCCGCCCGGTCTCCAGCGACGTATCCGGCAGCAGCACCGCAAACTCCTCGCCCCCCAGCCGCCCATACACATCGGCCTGGCGAAACGACGCGCTGATCACCCCGCCGATCTGACGCAGCACCTGGTCCCCGGCCTGGTGCCCGTAGGTGTCATTGATGGCCTTGAAGTGGTCCATGTCCATCATCAGCGCGCACAACGGCTGCTGGTTATGCCGGCACTGTTCGTAGAGCAACTGCGCGTGCTCGAAAAACGCCCGGCGGTTCATCAGGCCGGTGAGTTCGTCGGTTTGTGCGGCGCGGGTGGAGATGTTGTGGGCACGCTCCATTTGCCGGGTCAGGCGAAAGGCTTTTTCCAGGGCATCCGACAGCTTGCGCGTGGCGCCACCGACAAACGAAGAGAACACCAGCACCGCCAGGGCCATGCCGACTTGCATCGACGACGGTTGAAACAGCAGCCACAGGGTGCACGGCAGCAGTACCAGGCCCATGGAGACCAGGGTCATGTAGCGATAGGCCGAATAACACGAGACTGCGCTGACCGACATGCCCACGGTGAACAACATCACCAGGGCCTGGGACAGGCGGTCGTCGGTGGGCATCAGGACGAATGCGCCGATGCCCCAGACCCCGGCCGACAACATCAACGTTACCCAATAGCGCCGCTCCCAGCGCGCGGGGGTGCGTTCACTGTTGGGGCAGCGAAACCAGTCCATGAACATCCACACCCGCAGCAACGACGTCCCGGCCAATACCACCAGCCAGACCAGCATTACCCGGTGATCAAAACGTTCCCAGCACAGCCAGCACAGCATGGCGGCCGCCATATAACTGCCGAACACTGCAGAGAATGACTGGCGAAACAGCTGGTGCAATCGATCTGTTCGTACCTGCTCCTCGATGAAGCAATCCTGGTCCTGCCCACGCCCAAGGCCATTCATTTGGTCCGCCTGATCTTACTGCCGCGACAAAGTGCCATTGTGGCATCCTGCCAGTAGCCCTAACAACTGAATCAAGCGTGCTAGAGCGCCGAAAGCAGGATAAATATAGGTGAACACCTTCTCGCTCGCTCCAAGGATCAGAGTCCACCCATGAATACCCACCCGATTACCACCGAACGCCTGATTCTCAGGCCCGCAGCGGCCGACGATGTGGCCAGTGTATTTGCCATTTATGGCGATCCCGAGACCAACCGCTACAACCCGGCAGGCCCCTTTACCGATCTGGGCCAAGCCGAGGCCGCCCTGGCTCGCTGGCTGCTGCACTGGGCAGAACATGGTTTTGGCCAATGGGCGATTGCCACACAAGAGGCGCCGGGCTGCGTGATCGGCTTTGGTGGCATCACCTTGTACCCCTACAACGACGTTGAGCGGATCAACCTCGGCTACCGCTATGCGGTCAGCGCCTGGGGACAGGGCTTTGCAACCGAGCTTGCCAGGGCGGCGTTGCAGTTTGCCTTTGTCGCGCTGGACCAGCCGCAGGTGTACGGCGTGGTGCGTCCGGGGCATACAGCGTCGATCAAGGTGCTGGAGAAAATCGGCATGCAGTACATCGATGAGCTGGACGATGTACCCGGTCAGGCGCCGAGCCTGGTGTATGTGGCCCGGCGGGCCCTCTGACCTTTGTATCGCAGTGTGTCCAAACACCCCTGCGATACAAAACCTTTAACCCAACCGCTTTCTCGAAACAGACGGGATACACAACTACGTTCAACTGTGAGCCAGGCACACCACCCGCCGCCGGAGACTCACCATGCACACACAGTTGAACACCCCACCCCGCCGCCTGATGGGCGCGTCGCTGCTGGCCTTTGCGCTGTTGCAGTTCGGTGCCCTCGGCGTCGCCAGTGCACAGGACGCGCAAGCACCGGCGGCTGCCAGCGCAACTGCCCACAGCGCGCTCGGCCCGTTGAAGCATGTGAAAGCCGGCTTGCTGGATGTGGCCTACGCCGAAGTCGGCCCGGCCGATGGCCCGGTGGTGATCCTGTTGCATGGCTGGCCCTACGACATTGACAGCTACTCCGAGGTAGCGCCGCTGCTGGCTGCCCAGGGCTACCGGGTGCTGGTGCCTTACGCCCGAGGCTATGGCGATACCCATTTCCTGTCGGCAAAGACCCTGCGCAACGGCCAGCCGGCCGCCCTCGCCGTCGACCTGATCGACTTCATGGACGCGCTGAAGATCAAGCAGGCCGTGCTCGGCGGCTATGACTGGGGGGCGCGCACCGCCGACATCGTCTCGGCGTTGTGGCCTGAGCGGGTCAAGGCGCTGGTATCGGTCAGCGGCTACCTGATCGGCAACCAGGCCGCGGGCAAGAACCCATTGCCGCCCAAGGCCGAGTTGCAATGGTGGTACCAGTTCTACTTCGCCACCGATCGCGGCGCCGCCGGCTATGCGAAAAACACCCACGACTTTGCCAAGTTGATCTGGCAGATCGCCTCGCCAAAATGGGCATTCGACGACGCCACCTTCGACCGCAGCGCCAAAGGCCTGGACAACCCCGACCACGTCGCCGTATCGATCTTCAACTACCGCTGGCGCCTGGGGCTGGTGCAGGGCGAGAAAAAATACGCTGCGCTGGAGCAGAAACTCGCCACCGCCCCGTCCATCAACGTGCCCACCATCACCATGGAAGGCGACGCCAACGGCGCGCCGCACCCGGCCGCAGAGGACTATGCCAAACGCTTTACCGGCAAGTACGAATACCGCCTGATCAGCGGCGGCATCGGCCACAACCTGCCGCAGGAAGCACCGCAAGCCTTTGCCAAGGCTGTGATCGATGCGGACCACCTGTGATGAAGCGCCTGCATCTTGCTGCACTCGTCTCTGCAACAGCTGCCGTGGTGGCCACCGCTACCGGGTTCGTCTTTGGCGGCCCGGCTACCAGCGAGCCTTCGCCGATCTACGGCGTGACCATTCCCGACGGCTACCGCCAATGGGAGCTGATCGCGCCGGCACAGGAAGCCGACCCGCTGAATGAACTGCGGGTGGTGCTGGGCAATAAAGTGGCGCTCAAGGCGTACCGCGACGGCACGCTGCCCTTCCCCGACGGCACCGTGCTGGCGAAACTGGCCTGGAAGCACGTGCAATCGCCGGAGTTCAAGACCGCGTCGATTCCCGGTGCGGCGACCACCGTGCAGTTCATGGTCAAGGACTCGAAGAAATACGCAGCGACCGGAGGCTGGGGCTTTGGACGGTTCATCAATGGCAAGCCGGTGGACCAGGCGCAGCATGAGACGTGCTTTGCCTGCCATCAGGCGCTGGTGAAGAACCATGATTATGTGTTCACCCGGCTGGCGCCTTAGCGCAATAGCCTTTTTCAACAACAAACGCCGCGGCAACCGGGCATCCCGTAGCAGCTGCCTCGCTTGGGCTCGACAGCTGCTACGTTGTGTGGGGTTTTATCAGGCCGGAACGCCCAGAATGATATGGGACGCCTTGATCACCGCCGTGGCGCTCACGCCCGGCTTCAACCCCAGCTCGGCCACCGCGTCGCGGGTCACGATGGAAAACACCTTCGAACCACCCGCCAACTCGATCACCACTTCCGCATTCACCGCGCCGTCATTCACGCTCAGCACCTTGCCTTCCAGGCAGTTGCGGGCCGACAGGCGGATGTCGCTGGATTCGGTCATCAACATCACCCACGGCGCCTTGATCAGCGCGACCGCTTCCTTGCCTACGGCAATGCCCAGGTTGCGGATGCTTTCCATGGTCACCACCGCCACCAACTGCTCGCCACCGGGCAGGGTCAACACCACTTCGGCGTTGACCGCGCCGTCCTGGACCTGGCTGACCTGGCCTTTGAATACGTTGCGTGCACTGACTTTCATGGGAACGGTCCTTTTCTTGACTTATAGGTTAGGAATTGCCGCGCATGATTAAACGTTGCGTTGTGTAAAAACAACTATAGCGCCCTGCTCTGCCTGGAACCCCACGCAAATAAAGAAGGCCGCCCAATGGGCGGCCTTCATCTGGAGCAGTTACCGACGACTGATTAAAACAGCGCGTAGGTGTAGTTGAAGATCAGGCGAGTCTGATCCTGGTCGGCGGTGCCGGTGTTATGGCCGTGGTAGCTGCCGGTACGGAACGTAGTACCGAAGCCTTTCAGCGGGCCTTCCTGCACGACGTAATCAAGACGGAAATCGGTTTCGCGTTCCGACTGATCGCTGCCACCGGCAACCTTGGCCTTGATGTCGCTGCCGTTGAGGTAGGCAATCGAGGCTTTCAGGCCCGGCACCAGGGTTCTGAAGTCATACAGGTACTGACCGAAATTGACCTGCTCGCCCGCACGGGAGAACTGGCCAACCACCGCGTCGGTGAACAGGTAGAAGTCGGAACCGGCCGCGCCTTGGGCGGTTGGATCGGCGATGCTGCCCTGGTTGACCCAGACGAAGCCACCGTCATCACTCACGCCGATATGGCCGAGCATCAACTGGCTGCCGCCCAACTGATAGGTGAAGGCAGCACTGTAGGTTTTGTTGTCGACTTCACCGGCGTGCTTGGCATAGCCGCCGTTGTTGTTGAACGCATAGCCGGCCGAACCGTTTTTGCCGTCGCTGGTGCTGTCGAAATAACGCAGGTCAGTCTTGAACGACTGGTCATTGCCCAACGGCAATACGTGGACCAGGCCGAAATAGTTCTGTTTGTAGAAGTCTTCCAGGTTGGCGTAGTAGTACTGCAACGTCAGGTTTTTAGCGATGACGTTGTCAGAAGAACCAAACGGCTGGTAGTCGACACCACCGAAACGGAAGCTGTCGCTGTCGCGAGTGGCACCGGCCACGCTCAAGCCCGTGGAGTTGCTCGATGCACGACCTTCAGCCTTGTTCAGCTCGCCGCCGGTGAAGGTGACGTTGGGAATGTCCTTGGAGGTCAGGATACCGCCGTCGAATGTTTGCGGAGCGGCACGGCTGTCGTTGGACACCAGGATCGGCAGGATCGGGGCCAGGCCACCGCCCACGTGCAATTCAGTCTGGGAAATACGGAATTTAACGTTGCCGGCTGCGCGACCGAAGCTGTCAGCAGGCTCGGTGCCATTGTTCTTCACCGGGAAGAAGCTGTTGCCGTTACCCGACAGGCCATTGCCCGCTGCGTGGCCATCGCCACCGTCCAGACGCAACGCGCCGAAAGCCATCACGTCGAAACCTACGCCGACGGTGCCCTGGGTGTAACCGGATTTATAGTCGAAACGCAGTACTTGAGCCGCTTCCCGCAGGTCGTTCGCCGTGCCGGAGTGAACGTCGGCGTTGTAGTACATGGTGCGCGAACTGATCGAAGAATGACTGTCTTCGAGGAAGCCGCTATGGCCGTCACCCGTGCCGAGTGAGCCAAGACCAAAGCCGTCCGCGCTGGCGTGTTGTGCAAGGACAGCCGCCGTGATGGCCAACGCTAATGTAGAGAGTTTCATTTACTGCGCCCCTGTGAACATTATTTTTTTACTGTCCTTCGAGCGAATACCGTTGCGGCCCTGCAAACGCTGCGGATTGTGGCATGGGGCCGATGGCGCAGATTGTGAAATTTTTGTCATGTACCGATGAAAAAACCGTCATGAAAAGGCCGTACAAGCCGGCCTTTTTCGAGGGTTGAATGGCCTGCGGTTGTACGACAACCGCTACTGCGCCGTGCGCTGATCAGGCTGGAATCGGTGGCGAAAATGCGAGAAATGGTAGGCAACCGCCAGCCACATAAACCATGCAGGCATCACGCAAAGGGCCAGGCGGGTATCTGGGCGAAGTGCCAGCAGGCAAAGTACGAACGCCATGAAGCCAAGTGAAACCCACGCCAACGGCACGCCACCGGGCATTTTGTAGAGGGATTTTTCATGTAGCTCCGGGCACTTTTTCCGATAGGCGATGTAGGACGCCAGGATGGTCGACCAGGTAAAGATCACCAGGATCGCCGAAACGGTGGAGACGATGGTAAAGGCCGTCATCACTTCCGGGACTATAAACAGCAGCAACAAGCCCAGCAGCATCAGGAAAGTGGTAAACGCCAGGCTGATAAACGGCACGCTGTTTTTCGACAGTCGTCGGAATATCCCGGGTGCGTCTCCCAGGTCCGCCAGGCCGAACAACATGCGACTCGCCGAAAACACCCCGCTGTTGGCTGAAGAAGCCGCTGAGGTCAGCACCACGAAATTCACAATCCCGGCGGCGGCGGGAAAGCCGGCTACCAGGAACAGCTCGACAAAGGGGCTCTTGCTGGGGGACACCTGCTCCCAGGATGTCACCGCAATGATGCAGGCCAAGGCCAGCACGTAGAATAGGATGATCCGCAGCGGAATCGAGTTGATTGCCTTGGGCAGTGTCTTCTCCGGCGAACGGGTTTCGGCCGCCGCCGTGCCGATCAACTCGGTACCGGCAAACGAGAAGATCGCCATCTGGAACCCGGCAAAGAAGCCGAACACGCCATTGGGAAGCGCCGCCTGCTTATCCAGCAAATGATTCAGGGAAGCCGTGACGCCGGTGGGCGACACAAACGAGCTGGCAATCAACACCACGCTCACACTGATCAGGGTCACCACGGCGATGATCTTGATGATCGCAAACCAGAACTCCACCTCGCCGAACAGCCGCACCGTCAGCACATTCAAGGCAAACAGGGTCAGCAGCATTGCAATCGCCGGTATCCAGGCCGGCACGTGCGGGAACCAGTACTGGAAAAAGCCCCCGACCACCACCGCATCCCCCACCACCGCCACGCTCCAGCTCAGCCAGTACGACCAGCCAAGAAAAAACGCCGCACGCGGCCCCAGGTAGGCACCGGCAAAGTCGGCGAAGCTCTTGAAGTTCAGGTTGGACAGCAGCAGCTCACCCATGGCGCGCATCACGAAATACACAAACAGCCCGATGATCATGTAGATCAGGATGATCGAGGTGCCGGACAGCGCGATGATCTTGCCCGAGCCCATGAACAGGCCGGTGCCGATCGCACCGCCCATGGCCATCAGTTGGATATGGCGGTTGTTGAGGGTGCGTTGCAAAGCGGGCTTTTCAATCAGCCCGGGCACGGTTGTTTTCATCACAAAACCTCTTGTTATGTTTTTGAGTTTTGGCAGAAAAAAGTCAGGCGTTGTTTATTGTTGGAATGGCATCGGGATCAGGCGTGTTTGTTCTCGAAACCGTGCAGCACGTTGACCGCGTTGATGCCGATTTCATCGACCATGTAGCCGCCTTCCATCACAAACAGCGTGGGTACGCCGACGCTGGCGATGATCTCGCCGATGCCGAGGAAGTCGCGGCTTTCCAGCAGGAAATGGCTGATGGGGTCGTCCTTGAAGGTGTCGACGCCGAGGGAAATCACCAGCACTTGCGGCGAGAACGTTCTGAGTTGATTGCAGGCGTCGAGCAACGCTTCTTTGTAGGTGGCCCAACCGGTGTTTTTCGCCAGCGGGTAGTTCAGGTTGAACCCCTCGCCCGCCCCGGCACCGCGCTCGGCACTGAAGCCCGAATAGTAGGGATACGACACGGACGGATCGCCATGCAGCGAGACGAACATCACGTCGCTGCGGTCGTAGAAAATGTTCTGCGTGCCGTTGCCGTGATGGAAATCCACGTCCAGCACCGCGACCCGTTTGGCGCCTTGGGTGATCGCCTGTTGCGCGGCAATGGCTGCGTTATTCAGGTAGCAATAACCGCCCATGTATTCCCGCGCCGCATGGTGGCCCGGTGGCCGGCACAGGGCGAAGGCGCTGTTGTGGCCTTCATCAATCAACGCAAGGCCGGTGAGCGCGATATCGGCGCTGGTCTTCACCGCTTCCCAGGTGGTGCTGGTGATCGGTGAACCGGCATCCATCGCGAAAAACCCGAGCTTGCCGTCGATGAATTCCGGCACCTGCTCATTGGCCAGGTCCCGCACCGGCCACACCAGCGGCAAGGCGTCATGGGCACGGCCAATCGCCGTCCATTCGGCCCAGGCGGTTTCCAGGAAGGACACGTAGCGTTCGCTGTGGGCATTGACGTAACAGGCCCGGTCGAACGTGCGCGGCACGATGATATCGCCCAGCCCAACGTGCTTGACCCGATCACGCACCGTGTCGGCGCGGCTGGGTTGTTCGAAGGACGGCTTGAGCACGCCATCCTTGAGTTCGGTGCCATGGTGCAAACGATGAGAGTCGCTGAAAACAGTCAACATGAAAGACATCCACCCGTGAAAGACAGGTGATTATTTTGTTCTGGCTGCGGTGGGCTTTCTTTGCTTTTACGTGCGCCGATGCTAGCGTAATCGGGAATTTTTACCCCAAAGAGCCGCCATGAAGAAAAATAAAACCAGACAGGTCGCACTTGACGACACCGATCTCGCCATCCTCGCCTTGCTGCAGGAAGACGCGAGTATTTCCAACGCCGAACTCAGCGAGCGGCTGTCACTGAGCCTCACTCCATGCTGGCGACGGCGCAAGCGGCTGGAGGAAGAAGGCGTGATCAAGGACTACCAGGCCAACCTCGATCGCAAGATGCTGGGCCTGGAGATCATGGCGTTTGTGCATGTGCGGTTTGCCGTGCATTCCGACCATACGCCGGAAGATTTTGAGGCGGTGATCAAGGAACTGGCGCAGGTGCAGGCGTGCCACAAGATCACCGGGGATGCGGATTATCTGCTGCAGGTGCTGGCGGAGGATCTGGATGCCTACAGCGATTTTGTAGAGAGCGTGTTGCGGCGGCAATTGGGGATTGCGTCGATTCAGTCGAGCCTGGCGTTGCGGGAGGTGAAGGCGACAAGTCGGGTGGCCATTCCGGGGCGGGTGGGGAAGTGATCCAATGCAAATACCATTGTGGCGAGGGAGCTTGCTCCCGTTGGACTGCGTAGCGGTCCCGTCGTTGGAGGCGCTTCGCACCCCAGCGGGAGCAAGCTCCCTCGCCACGGGTTAGTGGTTTTCTGACAGAGCAGTGGCGTTTGGCGGATTGCCGGGGCTGCTGCGCAGCCCAGCGGGAGCAAGCTCCCTCGCCACAGGCTGTGTGTTGTCCGAGGACATCTGACGGCTAGCGCAGTGACTGCTGCAGAAACTCACTGATCAAGCTGAGGACCTGCTGCTGGATCTGCGGCTTGGGACGAGCACCCTTGGCATCCAGGCAGATAAAGCCTTCGCCGGGGTCGCTCTGTTCAATCCGCTCCACCGCGCCCGGCTTGCAGATGGGCAGGAAGCTGAAGTGCGTGGCGTCGCTGATTTCCACGTAGCGCGAAGTCTTCTGCGGCAGGCGCTTGGCCAAGTCGGCCGACTCGAGTGCGGCGGGCAATTCCGGCGACGGTGTGCCCGCCGCAATCACCAGCGTGGGGCGGTTCAGCGCCGCGAGGCTGGCATCGCTGAAGCCGCGGGCGAATCCCAGGTCCAGGGAAACAATGGCCGCCACGCGCGGGTCGCTCAAGTCACCGGCCAGTCGCTGCCTCGCCTGCTCGGTGCGACCAACCTCAAGTTGTTCGTAGGCCTTGCAAGGGGCAATTTCCGGATGCAACTTGCAGTCCTCGGTAAAGCGCTGCGGATCAAAGCGGGCACCGCCGACTTCGAGTGCGGTCCAGCCACCGAGGGAGTGGCCGACGACGGCGATCTTGCGTTGGGCCACCGCGCCGAAGCGTTTCGGCTGGGCAATCACGGCATCAATCACCCGATGGATATCGAGGGGCCGTTTCCACAGCTCGGAAGCGGCCGGCTGTGTGCGGTCCTTGCTGGTGGTGCCGGGGTGGTTGGGCGAGGCGACGATGTAACCCTGCCCGGCCAACGCACTGGCGAGCCACGATTGGTTGATCCAGTTGCCAAAGATGCCGTGGGAGATCACCACCAACGGATGCTCACCGGCAGCCGGCGCGGCGTCCTTCAAGGCCGGCGCGCCGACAAACACCGGATTGTCAGCAATCAGTTCTGGTGTGCCGGAAGCATGGGTCGGGTACCACACCGCCACCTGCAACGGCCTGCCGTGCTCCGCGTCGGGAATCACTATTTCCTGGAAGCCGATCCGAACCTCATTGGCCTGGGCCAGACCGGTTACAACCGTCAACAATAGCGCAGCACACAGCGTTTTCATCCTTGAGTTCCCTAAGTGGCTAAGCGCCATATTCTGGCATGGCCGTCATGGGAAAGCAGGTGGGAAATCAATGCGCGTATAAATCATCAGGCTATGGCAACTATCCGAATGGTACGTCTACCATGTAGTCACACTCCTTTCAGATAGTCCCCAATGATCAAAGCCAGCCTGCGTAGTCACCTGACCCTCTGGTTTGCCGGTTTGTCGCTGCTCACCCTGGTGAGCGTAGGGTTCTACGTTGGGCACATCGCTACCGAGCAACTGAAACTGGCCAGTGGCAATGCCTTGTTGAGCACTGCCCGCTCCACCGCCGCGCTATTGGCGGTGCAGCTGCGTGAACGCCAGCTCGAAGTGTCGCTGCTCAGCCGCGCACCGCTGTTCAGACGGGGCAACCTGGACGATCCGGACATACTGACCTCCATGGAACAACGCACCCAGTCCCGCGCCGAGTACGCGTGGATGGGCGTCGCCGACACAGACGGGCGTGTGCGCCAGGCGGTGAATGGGCTGCTGGTCGACCAATCCGTAACGGCACGGCCCTGGTTCCAGGCCGGTTTGCAGGGCAACTACACCGGCGATCCCCACGAGGCGGTACTGCTTGCCAAGCTGCTGCCGGGCTCCAACGGTGAGCCCTGGCGCTTCATCGACTTTGCCGCACCGATTCGCAATGCCGGGGGCCAGGTGATCGGCGTACTGGGGGCTCACGCCCATTGGACGTGGGTGACACAAATTGTCGAAGCGGCCAAAGGCAATACGCCGGACATCGAGGCGCTGATCATCGACAACGACGGCAAGGTGCTCTACCCGGAACAACTGGCCGGCCAGCAACTGCCCCAGGACCGCCTGGCCAATGACACCGGCTGGTCGGTCGACAACGGCTACGTGACCAGCGCCGTGGCGGTGCCCAGCCCGTCGAATTCCAGCCTGACCTGGTACATCGTGATGCGCCAGCCGCTGGAAATCGCCCTGCACCCTGCCCGCGTATTGCTCTACAAACTGCTGCTGTTGGGCGTCATTGCCGCGGTGATTTTCGGCTTCGTGGCGTATTACTTGGCGTCGTACCTCAGCCGGCCCATCGAAGAACTCGCGCGTTCAGCCAAGCAGGTCCAAAACCAACAGCCTGGCGCGTATTTCCCTCAAGACCATTTCGTACTGGAAATCGCCCAGCTCGGGCGCTCCATCAAGGGCATGACCCAATCGCTGCTTGGCAAAGAGCGCGAACTGCAGGACACCAATGCGTCCCTGGAAGCCACCGTCGCCCAGCGTACTGCCGCCCTCACCCAGGCCAATGCCGAGCTGTTGAACCTGGCCAGCCATGACGCCCTGACCGGCGTCTACAACCGTCGGCGCTTCGATGAAAAACTGGCGGAGTACAGCCTGCTGTTCCAGCGCAGCGGGCGCGCATTTGCCTTGCTGCTGATCGACGTTGATCATTTCAAGCGGATCAACGATACCCATGGGCATGCCGTCGGGGACGATGTACTGCGCCAGCTCGCGCAGTTGATTCAGGACGCCACCCGCGCCACTGACTTCGTCGCCCGTTACGGCGGTGAAGAGTTTGCGGTGCTGTTGCCGGAAATCGAAGCGCCGGACAGCCCGGATGTGGTGGCCGAGAAGATTCGCGCGGCAATTGCCGGAGCGTATTTCGAGACCGCTGGGCAGGTCACGGTGAGTATTGGCGTCGGGCTCGTTGAAGCGTCGGACAGCGACACCACAGTGCTGATCAAGCGTGCGGATCAGCAGTTGTATCGGGCCAAGTCGTCGGGGCGCAATCGCGTGGCGTGACGGTGTAGTGCGTCATGAGCCTTTCCAGAAAGCCACAACGCTCTTGATTAAATATCGACAGCCGCGCGCCCATGACCGTAATCTGCCCCACGAACGATGAACACAACGTATGCAGGTCATCAATGGCTGAGGTGCTGGACCGTTTCGACCAATGGCTGGCTCGGTGCGGCAAGCGTTAGGTTCATCTGGACTCGGGAGATGACGATTTCCAGGGCTTTATCATCGATGCTGAACAGGTCGCGGCAACCATCGAGCTGGCGCGTTTCGCCGGTATCAACGCCAGTCTTGAGAGTTTCTGATTTCAGGTAAATATCCATGTCCATCACCGACAACCTGCTCGCCTTCACCTTCGCCGCCACGTTGCTCACGTTGACGCCCGGACTGGACACGGCCCTGGTATTGCGCACTGCAACGGTGGAGGGCAAGCAACAAGCCTTGCGCGCCACCCTGGGTATCAATGCCGGCTGCCTGCTGTGGGGTGCAGCGGTGGCCTTTGGGCTGGGCGCGTTGATTGCCGTGTCCGAGGTGGCCTTTAACGTCTTGAAGTACTGCGGCGCGGCTTACCTGGCGTGGCTGGGCTTGAACATGCTGGTGCGCCCGCGCAGTTCGCTGGCGTCCGTCGAGGCCGATGGAAAACCCGGTGCCATCTGGTTCCTGAAGGGCATGATGGGCAACGTGCTCAACCCCAAGATCGGGATTTTCTACGTGTCTTTCCTGCCGCAGTTCATTCCCCAGGGGCATCCGCTGGTGGCGTGGACGTTCGGGCTGGTGAGCATCCACGTGGTGATCAGCCTGGCCTGGGCACTGATACTGATCGGTGCCACGCAGCCATTGGCCGGTGTGCTGCGGCGTGAAAAGGTGATCAAGTGGATGGACCGCACCACCGGCATGATATTCGTGCTGTTCGCGGCCCGGCTGGCCTTCAGCAAGCGCTGAAGTCAGCGCCGGTCCCGATGCCGTACCAGGCCTTCGAGGGTAAACCGCGCCTGCATCAGCACCACATCCCGCACCAGTTCCATTTCCTTCTGGCTCACTTCGGTCCAGTTCAAGGCGGAGAGCAGCTTGGGTTTCTGTACCCGAAACGCCAGGCCCTGGGTGAACAGCGCCATCGAGTGGATCACCGTGCGTTCGTCGTCAACGGCAAGGCCGGCAACGCGCGCGATCAGCAGGCGGATCACGTTGGCGATGCGCGCCTTGAAGCGTTCCTCGAACGCCATGGTCGCGCTTTCAGGGCAGAGCCCGGCCTGATGGCGATCAAGAAACGCCCGCCACGCGGTGGTCTGGGGACTGTCCTGGATCGTTGAAACCACCGCGCCGAGAATGCCCAGTGAGGCGTCGATCAACCTCTGATCGTCGACCCCGGGATCGGCCAGCGCACCTTCCGCGGCTTCAACGGTGGGCGCCATCTTCTGCCACAACAGCGCGATCAAGTGCTCGACGCATTCCAGGTACACGCCTTCCTTGCCATCGAAGTAGTACTGGATCGCGGGCGCATTGACGCCGGCAGCATTCGCGATGTCTCGCGTGGACGCGCCGTCGTAGCCACGCTCGCCAAATACCTCGACAGCCGCCTCGATAATGCGTGCGCGGGTTTCTTCACCCCGCTGATAACCCCCTTCGGCGGCCGGTTTGTGTCGTGCCATGTGCCACTCCATTTTTTTAACGTAACCAAAATATACCAGTTGACAAAAATTCGCGAAAAAACGAATTTATTCCAACTGATATAAAACTGGAGTGACTTGATGTCCGCTGCACCTCCCTCTCCTCAGGTCATTCCTGAAACCACCGTCAACGGCCAACGTGGCAAAGCCCGACGGATTCTACTGTCACTCGCCGGCGTGGCGCTGTTGGCCGGGCTGGCGTGGGGCGCCTGGTGGTGGCTCACCGGGCGCTTTATCGAGACCACCGACGACGCCTATCTGCAAGCCGACAGTATCAGCGTGGCGCCGAAAATCAACGGCTACGTCGCCGAGGTGCTGGTGGCCGACAACCAGAACGTGAAGCGTGGCGACGTGCTGGTGCGCCTGGATGCGCGCAAATACCAGGCAGTCAGTGACGAAGCCTCGGCGACGATTGCGGCCCGCGAGGCCGACTTTGCCAAGGCCCAGGCCGACCTGGTCCAACAGGACTCGACCATCGCCGAAGCCCGCGCCCAACTGCAAGGCGCCCAGGCCGACGCCCAGCACGCGCAAACCGAAGTCGCACGTTATGCGCCGCTGGCGCGTTCCGGGGCCGAGCCGGAAGAACGCCTGGCGCAGCTCAACAACCAGCTCGCCCAGGCCCGCAGCACCGTGGCCGCCAAGCAGGCCGCGTTGCGCTCCAGCCAGACCCGCTACGGCACCCTCGAAGCCCAGCTCAAGCAAGCCCAGGCGCAACTCGGCGTGGCCAAGGCCAGCGAAGCCCAGAGCCAGCTGGACGTGGACGACGCGGTGATTCGCAGCCCGCTCGATGGCCGCGTCGCTGATCGCGGTGTACGCGTCGGCCAATACGTGCAGCCGGGCACACGCTTGTTGACCGTGGTGCCGGTGAGCGCGATCTACCTGACCGCCAACTACAAGGAAACCCAGATCGGCGAGATGCGCGCCGGGCAGGCCGTCACCGTGCATGTGGACGCACTGCCAGGCCATGATATTCAGGGCCATATCGACAGCCTGTCCCCAGGCACCGGCGCACAGTTCGCGTTGCTGCCGCCGTCCAACGCCACCGGCAACTTCACCAAGATCGTGCAGCGGGTGCCGGTGCGGATTTCCCTGGATGTACCGGATAACGACGTGCGCCAGGCACTGGTGCCCGGCTTGTCCGCCACCGTGGAAGTCGACACCCGCACCCACAAGGCAGACGCCAACCATGGCTGAAGCCATCTTGACGGAAGTGCCCGCGGACAAACCGCGCAACGCTTCGCTGACCGACTGGATCGCAGTCGCCGCCGGCTCGCTGGGCGCCTTGCTGGCGACCCTGGACATCTCGATCACCAACTCGGCGCTGCCGCAGATCCAGGGCCAGATCGGCGCGACCGGTACCGAAGGCACGTGGATCGCCACCGGTTACCTGATGTCGGAAATCGTCATGATTCCCCTCGCCGCCTGGCTGACCCGGGTATTCGGCCTGCGCCGGTTCCTGATCGGCACCGCGTTGATGTTCACGTTTTTCTCGATGTTCTGCGGGCTCTCCTCAAGCCTCGGCGCGATGATCGCCGGGCGTATCGGCCAGGGTTTTGCCGGCGGCGCGATGATCCCGACCGCGCAGACCATCGTGCGCACCCGCCTGCCTGCCCATCAGTTGGCAATCGGCACCACGATGTTCGGCATGACGGTGATCCTCGGTCCGCTGCTGGGCCCGGTGATTGGCGGATGGCTCACGGAAAATATCAACTGGCGCTGGTGCTTCTTCATCAACCTGCCCGTCAGCATCACCTTGATCACCTTGCTGATCACCGGCCTGCCCAGCGACCGCATGAACCTCCAGCAATTCATCAAGGCCGACTGGCTGGGCATCATTGGCCTGGCCATGGGCCTGAGTTCGCTCACCGTGGTGCTGGAAGAAGGCCAGCGCGAACACTGGTTCGACTCGAAGTTGATCATCTGGTTGAGCATCACGATGGTCATCGGCTTTTTCCTGATTGCCGTCGGGCAAGTCCGCTCGAGTACGCCGATCCTGCGCCTGCAACTGGTGCTCAACCGCAGCTTTGGCAGCGTGCTGCTGATCGCCACGGCGGTCGGCGCCGGGCTGTATGGCACGGCGTACCTGGTGCCGCAGTTCCTCGGCATCCTGTCGGGCTATAACGCGCAACAGTCGGGTTCGATCATGTTGCTGTCGGGGATCCCGGCGTTCCTGCTGATGCCGATCCTGCCGCGAATGCTTGGCCGCCTGGACCTGCGGATGATGGTCGGCGTGGGTTTGTTGATGTACTGGGCCAGCTGTTTTCTCGACACCCAACTCACCGCCCAGAGCGTCGGCCATGATTTCTACTGGTCGCAGATCCTGCGGGGCTTCGGGCAGATCCTGGTGATGATGCCCCTCAGCCAACTGTCGATGCGCTCGGTGGAAACCCGCGATGCGGGTGACGCGGCCGGGCTCTACAACATGTCACGCAACCTCGGCGGTACTTTGGGGCTTGCGCTGCTCGGCGTACTGATGGACCGGCGCAGCCACTTCCACGACGACATGTTGCGCGAAGGCATCCAGGCCAACACCCAGTTGACCCAGGATCAAATGGCGAGCGATACCGCCAGCTACCTGGCGCAAACCGGCGACCCGTCCACGGCCTCGCTGCAGGCCCTCAGTCATCTGGCCAACGACATCGCCCAACAAGCGGCGGTGATGGCCTACAACGACGCGTTCTACGTGCTGGGACTCGCCATGCTGGCGTGCCTTCCCCTGATCTTCATCCTGAAAAAGCGCGCGGCGCAGGCAGGCCAACGAACATGATTTATCGCTCACTTCCCTTGCTCTTCACCGTCGGTCTGCTGACGGCGTGTACCGTGGGGCCGGACTACCAGGGCGCGCCGGATGCCGCGCCAAAGACCCTCGCGGCCGGGCGCTTGCCCCACGCCAACATAGGCCTGCCGCGTACGCCCGCGGTCGCCCAGTGGTGGCAAGCCCTGGGCGATCCGCAGCTCAACCAATTGGTGGCCCAGGCCCTGCAAAACAGTCCGGACATGGCGACCGCCCAGGCGCGCCTCAAGCAATCGCGAGCCAGTCTGAGTGGCGCCAACGCCAACGCCCTGCCCAAGATCACCGGCGATGCAGCGATGCTGAAGCTGCGCTCCCCCGACACCTCGGCGCTGGGTGGCAGCAGTGGCGGTGGTCGCGGGCCATTGAGCCTTTACCTCGCCGGCTTTGATGCCAGCTGGGAGGCCGACCTGTTCGGCGGTACCCGGCGTGCAATCGAGGCGGCCCAGGCGGAAAACGACGCCTCGCAGGCGCAACTGGCCGATGCCCAGGTGCAACTGGCAGCCGAGGTGGTGCAGACCTATGCCGACGTGCGTGACCAGCAGGCGCGACTGGCGCTGGTGGACGCCAGTGTCGAGATTGAGGAACAGGCGCTGGACCTGACCCAGCAGCGACGCAGCCGTGGCGTGGCCTCGCAGTTACAGCTGGAGCAGGTCCTGACACAGGCCGAAAACACCCGGGCCCAACGCCTGCCGCTGCAAGCGTCAATCGTCGAGGCGATTGACCAGTTGAACCTGCTCTGCGGCCTGGAACCGGGCGAGCTGGACGCGAGCCTCAACACTCCCCGCGCCCTGCCCGCTATCCCTAGCCAGGTACCCTTTGCCGACCCGGCGGCGATCCTGAAAGCACGCCCGGATATCCGGGTGGCCGAGCGCCAACTGGCTTCCAGCAACGCGCAGATCGGCGAGAAAACCGCCGACTGGTTTCCCAAGCTCAGCCTGATGGGCGACTTGTCGTTCTCGGCGGCCGATCCCGGGCACCTGGCGCGCAAGGACAGCGGCACCTGGCTGCTGTTGCCGCGGCTGACCTGGAACGCATTGGATTTCGGCCGGGTGGCGGCCAGTGTCAAAGGTGCGCAAGCCGGGCGCGACGAGGCCCTGGCCCATTACAAAAGCGTGGTGTTGAGTGCGTTGCGTGATGCGGATGTGGCCCTGGCGCGGTATGGCAACCAGCGGCAGAACGTGGTGCTGCTGCGTAACGTGGAATCTTCGGCAGTACGGGCCGCGGACCTGACGCGCCAGCGTTATAAGGCAGGTACGGCGAGCACGCTGGATTGGCTGGACGCGGAACGTACGCGGTACCAGGCGCAGGAAAGCCGGATTTCCGGGGATGCGCTGTTGCTCAAGGACTTTGCGTCATTGCACAAGGCGCTGGGGTTGGGATGGACGTTGTGACAAATAACCCGAGTGACCACTGACCTGTGGCGAGGGGGCTTGTCCCCCGTTGGGCTGCGCAGCGGCCCCAAAAAAGAGGGACTGCTACGCAGTCCAACGGGGGACAAGCCCCCTCGCCACAACAAGCCCTCTCACCACAGGTACGGTGTCAGCTTTTAATTGGCCGTATTGGCCCGCGCCGCGTGCAGCTTCTTGTAGCTGTCGATCAACCGCAGGTGCCGGTCCAGCCCTTCCAGCTTCATGCTCGTCGGCGTCAAACCATAGAACCGCACACTGCCATTCACCGACCCAATCGCCGCGTCCATCCGCTCGTTGCCAAACATCCGGCGGAAGTTCACTTCGTAGTCCGCCAGTTCCAGGTCTTCGTCCAGCTCCATCTCCAGCACCGCATTCACGGCCTGATAGAACAAGCCGCGCTCGACGGTGTTGTCGTTGTACTGCTGGAACATCTCCACCAGTTCCTTGGCTTCTTCGAACTGCTGCAGGGCCAGATAAATCAGCAGCTTCAATTCCAGGATGGTCAGTTGACCCCACGCCGTATTGTCATCGAACTCGATGCCGATCAAGGTGGTGATGTCGGTGTAGTCGTCCAGTTCGCTTTCAACCAGGCGCTCAACCAACCCCTTCAATTCCGCTTCGTCGAGGCGATGCAGGTTCAGGATGTCCTCGCGGAAAAACAGCGCCTTGTTGGTGTTGTCCCAGATCAGGTCGTCGATCGGGTAGATCTCCGAATAGTCGGGCACCAGGATGCGGCAGGCGGTCGCGCCGATGTGCTCGTACACCGCCATGTAGACTTCCTTGCCCATGCCTTCGAGGATGCCGAACAAGGTGGCGGCTTCCTCGGCATTGGAGTTTTCACCCTGGCCGGAGAAGTCCCATTCGACGAACTCGTAATCCGACTTCGAGCTGAAGAAGCGCCACGACACCACGCCGCTGGAGTCGATGAAGTGCTCGACAAAGTTGTTCGGTTCGGTCACCGCATGGCCTTCAAACGTCGGCTGCGGCAGATCGTTCAGGCCTTCAAAGCTGCGGCCTTGCAGCAGTTCGGTGAGGCTGCGCTCCAACGCCACTTCCAGGCTTGGGTGCGCGCCGAACGAGGCGAATACGCCGCCGGTGCGTGGGTTCATCAACGTCACGCACATCACCGGGAATTCACCGCCCAGGGACGCATCCTTCACCAGTACCGGAAAGCCCTGGGCTTCCAGGCCCTGGATACCGGCCAGGATACCGGGGAATTTCGCCAGCACTTCCTGTGGTACATCCGGCAGCGCGAATTCACCTTCGATGATTTCGCGTTTTACCGCGCGTTCGAAGATTTCCGACAGGCACTGCACTTGCGCTTCGGCCAGGGTGTTACCGGCACTCATGCCGTTGCTGAGGTACAGGTTCTCGATCAGGTTGGACGGGAAATACACCACCTCGCCATCGGACTGGCGCACGAACGGCAGCGAAACAATGCCGCGTTCTTCGTTGCCGGAGTTGGTGTCATAGAGGTGTGAGCCGCGCAGCTCGCCGTCACGGTTGTAGATGTGCAGGCAATGCGCGTCGAGTATCTCCGGTGGCAGTTCGTCCTTGCGGCCCGGCTTGAACCAGCGCTCGTCCGGGTAATGCACAAACGCCGCGTTGGCGATGTCTTCACCCCAGAACTGGTCGTTGTAGAAGAAGTTGCAGTTCAGCCGCTCGATAAACTCGCCCAATGCCGACGCCAATGCGCCTTCCTTGGTCGCGCCCTTTCCGTTGGTAAAGCACATCGGCGAGTGCGCGTCGCGGATATGCAGCGACCATACGTTGGGCACGATATTGCGCCACGAAGCGATCTCGATCTTCATGCCCAGGCCCGCCAGAATGGCCGACATGTTGGCGATGGTTGTTTCCAGCGGCAGGTCCTTGCCCGCGATGTAGGTGCCCGCGTCGGACGCCGCGCTCGGCATCAGCAATGCCTGGGCATCGGCATCCAGGTTTTCCACTTCCTCGATGACAAACTCCGGCCCGGCCTGCACGACTTTTTTCACGGTGCAGCGGTCGATGGAACGCAGGATGCCCTGGCGGTCTTTATCGGAGATGTCCGCTGGCAATTCGACCTGGATCTTGAAGATCTGGTTGTAGCGGTTTTCCGGGTCGACAATGTTGTTCTGGGACAGGCGAATATTGTCGGTAGGGATGTTGCGGGTTTCGCAGTACAACTTCACAAAGTAAGCCGCACACAACGCCGACGACGCCAGGAAGTAATCGAACGGACCGGGGGCCGAGCCATCGCCCTTGTAGCGAATAGGCTGGTCGGCCACCACGGTGAAGTCGTCGAACTTGGCTTCAAGTCGAAGGTTGTCGAGAAAATTGACCTTGATTTCCATGCGGGATTACCAGAATAGCGAGCAAAATATGGCCGCCATTATCCGGGTTTCGAGGCGTAAGTCTTGTGCTTTCGGGCCTGGCCGATCGTTGGCGATGGGTATCAGCCGTGTTGAAAGTCCGCAATCTGCTGCCACATCGCGATCGGGTTGGAGTACATCGGGAAGTGCCCGCACCGGGCAATCGGCGCCAACCGCACGCCTTGCGCCTGGATATGCGCCAGGTACGACAAATGGGCATTCTGCTCGCCGTACATGAACATGCGCGGGCATTCCAGGCCGAGGAACTTGCCCATCAAGTCGGCGTTATCCGACAGTTCGACCATCGACTGGAAGATCCCCCGCACCGCCCCGGCACGCACCTTGTGCCGCAGGCTCGCCGAATACAGCGCGCTGGCGTAGGCCGGTGCCTGCCGGGTGCGCTCGATAAAGGCGCTGAAAAACGCCTCGGGATCATCCGCCGGGTAGTCGACGATCTGCCGGCTGAGAAAGCAGTCCTCCGGGGCGATATTGCCTTCGATATCGACAAAACTCAGCACCCGGCCCGGCAACCGGTGCGCCAGCATCAGCGCGGTGAGGCCGCCCATGGAGTGGCCTACCAGATGGAAGCGCTCGATGTTGAAATGCTCGAGCACCTGCAAGGCGGTTTGCAGCAGGAACGGGATGGAGATCTTCGACAGGTCATCGCAATGGCTCTCACCGCAACCCGGGGCGTCATAAGCCAAAAATGGATGACCGTCGAAGGCAGGTTGCTGGACGATGTCGGCGTAATCTTCCTTGGTCGAGCCAAAGCCATGCAGGAACACGATTGGCGCCAGGGTACCCGCGCGGTGGATCGCGGCGATGTTCAACGGCACATCGGCGACGACGATGGGGAGTTGTGTGTGGGTGAATGGCATGGTGAAGACTCCCTGAAAAACCGATTGGCGGCTCAAAAGCCGTTAATTTCAACGGTATTCAGGTTTCTGTAAATTCCTGATTCGGGAAGGTATTCATAGGCTGATCGTATGAGTCGTTCCATAACGCCCTACCCCGCACTCAATCCCCACAACACGTCCAACACATGTTGCGTAGGCCGCTCAACCTCCCCGGCGCGATGGGCGATCCCCAGTTGCCGCCACAGCAACGGTTGCAACGGCCGCATCGCAATCCGGGTGTCGTGCAAGGGCGTGGACGCTTCATGGGGCAACAACGTGGCCCCGTAACCGGCGGCCACCAGGCTTTTGATTGCGTCGTTGTAATTCAGCTGAATACGCGCCGTCGGCTGGTAGCCGTCATTGGCAAACCACTCCGAGGTCAGGCGCGAAAGCCGAGTGGTGTTGTCATTCAGGATTAACGGCTGGGCAGCCAGCCAGGCGGGTGTTACCACCTCGGGGCATTCCCGGCGCGCCGGCAAAAACGCCATGACCGGGTCGCGCCGCCAGGGCTCGATCCGCAAGCCCTTCACCGGTGCCTGGGGCAGCGCCACCAGGCCGATCTCCAGGGCGCCCTCGGCCAGCTTCTTCAATGTGTCCTGCGACGTGAGCACCGCCACCTGCACATCAATGGCGGGATGATGTTGGCTCAAGGTTTCCAGGGCTTGCGGCAGCAACTGTGCGATGGCCCCGGTTGAGGCTCCCAGGCGCACCCGCCCCGCCAGCCCCTGCACTTGTCGCTCCACGTCTTCAAGCGCCTGCTCGGCATCCGCCAACAAGCGGCGGGCGCGCTCCACCAGGGTTTCGCCAATAGCCGAAGGCTGCACTCGTCCACGGGTACGCGATAGCAGCTTGCCGCCCACTCGCGCCTCCAGGTCGGCGATATGCAGGCTGACGGTGGGTGGCGCCAGGTTGAGCATGCGGGCTGCTTCGGCGAACGAACCGAGGTCGGCAATCGCCACCAACGTACGCAGGCGGTCCAGGCTGATTTCGCGCATGGGTCAATCCTCGTTCATAAAAACTGAACTTCATCGTTTGGAAATTCAACTTTTCCTATCCTAGCGGCTGGCCGAAGATTGGAACACCTGATTTCCTATCCGAGTGCATCCCATGGCAAATCCTCTTGTATTCATCGACGGCGACCAAGGCACCACCGGGCTACAGATCCATCAACGCCTGCGCGACCGCACCGATCTGCAACTGATCACCCTCAGCCCTGAACACCGCAAGGACCCGCAGCAGCGCGCCGAGATGATCAACGCCTGCGATATCGCGATTCTCTGCCTGCCCGACGACGCCGCACGGGACGCCGTCGCCAGCATCCACAATCCGGCCGTGCGGGTGATCGACGCGAGTTCGGCACACCGCACTCATCCCGACTGGACCTACGGTTTCGCCGAGATGAACCCGCAACAGGCGCAACGCATTGCCACGGCGCAGCGGGTGAGCAATCCCGGTTGCTATCCCACCGGTGCGATTGGGTTGCTGCGCCCGTTGCTTGAGGCCGGACTGCTGCCCGGGAACTACCCGACGACCATTCATGCGGTCTCGGGCTATTCCGGCAAGGGCCGCGCCGGGGTGCAGGAGCATGAGGGCGCCGACGCCTCACAGGCGCCCGCGTTCCTGGTGTATGGGCTGGGGCTGGCACACAAGCATGTGCCGGAGATTCAGCAGCAAAGCGGGCTGACGGAAAGACCGACCTTTGTGCCGGCCTACGGGGCTTTTCGCCAGGGGATCGTATTGACCATCCCCCTGCAACTTCGGTTATTGGCGCCGGGTGTGAATGGCTCGCGGTTGCATGACTGTTTGACTCAGCACTACCGCGATACGAATCACGTCCAGGTGCTGTCGATGCAGGCCGCCAAGGAGCTGACATACCTTGACCCTCAAGCGCTGAACGGCACGGACGATGTGCGCCTGATCGTGTGTGAAAACCACGAGACGGGCCAGGTCCTGCTGGCGGCGATATTCGACAACCTCGGCAAGGGCGCCGCAGGTGCCGCCGTGCAGAACCTGGATTTGATGATCAAGCCGAGACCGTAGCGATAAAGGCGCGCAGGTCCGCCAGCATCAACGCCGGCTGCTCCCAGGCCGCGAAGTGACCGCCGGCGGGCATCTCGCTCCAGTGCACGATGTTGAAGGTCTTTTCGGCAAATGAGCGCGGCGGCGGCACGAACACCGGATCACGAAAGGCGGCAAATCCGGTCGGCACCTGGATGCGGGTGCCGACCGGGAATTTTGACGATCCCTCAAGGCGCTTGCCGTGATACATCCACGTCGCGGTGACCATGGAAGATGGCGCGAGATACAACATGATGTTGGTCAGCAGTTGCTCCTCGGTAAAGGTGCCCCAGAGATCCGGGCTGCCATCGGCGGTAGTGGGCAGATCGGCCCATGTGCCGATTTTTTCGAGGATCCATCCCGCGGCCCCCACCGGGCTGTCGGCCAGCGCGACACCCAGGGTCTGCGGGCGGGTTTCCTGCTGGTGGTTGTAGCCGGTTTCCCAGTCGATCAGCACGTCACGCCGGGCGATGAAAGCCTCCTCCTCCGGCGTGGTCGCAACGGTGCCCTGGGCCAGCAGGTCGGCCATGTTCAGGTGAATCCCCAGTAACGCCTCGGGCCGATCGTGGGCCATCCAACCGGCGATGCCCGAACCCCAGTCACCGCCCTGAACGATGAAGCGGGTTGGCCCGAACAGCCGGGCCATCAGCCCATGCATGAGTTCGCCCGCCCGACGTGGGCCAATCACTCCGGTGATCGGCCTGGAGAATGCAAACCCCGGAAGCGACGGCACGATCACATCGTGTCCGTCAGCCGCCAGCGGTTCCAGCAGCGCCTCGAATTCCAGGTACGAACCTGGCCAGCCATGGAGCAGCAGGATCGGCGGCCTGGAACCGTCGCCCCGCGCATGGAGAAAATGCAGGTGCTCGCCCTCAATCTCGGTGATGAAGTTGGGCAGTTGGTTGAGGTGTTTTTCGACCCGGCGCCAATCATAGGATTCCAGCCAGTAAGCGACCAGGCGCTGAAGGTCGCGCACGCCTACGCCCGACTTCCACCCTCCCAAATCGGGAAGCTGGGTCCAATCGTAGGCGGCGACTTTGTCGCGGAAGGCCACAAGACGTTCGTCGGGGATATTGATGGTGTAGGGCAAGATCATGGGATTCTCCTGGTGAGTTTCCGTATTACATTGCTTTACGCAATACTGACCCCGACAAAAACCGATGTGAACCCCATTACGCCGCTCAAGGCCTTTGCGAAAAACGCACAAGTGAGTTTCCCGTGGACATAACGGACGAACTGGAAATCTTTACCCTCGTGGCCGAGACCGCGAGTTTCTCGGCGGCCGCGCGTCGCTTGAACCTTGCGCCCTCCTCCATCGCGCGGGTGCTGGACCGCATGGAGGCCCGGCTGGGCGTACGCCTGTTGTTGCGAACCACGCGCTCACTGACCGTGACCCCGGAGGGTGCCGCCTACCTGTCGTGCGCCCGGCGGATCCTCACGGACCTGCGGGAAACCGAACAGCAGATTACCGACCAGAGTTCACCCCGCGGGCGCCTGCGGGTCAGCAGTTCGCTGCTGTATGGCAGGACCTTCGTGATCCCGTTGTTGGGCGAGTTCATTCAGCGTTACCCGGACATCCTGGTGGACATCAACCTGACCGACACCGTGGTCGACATCGCCGCCGGGCAAGCCGACGTCGCAGTGCGATTGGGCCCGCTGCCCGACAGCAGCCTGACGTCCCGCCGGCTGGGCGCCACCCACAAGGTCATCATTGCTGCGCCGAGCTATCTGGCACGACGCGGCACGCCGCAGGTGCCGGAAGACCTGCTGGATCACGACTGCATCGGTTTCAACTTCAAGCGTGCGGCGCCCACCTGGCCGTTTCGCAAGGATGGCCACGACTATTCACTGACGATCAAGGGCCATGTCGAAACCAATAACGGTGACACCCAGGGCCAATTGGCGGCCGAGGGCATCGGCATCGCGCGGGTCTGCGCCGAGACCGTGGCGGACGCCATTCAGGCGGGTCGGCTGGTGCCGCTGCTGGAGGCATTCAATCCAGGCGATGGCGAAGAGATCCATGCCGTGTTCCTCGGCGGTACCCACACGCCGGCGCGGGTCCGGTGTTTTGTCGACTACCTGGTTGAGCGGTTCCAGTAGGCGCGAAATTGCATGATTACTCGGCAACGAGTTCGACGTAGCTCGACTCCCCGCCTCCCGTCGCGCCCGACAACCAGCCCCAGACGAAGGCCAGGGTGGTACGCCCGGCGTCATCCACGCCTAGCGTGCCCCGGGACCAGCCGGCAAGAATCTCGCCCTCGGTGGTCAGGCACTGGTACAGCAACTCGATGGTATCGGGGCCTGTGGCGCGCCCGACTTGATTGCCCATGCGAATCCGGCCGCCCTGGTAGGTGCCCCAGATGGCGTTTTCATCGACGTGGTAATGAAACACGGTGCCTGTACCGGACACACCATGGGTGTTGCCCGCGACGATAAACCGGCGGTTGTCCAGGCGTTCGCTGATTTGGCAAAAGGCATTTGGCATTGACAGGCGCTTCCTTGGTCGAGAGGGTCCATTCCGGGGCGCCCAACCTACCTCATATGGCTTTTGTCGGTCATGTAAAACCTGCACAATTGTGGGCTTTCCCGCGACAGGACGTCCCTTCATGCAACGCATCGTGATTCTCGGTAATGCGGGCAGCGGAAAATCCACCCTCGCCCGCGCCCTCGGACAACGCCTGGGCCTGCCCGTGGTGCACCTGGACACCCTGTTCTGGTCGCCCGGCTGGGTCGAGCCCGACGCCGAGCAGTTCCGTACCCGCGTGCGCGACGCCGTTGCCGCCGATGGCTGGGTGTGTGAAGGCAACTATGCGCGGCGCACGTTCGACCTGCGCCTGCCCCGTGCCGATTTGATCATCTGGCTCGACACGCCACGGCTCACCTGCTTTACCCGGGTGATCCTGCGCAGTGCGCTGAACCGCCCGCGCCCGGATATTCCCGCCGGCTGTACCGAGAAACTCGACCGGGAGTTCCTGACATTCCTGAAGTACGTGTGGACGTTTGATCGCGGCCACCGGCCAGGTATCGAGGCGGTGCGGTTGGCGGCAGGCCCGTCGGTGCCCGTGGTGCACCTGCGCGGTGGCCGGCAGATCGCCGAGTTTCTCGAGCGCTTGCCCGCAGCATCTGAAGGCTGCCTTGAATAAATGGAGCAGGAGCGTTGGCCGCGATAGTGGGTCGTCTTGCCAGTGAAGAAATCAATGATGGCAAGACTTCCACCGCTTTCGCGCCATGCCGTCCTACAGGTTTTTTCAACTGTAGGATCTTGTTGGTAGCCGCTCCCTCGTGCGACCTGTAGAAGCCCCTATCTGGATCTCAAGTACCGATAGAGCGTCTGCCGACTGATTTCAAAATCACGCGCCAATTTGGATCTACTTTCTCCTGCAGTGGCCCGGTCAATCAAGTTTACAACCTGATTGTCAGACAGCTTTTTCTTGCGACCTCTATAAGTCCCACGATTCTTTGCACTGGCAATTCCCGCCGCCTGTCTTTCCCTCATCGCAGCGCGCTCGAACTCTGCAATCAGCTCCATTACCGCAATGATCGACTCCACGACTTCAAGACAGTCATGCCGGAAAACCAGGTTTTCGTTCAAACACTCCAGCGTGACCTGCTTTTCAATCAACCGGCGAATGATGGCGCACAGTTGCTCCGTGCTTGAAGTCAGCGCTGCCATGCTGTCCACCACCACGGTATCCCCGCACTGCAGGTAGCGGAGTAGCCTTTCCAGGCCTGCAGGATTCGCGGCATTTTCTGCCGGCTCATCGCAAAACACGGCATCAAATACATCGTCGCTTGTTATTTTGTCTGCGCCACCCTCGGGCTCTTTTAGAGCGCGCCGGACATATTTGATGCGATGCAATCTCATGGTGCCTCCTTGGCAATACTTGTACAGCGTCATTTTATACTTGTACAAACTGTAACTAAATCATCAATTCCTTACACCGCACTTGTAACACTGAACCCACCCAAAATACACAGTTGCAAAGAGTTGAACTTCCCTTATCATTTTGAAGCATGGAATTCTAACAAGCTTTTCGCAAAAAAGTCGATTTCGTATTCCTTGAATGCCCCGTGCAATTCAAGCAACCCATATGAGTATCTACTGTTTTACAGCTCAAATAATTGACATGACCGGCTTGACGCGGCTGTTAATTTCTCGATGCAATCAGAGGATGAATGGATGAAAGTCTTGGAAGGCGCCATCGAAATTGATCGCCCAACTACCGATCAGGAAAAGATTGATAAGGTAACCCGCAGTATTACCGATCATGGGAACTACCTGCGAAAGCGTTATCCGATCCTGCAGCACCAGGATGCTCTGGGCGCGAGTGTCATGGCGTTTTCCCTGATAGGGATGGTCATTACGGGAGGGCTCTATCTAAAGGGTTTTATCCCCGCATGGATGTGTATTCTGGTCAATGCGCTGCTGACTTCGTTCATTCATGAAATCGAACATGACCTGATTCATCGCCTTTATTTTAGAAAACAGCCGCTGGCCCATAATGCCATGATGCTCTTCTGCTGGCTGGCACGCCCGGGTATGCCCAGCCCGTGGCTAAGACGCAGTCTGCACTTTCATCACCATAAGGAGTCCGGAACTGATTCTGATGTTGAAGCCTGGATCACCACGAGCGGCAGTCCTTGGGGAATACTGCGATTACTCAAACTGGTGGACGGATTTGTATTTGGTTTTCTAAATGCGGTGTTTGCCCCTGGATGGCGGCAAAAGGTAAAATTGTTAGGCAAGATCATTCGGCTCAATACACCATTCGGGCTTCTGTATTGGGGGTGCTGGTATGTGTTCCTCGGCTACCACCTGTATGTCTGGCTTGGGTCAATTACCGGGATGGAGGTTCACAGTTCAGCTACGACGCTGGAATTAATGGATATCGTCAATAGCGCAGTGGTTATTCTTATAGCGCCCAATATGATACGGCAGTTCTGCCTGTTCTTTATAAGTTCAAATATGCACTATTACGGCGATGTTGCCCCGCGTAACGCATTACAACAAACCCAGGTGATGAACCCTTGGTGGCTGTGGCCGTTCCAGTTGTTCTGTTTTAACTTTGGCAGCACTCACAGCATCCATCACTTCGTGGTGAGAGACCCGTTTTATCTGCGTCAGATGACGGCACCTTATGCTCATAAAGTCATGGCCCAGGCCGGTGTCAGGTTCAATGACTTCGGCACCTACAAACGAGCAAATCGCTTTTCCATGGAGCACTCCCAAACTCGGTCTCGTGGGTGAATTCCTCCACAACCATTATCCGTGTTCGGCAAGTATCAAGGGCCGCACTTCAAATACGAGGACGTTGAGGTATGAAAGCGCAAGGGATATGTGCGAAGCAGTTTGAAGCGGTCAAGCAGGCCTTCGAGGACATGTTCGATGATCCGCAGGAACGTGGGGCCGGCCTGTGCGTGCAGGTAGGCGCAGAGATCGTTGTCGACCTGTGGGCCGGCATGGCAGACCAGGCGGGCACGAAACCCTGGACCCGCGATACGCTGGCCAATACCTTCTGCGTAATAAAACCCTATGTCGCGGTGGCCGTCCTGATGTTGGTTGAGGCGGGCAAGCTGGAGCTGGATGCACCCGTGGCCCGTTACTGGCCCGAGTTCGCCCGGAGCGGGAAAGCAAAGGTCACCCTGCGCCAGGTGATGAACCATACCGCAGGCATGCCGGCGCTGCGGGGGCCCGACCACAACCCCATGATGTATGACTGGGAGCACATGCTGCGACTGCTGGAGGCCGAGCCGCTGTGGTGGGAACCGGGAACAGATCTGGGCTACGGCACCACCACGTTTGGCTGGATCCTCGGCGAGTTGATTCGCCGGGTGGACGGACGAGATCCCTGTGTGTTTATCCACGAAGAGATTCTCGATCCCCATGAGTTGGACGTGCACCTCGGCGTGAACGAAGAACACTTTCATCGTATCGCGCGTTTCGACAGTGCCACGGGACGAGTCGGTGACCCTTACTCGCAGGCGTTGCGAACCGTGGTGAAAAACGAGCCGTCGCATATCGCGACGCTCGCCTTCACCAACCCCGGAATGGTGCCCAGACGAACCAGTGACCCTCGCTGGTGGGCCTACCGGCAACCCGCCGTGTGTGGACACGGTTCGGCTCACGGCCTGGCCGGTTTCTACAGTGCATTGATGGCAGGAAACTTTATCGGTCCCGAGCTGCTTACTGAATTCAGCCGTGAGCACAGTCATGGCATGGATCGAGTATGGATGCGCCCCATGCGTTATGGATTGGGTTGCATGCTGGAGCAGCAACGCGACCCGACGGCTTCCCATGCAATGGGCCCGAACACCTTTGGCCATATCGGGCTTGGTGGCCCGATCAGTTTCGCTGATCCTGAAAAACAAGTGAGCTTCGGTTTTGTCACCACGACTTCGGGCAGCCATTCGATGATTGATCCACGCCCACGCCGACTTTCATCCCTTGTCTATGCGGCGCTTTGAGAGGCAAGGGGCGGATCTGTTCATCTGAGGCTTTCAAGGGGGCGCAATACTGCCGAATGCAACGCAGCAAGTTTGTGGCAAGACACAAGTGGCTGATGGCAAACCGAAACCTTCCCCTCCCGGCCAACAATGAGTCATTGGCTTATGAACGAAGGCTGGTACAACGACGACATGATTTATTTATAAATAAATTCATACGCCTCGATATAAGAACCTATCTTGTTTGAATGAGCAGTCACCCACACTGCATTCATGCCTGTCTTTCTTTGATCGTTGAATTCCGACTGAGTGGTACAAAGCGCAACCCAGCGCTCAGTCTTTAAATCCTTAATCCGCAGGCCCGCCTCACAACGACTGAACTTTCCAACGTAGGGCCCCGGAGTCACCAGTTCGTAAGGTGACGCATACTGAACAATGTCGCCGGGCAACAGGTACGTAACGACGTCATAACTGTGCAAGGACAAAATCAGACCCACGCAAAAACCACCAAAAAAAGATTCTCCAACACGGTTCGGGTTTCTTACAGCCGGACGATAGTAGGTGGCCCTTGCAGCAAAAAAGAGTCCAACCAGACAACCAATGACTATATAGGTCGTCCACTCGGGAATCGATGGCATTAAAACCGTTCGCATTACAATGCGACCGGCCCAGAGCGTATAAGCAATCCATGCTCCAAATAACAGACACACCACCAACAACAAGGTTCTTTTCTTTGATTTGTTTTCAAATGAAGGATATTCCATTCCCTGCCTACTCTATTTTTAATTCCCGGGAAAAGCGCTTCGTGCTTCACGCCAACTTCCTTTACCCGATTGGCATGCCGGGCATATTAACGAATGAGCGTCATGGTGACCGATCTATTTACCCGCGACTCACAGACATGGCCAGAGCGCCATCGGTTCTACCCATTAGCGCAAATTGTTCAACCGCCTCACATCCCTTATCCTCGTGGCCTTACCTGCCAGCGCCCGCCGGAGCCCCCCATGGACCTCGCCACCCTCACCCTCTTCCTCCCGGCCTGCTTCGCCCTGAACATGGCGCCAGGCCCGAACAACCTGCTGTCCGTGAGCAACTCCACCCGCTACGGCTACCGCACTTCGTGCCTGGCAGGCGTCGGGCGACTGCTGGCCTTTGCCGGGATGATCGCCCTCGCGTCCGCCGGGCTGGCGGTGGTGCTGCAAACCTCGGAGTTGTTGTTCTACGGGATCAAGATCCTGGGGGCGGCGTATCTATTCTATCTGGCGTATCAACTGTGGCGGTCCAATCCGCACGCGGAGGCTGAGTCGACGGCGCCCAAGGCGGGCTTGTGGGCCTTGGCGCGACAGGAGTTCCTGGTGGCCGCCGGCAATCCCAAGGCAATCCTGATTTTTACCGCCTTCCTGCCGCAATTCGTCGACCCGGCACGTCCGATCACGCCGCAATTTGCCCTGCTGGGAGCGATGTTCCTGGCGCTGGAATGGTTCGCCATCAGCGCCTACGCCTATATGGGTTTGCATATGCGCCGCTGGTTCGCGCAGCCTCGGGGCAAGCGGATTTTCAACCGCTGCTGTGCGGGGTTGTTGTCGGCCGCCGCGACGGTATTGCTGATGGCGCGCAGGGCCTGAGCACTGCGAAAAACCGGCGAAAACGCTTACAATCGCCGTCTCACCGCAACTCAGGCAGGCCAGTTCGCCCATGGCGCTCGACCCCATCACCATACTGGTCCTCACCATCGCACTGGCAGGCGCCGCCGCGCTGTACCTGGCCGTCGAGTGGCGCAATGTCCGCGAGCCATCGCTGCTGTACTGGACTGCCGGTTTCGCCATCATCAGCGTGGGCAGCACCCTGGCGCTGTTGCGGGCCAGCGGCCTGCTGTTGATCGGCATCTGGTTCGCCAACGGATTGCTGATCACCGCCCACTGGCTGTTCCTGCTGGGCGTTGCGCGTTTCACCCAGGTGCGCCTGTCTCGCGCCTGGTACCTGATGTTCGTGGCCTGGTTTGCCATGCTGCTGTTGCCGGAAGGACAGTCGTGGTCCAGGGCCATGCTGCTGGCCAACTCGCTGCTGGTTGCCCTGCCGACCCTGCGGGCCAGTTTCCTGTTGCGCCCCCATGGCCGATCACTCAGCGTGGGCGCGGTGCAACTGCGCTATGTGCTGCTGGCCCACGGGCTGTTCTATCTGGCCAAGTCGCTGGTGGCGATCGTGCCGGGGACACTGATCGACCTGACGGCGTTTCGTGGCGAGATCATTCAGGTGTCGCTGGTGGAAGGCGCCATGGCGATCATGCTGATTGCATTGTCGATGACCGGCACCGAGCGCTACCGCCGTGAGGAACAGATTGCACGGTTGGCCGCCCGCGACCCGTTGACCGCGCTGTATAACCGCCGCGCCCTTGAAATGCGCGCGCCGAGCCTGCTGAGCGAGGCCTCGCAGGCCCGGCCGGGTGCCCTGCTGTTGATCGACATCGACAATTTCAAGCTGATCAACGACCTGTACGGCCATACCGCGGGCGACCGGCTGCTGGTGGCCCTGAGCGAGATGATTCGCGCGCAGTTGCCCGATGATTCGCTGGCGGCGCGGTTGGGTGGCGACGAGTTCGTGATCCTGCTTAATGACACCTCGAACGCGCGCATTGTCGCGCTGGGCAGCGCCCTGCGCGAACAGTTTCATCAGGCTGCCTCGCAGGCGTTCGCCACGCCCGAAGCGGTGACATTGAGCATCGGCGCCAGCCTGTTCGATACGCCGCCCGCCAGCCTCGCGGCCTTGATCGAACAAGGCGACGCGGCGCTGTATGAATCCAAGCGCGGTGGACGCAACCGTATTCGTCTGGTGGACCGGACGGCAGTGGGCGCCGATTGACTCAATCGGTGCATCAACCTTTGAGCGCCGCCTCAATCCCCGCAATATCAATCCTGGTCATCCCCATCATCGCGTCAAACGCCCGCTTGGCCGCTGCCGGGTCGGGGTGGGTGATCGCCGCGCTCAGTACACGCGGGGTAATCTGCCATCTCACACCCCATTTATCCTGGCACCAGCCGCAGACGTTTTCCTGGCCGCCATGGCTGACAATCGCGTGCCACAAGCGGTCGGTTTCCGCCTGGTCGTCGGTGGCCACCTGGAACGAAAACGCCTCGTTGTGCTGCACGCTGGAGCCGCCGTTCAGCCCCAGGCAAGGAATACCCATGACGGTGAATTCCACGGTCAACACATCGCCCTGTTTGCCCGCCGGATAATCCCCGGGGGCGTGATGGACCGCGGTCACTGCGCTGTCCGGGAAGGTCCTGGCGTAGAAGTTGGCAGCGTCCAGTGCACTGCCGTCGTACCAAAGGCACACCGTGTTTTTGCTGAGCATGAGTGTTCTCCAGCGTGGAGGTTCGGACTTGCAGTGTAGTACCGCTACCGACAAGAATGCGTTCGCGTCCTGACATGAACCCAAACGGTGCAGAGAATGAGTAATGGTGTAAGGATCGACCCGCGAATCATCCCGGCTCCGCGGTCCATCAGCCCCGAGGCCAAGGCGATGCTGCAACGCATGGTGAACGCCGATGGCGTGCCGCTGAACAGCCTGTACACCCTGCCCGCACCCGATGACCACGCTGGCTGGCGCCGCATGCAGGCCGCAGTTGCCCAACAGTACGCGGCGTCCCAGACGGGACAGACGGCAGACCACGTTGAGACATTCACCGTGGAAGACGCCACCGTGTACCGGGCGACGCCGGCATACGGGGCCGAGTTCGCCTATATCGACCTGCACGGCGGCGCCCTGGTGTTCGGCGGCGGCGAAAACGCCCGCCTCGCCGCCGGCAAGCACTCCGACCTGCACAACCTGACCTGCTACGGCGTGGACTACCGCATGCCGCCTGACCATCCGTACCCGGCGGCACTCGATGACTGTATGGCCACCTACCGGCATGTGCTGAAGCACCACACCCCGGACAAGATCGTGATCGGCGGACGCTCGGCCGGAGGCAACCTCGCCGCTGCCATGGTGCTGCGCGCCCGCGACGAAGGCTTGCCACTGCCGGCCGCGCTGGTATTGCTGTCACCCGAAGTGGACCTGACCGAATCGGGCGACAGCTTCCAGGTCAACCGCACCGTCGACGTGGTGTTGCCCAACCCGCTGATGAGCACCAACCTGCTGTACGCCGCTGGCGCGGATTTGTCTCACCCGTACCTGTCGCCGCTGTTCGGGGATTTCGCAGCGGGCTTCCCGCCGACGTTCGTGCAAAGCGGCACCCGCGACCTGTTCCTGTCCAACGCCGTACGCCTGCACCGGGCGCTGCGCCAGGCCGAGGTACCGGTGGAACTGCACATCTTTGAAGCAATGCCCCACGGCGGTTTCATGGGCGCGCCGGAAGACGCAGAACTGTCGGCAGAGCAGGTGCGTTTCGTGCGCCACTGGTTGAACCGCGACTGATCGCCGTGAGTTGACACACCCTGTAATAATCCATAAAGATAAGCGCCTTCCTCAGGGTGTGTCCTCAATGTCTGCAACGACCTTCAACTTTTCCGTCATTGGCTTGATTGCCAAGGCGCAAGGTTGCGTTGCGCACGCCCTCAAATCGAAGAAACAGTCGCTCATGTGACCGGGGCGCGCTGTCCCGTCAGATGAGCTGACAGGACATTGAGCGCGAAGGCCCCCTCCTCTTGCTTACTTCCCTCTGCCCTTCTGACGGTGACGAAATCGGTCAACCATCAGGAGAAAGCGCATGTCATCGTTTCAAGGTATCTGGGTTCCCGTCGTTACACCGTTTCATAACGGCGCCATCGACTTCATCGGCTTGCGCCGCCTGGTCTGCCATCTGCTGGAACAAGGCGTGGCCGGGATCATGGTCTGTACCACCACCGGCGAAGCCGCAGCACTGAGCCGCCGTGAGCAGTTGGCGATGCTGGATGCCGTACTGGAACTGGTACCGCCGCAGCAGGTGGTGATGGGCCTGGCGGGGTATAACCAGATTGAGCTGCTGCAGTTCCAGAGTGAAATCCAGCAACGCGCGGTGGCCGGTTTGCTGGTACCGCCGCCGAGCTACATCCGCCCGTCCCAGGCGGGCCTTGAAGCGTTCTTCCGCACCGTGGCCGATGCGTCCAGTGTGCCGATCATTCTGTATGACATTCCCTACCGCACCGGTATCGCCTTCGAACAGGCGACGTTGCTGAACATCGTCGCCCATGAACGGATCGTCGCGATCAAGGATTGTGGCGGCAACCTGGCCAATACCCTGGCGCTGCTGGCCAGCGGGAATGTGGATGTGTTGTGTGGCGAGGATGTGCAGATATTCAACGCGCTGTGCCTGGGAGCGACCGGCGCGATTGCCGCGTCGGCGCATGTGCGTACCGCGGATTTTGTGGCGCTGCATCGACAGGTTCGCGACAACCGGTTGCTGGCGGCTCGCGAGACGTTTTTCGGGCTGCTGCCGTTGATTCACACACTGTTCGTGGAGCCCAATCCGGCGCCGGTGAAGGCCGCGCTGGCGATGGAAGGTTTGATCGGCAGTGAGTTGCGGGCGCCGATGTTGGGAGCGAGTGAGGCAGTGACAAATCGGCTGCAGCAAGTATTAGGCGTGCGGCAATAACCCGTGGCGAGGGAGCTTGCTCCCGCTGGGCTGCGCAGCAGCCCCAATTCAGGCACCGCGTTTTCGCCAGGTAAAATGGGGTGACCGGTTTTGGGGGCGCTTCGCACCCCAGCGGGAGCAAGCTCCCTCGCCACAGGGGGCGGGCTGACTCGTCGATACGAGGGCTTATCCTCTCGCCACCGCCAACCGATGCAACGTGATCTTGCGCACCTCCTGCTTGCTCACCTCGATGTGAGTCTTGAGCAGTTGCTGCGCCAGATCGCGGTGCCGTGCCGAGATCGCATCGAGGATGCTTGCATGTTCCTCATAGGTCGCTGCAATACGTGATTGCTGAGTGAAATCCAGCCTCCGAATGATGCGGATTTTCTCGGTTATCTCGTAATGCATGCGCGCCATTTCAGCGTTGCCCGTGGCCTGCACCAACCCGCAGTGGAATTCCTCATCCAGCGCGCAGACGACCTGTGCGTCATCCAGCCGCGCACTTTCGTCCACCCGCCAGATCGCTTCAAGCCGTTCAAGCCCCTGCTCCGCCATGCCACACAAGCGGCTGACGGCGGCCAACTCCAGCACGATTCTTACGTCGTAAAGCTCTTCGAAATAGTTGAAGTCGAACGGCCGCACCTGCCAGCCACTCCTGAAAAACACCTCCAGGTACCCTTCCCGCTCCAGCCGATACAGCGCCTGGCGCACCGGCGTGCGGCTGGCCTGCATGCGCTCGGCCACGTCGCCTTCGCTGAAGCGATCACCCGGCAGCAGGCGAAAGCCAAAGATGTCGTCCTTCACCTGCTGGTAGACCCGTTCCGCCAGGCTGTCCGGCCGTTCGCCGGGTTTTCTCATGGTTGAGAGCTGCATGCCTAGTTCCTGCTCGCCATGTACGCGCGCCAGCCGCCGAATTCGGTGATGTCGGTGGCGCCTGCCAGGGCCCAGGGCTCGCAGATAAAACCCTTCACGCTGCGCCCGTCCGCCAGGGTGAGGTTGCCGATGCCCAGCGGCGCGGGAATCTCGGCGACGAACTCACCAAAGCGGGCGACAGGCATGTCCCACAGCTCGACGATGATCGAGCGGCCCGAGTCATCCCTGGCCAGCCCCGGCTTGGGCGGAACCGTGCCCGGCAGTGCATGCAGGCGGTAGTTGCTCGCCGTCAGGGTTTGCTCCACCAGCACGGCGTTGCGGCTGGTCAGCTGGAAGTTCAGCGGCATCCCGGTGAGATGCGCCCCAACCACCGCCACCCGCACGCTGCCGGGCGCCTGTCGCGCCGGTGCCGGTTGCGGCAGATTGCGTTGGGTAGCGCCCAGCGGAAGATCAAGGCCGGCCTGCCAACGCTTGCCCAGATGCGCCAGGGCGGCGTCGTGCCAGGCCGGTGCGATAAGGGTGACGCCGCACGGCAGGCCGTCGCTGCGCAGCCCGGCGGGCACGGCCAGTGCCGAGAGGTCGGCCAGGTTGGTGAAGTTGGTGTAGAAGCCAAACTGCGAGTTGTAGAGCACCGGCTCCACGGCCATTTCCGCCAGGGTGCGGATCGTCGGCGATGTCGGCACCAGCAAGGCGTCGAAACCGGCCAGGGTGTCGTTGATGCGGCGGCTCAGTTCGGCGCGCAGGTATTCGGCTTTATAGGCATCGCAGGCGCTGTAAGTGTGGCCGTTTTCCACAATGCCACGCACCACCGGGTTGATCGCTTCGGCGTTGCTGGCGAGCATGCCTTCCAGTGCCACCGTGCGCTCCGCAACCCAGGAGCCGTAATAGAGCTGCTCGGCGAGTTGCTGAAACGGGCTGAAATCCACCGCCGTGATTTCGGCGCCGAGGGACTGGAACCTGAGCAGTGCCTGTTCAAATACGGCCTGGTTCTGCGCGTCGCCAAAAAACTCCAGGCTGGCCGGAACCGCCAGCTTGATCGTGGCGCCGACCGCTACGGGAGCAGTGTTGGGGTTGACGCGTGAATAGGCATCGCTGGCGTCGTAAGCAGCAGCGACGCCCGCAACCGTCTCGGCATCTTCAACCGTCAGCGCAAACACCGAAATACAGTCCACGGTACGACAGGCCGACACCAGTCCGGTGTTGGACAAGCGTCCCTTGGTCGGCTTCAACCCGACGATATTGTTGAAGCCCGCCGGCACCCGCCCGGAACCGGCGGTGTCGGTGCCCAGGGAAAACGCCACCAGCCCGCGGGCAACCACCGAGGCCGAACCCGAACTGGAACCGCCGCTGACATAGTCCGGGTTAAAACTGTTGCCCACCGCGCCGTAGGGCGAGCGTGTACCCACCAGGCCGGTGGCGAACTGATCGAGGTTGGTCTTGCCCATCAGGATCGCCCCGGCCGCCCGCAACCGCGCCACCACCGAGGCATCCGCCGCGGCGGTATAGGCAAACTCAGGACACGCCGCCGTGGTTTCCCAACCCGCCGCATCAATATTGTCCTTGATGGCAAACGGCACGCCATACAACGGCAACTGGTCGATATCGCCGTCGACCGCCGCAAGCCGCTCGGCCAACTGCGCCAGCTGGTCACGCAATTGCTGCGGTTGCACCTGGCTGATCCAGGCATTGTCCTCGGAGGGAAACGTGCTCGCCAGGGTCAACAGGATATCGGGAGTCAGCGCCTGGCTGCGGTAGGCAGCTTGCCATTCACCCAGGGTCCAGCCGAGTTGTTCGTTGCGCATTGAGGATTCCATCTTGTATCCAAGTTTGGATTTCTTTTAGCAATCCCTGGGCCAATCAGCTGCAAGCCAATGAATACGTGAGGTTGACAGAAAACCCGCCGATGGATCGCCTCCAGCCGTGCTCCGCCATGAAGCAGCAATGCGCCAAAAAAAGACATTCTGGCGGCCGCGCGGTTGCGAGCGGCCCGATACCGGCCTATGTTCGAAACCATGTTGTAAACGCTGCTGTCCATCCCATACGCCCTTTCCGTAGCCAGGTGACGACATGCCCACCGCTTCCCGCCCCGCCGTGCTCGAACTGATTGGCAATACCCCGCTGGTGCGGGTCAGCCGCTTCGATACCGGCCCGTGCACGCTGTTCCTCAAGCTTGAATCCCAGAACCCCGGCGGCTCCATCAAGGACCGCATTGGCCTGGCCATGATCGACGCCGCCGAGCGCGATGGCCGCCTGCGCCCCGGCGGCACCATCATCGAAGCCACCGCCGGCAATACCGGCCTCGGCCTGGCCCTGGTGGGACGCGCCAAAGGCTACCGGGTGGTGCTGGTGGTGCCGGACAAGATGTCCACCGAGAAAGTCTTGCACCTGAAAGCCATGGGCGCCGAGGTGCACATCACCCGCTCGGATGTCGGCAAGGGCCACCCCGAGTATTACCAGGATGTGGCGGCGCGACTGGCCAAGGACATTCCCGATTCGTTCTTCGCCGACCAGTTCAACAACCCGGCCAACCCCCTGGCCCATGAGACCAGCACCGCCCCGGAAATCTGGGCCCAGACCCAACATGACCTGGATGCCATCGTGGTTGGCGTCGGCTCGGCCGGCACCCTCACCGGCCTGACGCGCTTCTTCAAGCGCGTGCAACCTGACCTGGCCATGGTGCTGGCCGACCCGGTCGGCTCGGTGATGGCCGAGTACAGCCGCAGCGGCACCATGACCGAGCCCGGCTCGTGGGCCGTGGAAGGTATCGGCGAAGACTTCATCCCCTCGATCGCCGACCTCTCCAGCGTGCGCCACGCCTATTCCATCAGCGACGAAGAAAGCTTCGACCACGCCCGCCAACTGCTGCGGGCCGAAGGCATTCTCGGTGGCTCCTCCACCGGCACCCTGCTGGCCGCCGCCCTGCGTTATTGCCGCGAACAGACCGAGCCCAAGCGCGTGGTCACCTTCGTCTGCGACACCGGCACGCGCTACCTGTCGAAGGTCTACAACGACCAATGGATGAACGACGCCGGCCTGCTGCAATACAAACACTACGGCGACCTGCGCGACCTGATCGCCCGTCGTTTCGAGGATGGCCGGGTGATCAGCGTCGGCCCCGACGACAGCCTGCTCACCGCCTTCCAGCGCATGCGCCTGGCCGACGTCTCACAGCTGCCGGTGCTGGTGGATGGCAAGCAACTGGTGGGGGTGCTCGACGAGTCGGATGTATTGCTCGGCCTGCATCAGAACGCCGCGCACTTTTCCATGACCGTGGGCAGCGCCATGACCAACGCCCTTCACACCCTCGCACCCAGCGCCAGCCTTGCGCAATTGCAGGCCGAGCTGGATCGCGGGCTGGTGGCAATCATTGCCGACGCCTCGGGCTTTCACGGCCTGATCACCCGCGTCGACCTGCTCAATCACCTACGGAGATCCCTTGCATGACCCAGCACGATAAAAGCGCCTTCGCCACCCGCGTGATCCATGCCGGGCAATCCCCGGACCCGACCACCGGGGCGCTGATGCCGCCGATCTACGCCAACTCCACCTACCTGCAGGACAGCCCCGGCGTTCACAAGGGCTTCGACTACGGGCGCTCCCACAACCCGACGCGCTTCGCCCTGGAACGCTGCGTGGCCGACCTTGAAGGCGGCACCCAGGCGTTCGCGTTCGCCTCCGGGCTGGCGGCGATTTCCACCGTGCTGGAACTGCTCGACGCCGGTTCCCACGTGGTTTCCGGCAATGACTTGTACGGCGGCACCTTCCGCCTGTTCGACAAAGTGCGCCAGCGCAGCGCCGGCCATCGCTTCAGCTTCGTCGACCTGACCGACCTGTCGGCCTTCGAAGCCGCGCTGCAGGACGACACGCGGATGGTCTGGGTCGAAACCCCGAGCAACCCGCTGCTGAGCCTGACCGATCTCAGTGCCATCTCCCGCATCTGCAAGGCCCGGGGCATCATCTGCGTGGCCGACAACACCTTCGCCAGCCCCTGGATCCAGCGCCCGCTGGAGCTGGGTTTCGACATCGTGGTGCACTCCACCACCAAGTACCTCAACGGCCACTCCGATGTAATCGGCGGCATTGCGGTGGTCGGCCAGAATCCTGAACTGGCCGAGCGCCTGGGCTTCCTGCAAAACTCCGTGGGCGCGATTGCCGGGCCGTTCGACGCATTCCTGACCTTGCGCGGGGTGAAGACCCTGGCGCTGCGCATGGAGCGCCATTGCAGCAATGCGCTGGAACTGGCGACGTGGCTGGAGCAACAGCCGCAAGTGGCGCGGGTTTATTACCCAGGCCTGGCATCACACCCGCAGCATGAGCTGGCACGCCGGCAGATGCGCGGGTTTGGCGGGATGATTTCGGTGGACCTGAAAAGCGACCTGGCAGGAGCGACACGCTTCCTGGAAAACGTGAAGATCTTTGCGTTGGCTGAAAGCCTGGGGGGCGTTGAAAGTCTGATCGAGCACCCGGCGATCATGACCCATGCGAGCATCCCGGCAGCGACCCGGGCGCAGCTGGGGATTGGTGATGGGTTGGTGCGGTTGTCGGTGGGGGTTGAGGATGTGGAAGACCTGCGGGCGGATCTGGCGCAGGCGTTGGCAAAAATCTAACGCGCAATCTGCCGGAGCGAGCATGCCCGCTCCGGCAACACCTTAAATAGCGTAATTGACCTCAACCATTCGCCCGGTCTTGATGGACTCCAGCGCACAGTCCGCCAAGTGCAACGCATACAGCCCATCGCGCATGTTGGTGGGCAGCGCGCGCCCCGCGCTCAGTGCCTGGATAAACTGCCCCAACTCATTGCGGTAGGCATCCGCATAACGCTCCAGGAAGAAATGCTGCAACGGCTCCAACGCCTCGGTGTGCTCGTGGTTCCAATGGCGCAAGGTGCTGGGTCGATGGTTATCCGTGAGCAGCACCCCCTTGGCCCCGGATACCTCAAGTCGCTGGTCATACCCGTAGACCGCCTCCCGACAGCAGTTGATATGGCACTGTTTCCCGGATGCGGTGCGCAGCAGCACCATCACGCTGTCGAAGTCGTCAATCTGCGCCAGGCTCGGGTCTACCAGCCGGCTGGCTATCGCGCTGACTTCGATGGGCTCTTCATCCAGCAGGTGCCGCGCCATGTCGAAGTCATGAATGGTCATGTCCCGCAGGATGCCGCCGGAATGTGCCAGGTAATCCCGTGGCGCCAACCCCGGGTCGCGGCTGGTGATAATCACCTGCCGCACAGCACCAATTTGCCCCGCGTCGATGGCCTGGCGCAGGCGCAGCGTGTCGGGATCGAAGCGGCGGTTGAAGCCCAGCATGACTTTGCCGCCGTCGCGCTCCACAGCTTGCGCCGCCGCCCGCGCCTTGGCGAAATCCAGGTCAATGGGCTTCTCGCACAGCACGGCCTTGCCCTGGGACACGGCCGCCAGCAGCAAATCGATATGAGTGTCGGTGGGTGTGCCAATCACCACCGCGTCGATATCGTCCCGACTTAGCACTGCTGCGCAGTCATAGGCCGCCTCGCAACCCAGCTGCGCAGCCAAGCCATCGACGCCCTCCCGCCAGGGGTCGGCGACCACCACCAGAGTGGCATCAGGATGGGCCGCGACATTGGCCGCGTGAATGTTGGCGATGCGCCCTGCACCAAGGACAGCGATACGTAGCATGGTCGAACTCCTGGGATTGTTATTGGGTGTGGAGATTCAGTCCGGCAGGTTGAACGGTGTGACGATCTGTACCTGTGACGGCGCAATCGGCCCAGCCTTCCACAGCCGATGAAATTGCAGGATGTGCAGGAACACATGGCGCGCATCGATCTGCAGGTTGTGATCGATAATCGCGGCGACTTTTTCTTCAGCCAACAGCTGGCGATTCTCTTCGTCGAGGTCGTGAGCAATAAACACGTCCAACGGGCGATCCAGAGCCGCGAAGGCGTCGACAATTGCGCGGTTGCCACCGCCGACGCTGTACACCGCCTTCAGTTCGGGATGCTGCTTCAACGCATCGGTGACCCGGGCAAATGTTCGGTCATACACGCCGTACCCACCGCTGATATCCAGTACCCGCAGGTGCGTCGCACGGCCGCGCAGCCACATGCGAAACCCCATTTCGCGTTCTTCCTCGCCCCGGAACAATTCACTGCCAATCACCACCGCCACTTCCTGGGGTTGGGGTGACAGCCAGCGGGACAGAAGGTACGCGGCGGTTTTTCCGGCGGTGCGGTTATCCATGCCTACGTAGCCGATGCGCTCGCTGTGGGGCAGATCGGTGACCAGGGTCACCACCGGAATACCTGCGGCCGCCAGGTGCTTGACCGCCAGATTCACCGCCGGCTCGTCCGCGGCCTTGAGCACCACACCCTGGCTGCCGGTCTCGAGGCAGCGCAGCAATTGGTCGTGCATCGCCTGAGGCTCGATTTCTTCGAACAAATGAAACCGCGGGGCGATACGAAACGGTGCCAGGCTGCCCAGTTGGGCGGTGATGGCGGCCTGCACCGCCGCACTGAAGCGCTTGGGCGTGTGCATGATCACATCGACATGAAAGGTCCGGCCTACTGCCAAGCCATTTTTTTCCTGGGATTCCAGCTCATCCAGAGCCTGTTCGATACGCCGCCGGGTTTGGGCGTGCACGCTGCCGCGCTCATGCAAGACGCGATCGACTGTCGCCTTGCTGACGCCCGCCTGGGTGGCCAGTTGCTTGATGGAAAAGTGTTTAGCGCGTTCGAGCATGCTGTTGGACCTGAGGTCTTTTTGAGGTCTTTTTGAGACTCGTTGAGGTGACCGCAATGCTAGTCTCAGTTTTGCCCGGCGTCGAGCCCGGCCTTCAAAACAACAAAAACCCAGGAGACCCCGATGCCTTCAACCGACCTCAGCCATACCTTCAAAGGCCAATACTTTGTCGTCACCGGCAGCACCCAGGGATTGGGGGCTGCCGTCGCCCATACCCTGGCGCGGCGCGGTGCTGCCGGCCTGATCATCTGCGGACGCCGTCCGGACCAGGGCCAGGAGCAAGTACGGCAGTTGGCAGCGCTCGATTGCCGCGCGGTGTTTGTCCAGGCGGACCTGGAACAGATTGGCGACTGCCGCGCCGTGATCGAGGCGGCCCGTGCCCACTTCGGCACCCTCCACGGGCTGATCAACTGCGCCGGGATGTCGGATCGCGGCACCATTCTCGACACCTCCCCTGAACTGTTTGACCGACTGTTTGCGGTCAATGTGAGGGCGCCGTTTTTCCTGATGCAGGAAGCCTTGAAGCTGATGATCAGCCAGAGGGTTGAAGGTGCAGTGGTCAATATCCAGAGTGTCACCGGCCACGGCGGGCAATCGTTCTTGAGTGCCTACGCGGCGTCCAAGGGCGCTCTCGCGATTCTGACCAAAAACGTGGCGTTCAGCGCCCTGCGCAACCGGATTCGGGTCAACGGCTTGAACATCGGCTGGATGGACACACCTCACGAGGATGAAATCCAGCGGCACTACCACGGTGCCGGGGATGGCTGGTTGGAGGCTGCCGAAGCCGCGCAGCCCTTCGGCCGCCTGCTCAAACCTGAAGAGGTGGCCCAGAGCGTGGCATTTCTATTGTCACGCGAGTCGGGAATGATGACCGGCACGGTGATCGACCTGGAGCAAGGCGTCATCGGCTGTGGCGACGGCGGCACCCCACGCCCCGATCAGGCCCTGAGCCTGGTGGAGGGTGCGTGATGCCTGCCTTTGTCAGCGCCGACGCAGTGCAACTGGAAGATTTTCACTCGATCTGTGCCCAGCAGGCGGCTGCCGAGGACTACCCGCACTGCGCCGAAGTGTGCAGCAACATCCCGATCTATCAGGCCCAGGCACTGCGCAACGGCGATCGTCACGCCGTGCTGGACGAACTGCATCGCCTGTTCAGCCAGGGGCCGGGAGTGATGGTGGTGCGCCAGGGCTACGCCGACCTGGACGTGGTCGACCGTCACAGCCAGGTATTCGAAGCGATCTTTGCCCAAGAGGCTGCGCAAGGTGTGGCCGCCGACCACTTCGCCAAGGCCGGCAGTAACGGACGTATCTGGAACTCATTACAGAAGGCCGCACTGCAGTCGCCGGCATCCTTTGTCGAATATTACGCCAACCCACTGCTGGGGTTGATCGCACAAGCCTGGCTCGGCCCAGGCTACCAAGTCACGGCCCAGGTCAACGTGGTGCACCCCGGTGGCCAAGCCCAGCAACCGCACCGTGATTATCACCTCGGGTTCCAGACCATCGACGTGGTGGAGCGCTTTCCGTTGCCCCTGCACACGCTGTCCCAATACCTCACGCTGCAAGGGGCCGTGGCCCACAGCGACATGCCCCTGGAAACCGGCCCGACCCAACTGCTGCCGTTTTCCCAGCAATACCCACTGGGCTACCTGGCCTGGAGGCGCACTGAATTCATCGAGTACTTCCAGCAGCATGCCGTGCAATTGCCGCTGAACAAAGGTGACCTGCTGTTCTTCAACCCGGCCCTGTTTCACGCCGCTGGCACCAATCGCACACCGGACCGCCAGCGCATGGCCAACCTGCTGCAAATCTCCTCGGCGTTCGGCAAAACGATGGAGGCTGTGGACCGCGACCGGATGATGCTGGCGCTGTACCCCTGCCTGTTGGAGCGCCTGGCGGACAACGTCATGGATGGCGAGGCGCTGCACGCGGTGATCGCCTGCACCGCCGATGGCTATTCCTTTCCCACCAACCTGGATACCGACCCACCCTTACAGGGCCTGGCTCCGCAAACCGGGCAGCAACTGATGTTGCAGGCACTGAACGAACGCTGGCCCTGCGAGACCTTTGCCGAACGCGTTGCGCAACTACACGCCAAACGCCAAGGCTGAGGAATGTTTTCAACGTCTTTCAAAACAACAAAAAAACGGACTGACACCATGAAAAAACAGCTGCTGACCTTGCTCCTGACCCTCATCGTTACCCCGCTAGCCCTCGCCGAGACACGCATCGGCGTCAGCATCGCCCAGGTGGACGACGTGTTCCTCGCCCAGATGCGTGACTACATGGCGGCCCACGCCAGGGACCTCACCGACGTGACCCTGCAATTCGAAGACGCCCAAGGCGATGTGGTGCGCCAACTGAACCAGGTGCAGAGCTTTTCTGCCCAAGGCATGGACGCGATTATCGTCAACGCGGTCGACACCGCCGCTACCCAGAAAATGACTGTGAATGCCCAGCAGGCGGGTATCCCGCTGGTGTACGTCAACCGTCGCCCGGACATCCCCGGCTTACCGGCCGGGGTGGGTTATGTCGGCTCGGACGAGATCAAAGCGGGCGAGATTCAGATGCGCTACCTCGCGGAAAAAATGAACGGCAAGGGCAACCTCGCAATCATGCTCGGCTTGCTCTCTAACAACGCCACCCACAACCGCACACAGGGCGTGAAAAACGTACTGAAGGATTACCCCAACATCCATATCGTCGAAGAACAAAGCGCCGACTGGCAGCGCAGCAAGGCCATGGACCTGATGAACAACTGGATCGTCTCGGGCAAGAAAATCGACGCCGTGGCGGCCAATGCCGATGAAATGGCTATCGGTGCCGCGATGGCGATTACCCAGGCCGGCATGCACCCTGGCAAGGACATCCTGGTGGGCGGCAGCGACGGCGGCCCCGCCGGCCTGGATGCGATCAAGAAAGATCTATTGGTAGTCACGGCCTATCAGGACAACAAGGGCCAGGCCGTCGGCTCGATTGACCTGGCGCTGAAGATGATCAGGAAGCAGCCCTACACGGCGGAGCTGACCATTCCCTATCAACAGATCACCAAGGACAACTATCAGGCCTTTCTCACGCCTTGATTGTTATCAGCCCAGCGCCAAGCAGACCGGCCAGCCCCGACAAACAGAGCACTCCCACTCCATAAGCGAGGGTGCGCCAGGGCTGGCGGCCGCTCAGATACATCACCGTATGCATCACACGGGCAGCGGTGAACAGACAGAACAACCCCGCGGTAGCGGTGCCTGGCGTTTCCATCGCCAGGCACAGGCCACCCAAAATGAAGAACAACGGAATATTTTCCAGATCATTGGCCCAAGCCTTTTCGGCCCGAGAGACTTGCGGTAACTCCTGGGGATTCGCATCGCGATGGAAGAAAGCTGCATCCTCGTGGTTAGTGAATGCACGGAATCTGAGTCGAAAGAAACCCTGGTAACAGGAGATCGCCAGCATCTTCAAGAACAGCACCAGTACGCACAACGCATAAACCTCCATCACCGGCCCCCTGAAGGTTCGCGGAACCCGTTGACCACGATATACAGCAGCGGACCGATGGATACGAAAACCGCCGTTACCAGTAAATAGGGCAACACCGACGCCAGGGATTTGCCCCTGGCCCGCGCATCCCGGTACATCCATACGCCCGCCAAGGCCGCCATCAGATACAAATCAATCACCACCTGGGCAGTATCCGGCCTCGATATCAATTCACGTCCGAACGCCATGAGCGATTGTTCGGCGATCAGCATCGTGATCAATGTGTACAGGGCAAAAGCCAACAGCCCGGCCAGGGCAATCCAGGGTCTGCGCATGTTCTCCTCCTTGGAGACAACGGTTCGGGAAGCTGCACATTAGTGATAACGTCGTTCCCCTCTCAATGACCTCGAAGGTCATCGACACCACCGACCCGCACGGCCAGAGTCAACCCATGAGCAGCCAACCTTTCCCCCGCGCCAACCCCGACACTAACGCCGGCACGCAACTGCGCGTGCTGCGTCGGCACGCCAGATTGAGCCAGCTGGAACTGGCGCTGATCACCGGGGTTTCCCAACGCCACCTGAGCTGCATCGAGACCGGGCGCGCCAAGCCGAGCCCGGGCACCTTGCATAATTTGCTGATGGCGCTGGAGGTTCCGCTGGAGCAATGCAACAGCGTGTTCCTCGCTGCCGGCTTCGCCCCGCGCTATGAGGCAACCCCGCTCTCCTCGCCCTCCATGGAGGCTATTCGCGAGGCAATCAGCCATGTGCTCCACGCGAACAATCCTGCACCGGCGATCGTGCTGGGCAGCCACTGGGAAGTGCTCGCCGCCAACGCCAGTACCCAGGTGCTGTTCGAGCTGGTGGGGATCAAACCGGAGGCGGCTGATGGGCTGAATTTGCTGGTCACCCTGCTACAGCCTGGCGGCCTGGGTGATCATTTGATCAACGCTGACGAAATCCGCACCATCGCCTGGCAACGGGCGACGCGCGAGGCGTTGGGCAACTCCGAACTTGCCAGGCTTCTGGACAGCCTGCCGGCCCCGCAAAGTACCGAAGCCTTGGTCAATGAACCGCCGCCACTGGTGCTGACACGCGTCAACTCCCGTGAAGGTGAGCTGAACTTCATGTCGACCTTCACCACCTTCGGCATGCCTCAGGACATCACGGTAACGTCGTTGCGCATCGAGCATTTGATTCCGGCGGATGCGCAGACGTGGCAGGTGATGACCGCGGCGTATGAGCGGTCATTGGTGAGGTAGAAAGCCGCGGCGGGGCCACTAGTTATTTGTCGTATTTTGCCCGCCATAGCTATTGGCGCGGCTCTTGGAGGAGGAGCCGTTGCTGTATTGGGTGTCTTGCCCGCCGTAGCTATTGGAGCGGCTCTTGGCTGAGGTGCCGTCGCTGTATTGAGTGTCTTGCCCACCATAGCTGTTGGAACGGGTCTTGGCCGAGGTGCCGTCGCCGTATTGGATATCCTGCCCGCCATAACTATTGGAGCGGCTCTTGGAGGAAGTACCATCGCTGTATTGGGTGTCTTGCCCACCGTAGCTATTGGCGCGACTCTTGGAAGAGGTGCCATTGTCGTATTCGCAATCGGACCCACCATAACTGTTCGCCCTGCACGTCTCGGCAACCGCTTGGTAAAGCGGCGCAGCCAACAAAACCGTGCCCAGCAAAACGACCTTAAGCTTCATGTTAATTCCTTGTAGAGGTGGCGATACGCTATTACAGACTGGAGATTCTGAACTTAGTTTCCAACGTTCTGAAATGCGCTCGCGCGAGCCGACGTGGCAACCCTTTGCCAGCCCCGGCAACTCCTGGCCTGCGCCCTGCCCCGGCAATACCACCCAGCCCGCGCCGCACAAGGCATGCAGCACATGGCCCGGGTTTTGCTCTGTTGCTGCTACCAATAAGGGAGCGGCACCATGATAGGAAGCACGACAAGTCTGTTAGCGCTGGGACAGAAGACTTTTACACAATCCATGGAAAACGGCACCCTGCGGGCCGGGAGGATTGAAGTCACCAACGCCACGCCCGAGATCAAGACCAAGCTGGAAGCCAGCTATCAGGAGCAAGTGCGCTCGACCGCGCAAACCGTTGCCACCGCCAGGGCCAACCCTTCATGGGCGACCTTCGACGATAAAGGCAACGCCGTCGAACTGCCCGATGTTCAGTCACTCAGCAAAAGCGACGCCACCCATGTGGCCAACGGTCTTCAGTACCTGCTCGATATCGGGCGCCTGGACGGCAAGACTGTCACCGCGAAAAATGGCGACCAGTCGACCGATAACATCGCGGTCTACAAAGACTGGCTCCAGGCCCACATCGGCGTTGATGTACAGGCCTGAGACGGTTCACACCATCGGCACGGCAATCAGCAAGATCGCCGTGCCATGGGTGGCCGTCGCCGCCACCACACCGTAGCGCATCCGCACCAGCCCGCAGGCCACGCCTTCAATCAGGGTAAAGGCCAACACTGGCCAGCCCAGTTGCGTCACGCTCAACGCCAGAAATGAATGGCACGCGGCGAACGCCAACCCGCTGAGCAACGCCGCACGCAGCGGCGTAACGTGCTGTTCGAGATAGCCCTGCAGGAAGCCGCGAAACAGCACCTCTTCCAGCGCATTGGCGCAGTAGGCAAGCACCAGCATGCCCATCAGCCAGGCCCAGTAAACCGGCTCAATGCCTTGATACAGCCGCAATGGCAGGCCGATCAGACACCCGGCCCCGAGTCCCACCGCCAGGCCCGCCCAACGATTGCCCTTGAACAGCACCGTCAGTTGCCACAACTCCGGTGCCAGGCGCGCGAGCAGGGCAATCAGCCCAAGGGATAACCCGCCCAGCGCGGCCAGCACCCACGGGTTGGCCGTGAATTCGATCTGCACCTCGCGGCTCAGCGACCACATGCCCAGTGGCGTCATCGCATCGCGCATCAGCACAAAGGCCAGCAGCAGGATAACGATGCGCAAGCCCGGCAATGTTTTTGGCGTGAGACCGAACCACAGGCCAAACAGGATCAGTCCTGGGAGCAGGTAGATTCCATAGTGGACCAGTACCGCAAACACCTCGGCGATCACCCGGTTTCAGTCCCGTGCCACGGCGATCATGTCGATTTCCACGGCCGCGCCCTTGGGCAATTGCAGCACGCCCACCGAGGTGCGCGTATGGGATCCTGCGGCCCCCAGGACCTCGTTCAACAGGTCCGACGCACCGTTGGCCACTTCGCTTTGCTGGTCGAAGTCATCCGCGCTGCGCACGTACACATTGATCTTGAGGATCGCCTTGACCTGGTCCAGCGAACCCAGTGCCTGCTTGAGCAAGCCCAGGCAACGCAGTGCGCTGACGCCCGCGGCAATCTGTGCGTCGGCCAGGCTGAGGCTTTCGCCGACCTTGCCGGGCAACACGATGGCGTCACCCACCCGCGGAATCTGGCCACTGATGTAGACGTGATTGCCGTCCCTCAGCAGCGGCGTGTAGTTGCCGCCGATCTTGAACTCGTTGAGTTGATAACCCAGGCGCACCATGGCCGCCGCGTACTTTTGATCCGGTGTCATTTTTTGTTTTCCTCAGTCGTTGCGAATCCACGCCATGAAGTCGCCGGCCACAGCATAGCCATGTGCCATTTCCACGGGAAGTGCCGACCGCTATTTCGCAAGTGATACGACAACCAATACTGGCAAACAGCGCTTATCTTCTAGCCAAGAACAAATTTCACTTTCCTTGATCCCGGTAAATACGGCATGGTTGTACGACGACTTAAAAACACAGTCCGAGTCGTCCCGGTACCCACAACAACAAGGAAACACCCATGCAAAACGTCAAGGTTCTGATTGGTTTTCTGTGCCTGTTCAGCGGCTACGCGGCCGCCGCGCCTGCCGCAAGTGACAAGGATGTAGCCACTGCGGTCGATCATCTGACCCAGGCCATGTTGCACAAGGACATCCCGCAACTGCAGGCCCTCACCGCGAACAACCTCACCTACGGCCATTCCAGCGGCAAGGTCCAGAACAAGCAGGAATTTATCGCCGACATTGAAACCGGCAGAAGTGGTTTCAAGACCCTGGAAATGCAGAAACAGACCATCACCCTCAATGGCGACACCGCCCTGGTGCGCAACCACTTTTCCGCGCAGGCGGTGAACAGTGGCGTCGAGGTGCCCACCGAAATTGAAAACTTCCAGGTCTGGCAGAAGCAGAAAGGCAAATGGCTGCTGATCGGGCGCCAGGCCTACAAGTTCTGAGTCCCGCCTGGATCGTTCCCACGCTCTGCGTGGGAATGCATCCGGTGACGCTCTGCGTCACTATCGCGCAAATCTACAGCGGGACGCGGAGCGTCCAAGGCGGCGTTCCCACGCAGAGCGTGGGAACGATCCGGCCCCCTAGCACGCCTCCACCGCCCAGCGCACTTTCACCAACGCCTCGCGCAGCACCTCCCGGTCCACCGACCCCAGCGCCACACGCAAGGCATGGGGCACGTGGGCCGAAACGGCAAACGGCTCGGCGGTGGACACCGAGATATTCTCCCGGGCCAGCGCCATGGTGATCTGGTCGGCGCGGGCATCCTCCGGCAACGGCAACCACAAGAAATACGAAGACGGATGGCGGATCACAGTGAGCCCCGCCAACACCTCATCGGCCACCGCCTGGCGCGCCTGGGCGTCTTCACGCTTTTGCGCTTCCAGTTGCAGCACCGTGCCGTCATCGATCCACGCGACGGCGACGGCGGTCATCACCCCTGGGGTGTTCCAGGTGGTGGCCATGACCGTACGTTCCAGCGCCGCCATCCACGGCAACGGCGCAGCCACGTAACCCACCCGCAGGCCGGTGGCGACGCTCTTGGACAGCCCCGACACGTAAACCGTGCGTTCCGGCGCCAGTTCGGCCACGGGCGGTGGCGCGTCCTCGGCTAAAAACGCGTAGGCAGCATCCTCGATCAGGATCAGGTCATGCCGACGGGCAATCGCCACCAAGTGCTCGCGCTGCGCCATGCTCATCACCCAGCCCAACGGGTTATGTAGGGTCGGCATGCTGTACACGGCGCGTACCGGGCGCCGGGCGCAGAGTTGTTCAAGAAAGGCCAAGTCGGGGCCCGTCGCGGTCACCGGGATCGCGACGATTTCCAGGTGCAGCGTCTCGGCCAACACCTTGAACCCGGAATAGGTCAGCGCATCCACCGCCACCACATCGCCGGGCTTGAGCAGCGACATCATGGTCACCGCCAGGCCATGCTGGGCACCGCTGACGATCAGCACCTGCTCGGCCTGCACCGTCAACCCACGACTCAGCAGATGACGCGCCACCGCTGCCCGCTCATGCAGCCGACCGGCGTGAGGCTGATAGCGCAGCAGCGCCGCCAGGTCGCCGGACAACGCCAACTGGCGCAATGCGGTGCGCAGCAGGTCGGTCTGGCCCGGCAGCGACGGGTAGTTGAAGTTGAGATCGATCATGCCCGCCGCCACCGCGATCTGGCCGACGCCCTGCCCCGGCGACAACGCGATTTCCCGCACAAAGGTTCCGCGCCCGGTTTCACCACTGACCAGGCCCATGGCCTCCAGCTCGGTGTACACCCGGCTGGCCGTGACCAGCGCCAGGCCATGGCTGGCGGCCAACTGGCGGTGCGTCGGCAACCGGGTGCCCGCCGCCAGCGCGCCCGAACGGATATCCCGGGCGAAGGTGTCCACCAATGTCTTGTAGCGGGCGCGGGGCATAGGCGATGTATCCATGACAATTTTTTGATTGTCTTGATAGTGAATCATAGGATGCGCAAGACGCAACTTATCCCTACCGAGCCCTACACCCATGGAACGAACCACCCACCTCAACACCCGGGAAAACAACGCCAGCGGCTGGATCAACGGTTTGATCGGCGTGGTGATCTTCAGCGGCTCGCTGCCGGCCACGCGCCTGGCGGTGCTGGAGTTCGATCCGCTATTCCTGACCGTCGCCCGCGCCACCATCGCCGCCCTGCTCGGCCTGTGCCTGCTGTGGCTGTTCAAGGAAAAAACCCCGGCCCGCAGTCAGTTGCTGCCCCTGGCAATCGTCGCGCTGGGCGTGGTGATCGGCTTTCCTTTGCTCACCGCACTGGCCTTGCAGTACGTCACCAGTGCCCATTCCATCGTATTTGTCGGCCTGCTGCCGTTAGCCACTGCGGTCTTCGGCGTATGGCGCGGCGGCGAGCGGCCCAAGTTGGTGTTCTGGCTGTTTTCGATCCTGGGCAGCCTGCTGGTGGTGGGCTACGCGGTTGCCCAAGGCCTGAGCGCTGCGCCCGCCGGGGATTTGCTGATGCTGTTGGCAATCCTGGTGTGCGGCCTCGGTTATGCCGAAGGGGCCAGGCTCTCACGCACCCTGGGTGGCTGGCAGGTGATCTGCTGGGCGCTGGTGATCGCGCTGCCGATTGTGGCCCCGCTGACGGCGATCCTCGCCCCGGGCACTTTCGTGAGCATCAGCCTGCCGGCCTGGCTGAGCCTGGCCTATGTGTCGCTGTTCAGCATGCTGATCGGGTTTGTGTTCTGGTACCGCGGGCTGGCCCAGGGCGGCATTGCCGCCGTCGGGCAATTGCAGTTGCTGCAACCGTTTTTCGGCCTGGCACTGGCGGCCACGCTGCTGCATGAGCAGGTGAGCCTGGGCATGCTGGGGGTGACCGTCGCGGTGATTGCGTGCGTGGCGGGGGCCAAGAAGTTCGCCCGCTGACCATCAGCGTTCAGGCGCAGCCATCTTGAACTTGATGACAATCGCATTGGACACCACGCTGTCCGCCCACTCCCCCGCGCCGATCCTGAAGTCATCGCGCTTGAGCACGAATTCGCCGTCGAATATGCCAATGCCGCTCTGCTCCTTGAGGGCCACCTTGACCTCCACCGGCCGGGTCTGGCCCTTGAGGGTCAGGTTGCCGCTGAACAGGTAACGGTTGTCGCCCAGGTCAGTGATGTGGGTCGAGGTGAAGGTGCCCACCGGGTAAGTCGTCATGTCGAACCAACCGGGCTTGGGCAGTTCGGTGTTGGCGTCGTCGCTGCCGGCATTGATGCTCGGCAACTGGATGGTCAGTACGGTGCTCGCGGCGGCCGGGTTTTGCGTGTCGAAATTCAGGGTCGCCGAATAGGTGCCAAACGTGCCGTACACCTCTTGGCCCATCTGGTCATAGGTGAAGCTGATGGTGCTGGCCGTCGGATTCACGTCGGTGTATTCCACGGCGTACGCGTTGGACAAGGTGGCGAAGGCAAGGAAGACCGCTGGCAATCGAGATTTCATGGGATTCTCAACCGGGAATGAACACGCTGTGCACTGCTAACAGCGTAGGCGCTGGATTTATTCACGCGCCTGGCATTAGGCTCGTGCCTCGACGGAACTCAAACAACAAGGAGCCACGATGCCCGCGCTTTCCCTGCAAGACACCACCGCCCCCGAAGGCGTCTGTTATGGCTGCGGCAGCAGCAACCCCCACGGGCTGCACATCAAGAGCCGCTGGGACGCCGACGGCATCCACGTGATCGCCGAGCACCAGCCCGACGCCCGATACAGCGGCTGGCCAGACCTGGTCTATGGCGGTCTGATCGCGATGCTGGTGGACTGCCACTCGAACTGGACCGCCATGGCCTACCACTACCGGGCCGAGCAACGCGAACCCGGCAGCCTGCCGCGTATCGACTGCGTCACCGGCAACCTGGGAATCAAATTCATCAAGCCGACACCGATGGGCGTGCCGCTGACCTTGCGCGCGAAAGTCGAAGGTGACGTGGGGCGCAAAAGCCGCGTGGTGTGCGAGGTGTACGCCGATGGCGTGCTGACGGCGATTGGCGATTCGGTCTTCGTGCGGGTCGACACCGGGCAACTGGCCGCCGCGGCCCATGGCCGGGAAGCCTGATACTGGTCTACATTCAGTCCCACCGCTAATCGAGGACGCTACCGATGACTCGTCTGACCGCCAAAGACTTCGCCCCTGAACTGCTGGAGCTTTACGACGGCTACGCCCACGGCAAGATCAACCGCCGGGAATTTCTCGACCGCGCGGCGCTGTTCACCTTCGGCGGGCTGACGGCCTCCGCCCTGCTCGCCGCCCTGAGCCCCAACTACGCCCTGGCCGAGCAGGTGAAATTCACCGACCCGGAGATCGTCGCCGACTACATCACCTACCCGTCACCCAAGGGCAACGGCACGGTGCGCGGCTACCTGGTGCGCCCGGCCAAGGCCAGCGGCAAGGTACCGGCGGTGGTGGTGGTGCATGAGAACCGGGGGTTGAACCCGTATATCGAAGACGTCGCCCGTCGGTTGGCCAAGGCCGGATTCATTGCCCTGGCGCCGGATGGCCTGACCTCGGTGGGCGGCTATCCCGGCAACGATGAGAAAGGTGTGGAGTTGCAACAGAAAGTCGATCCCGAGAAGCTGATGAACGACTTTTTCGCGGCCATCGAATGGTTGATGCACCACGATGCAAGCACCGGCAAGGTGGGCATTACCGGGTTCTGTTATGGCGGCGGCGTGACGAATGCGGCGGCCGTGGCTTATCCGGAGCTGGGTGCGGCGGTGTCGTTTTATGGGCGCCAGCCGGAAGCCAAGGATGTGCCACGGATCAAGGCACCGATCATGTTGCATTACGGTGAACTGGATACGCGGATCAATGAGGGCTGGCCGGCGTATGAGAAAGCGTTGAAGGCGGCCGGCACGACCTATGAGGCGTTTATCTACAAGGGCGCCAATCACGGCTTCCACAACGATTCGACGCCAAGGTATGACGAGGCGGCGGCGAATCTAGCGTGGGAGCGGACGTTGGGCTGGTTCAAGAAATACCTGGTGTAACCCGCCCTCCAAAACACCACCCAACTCATGTGGGAGCGGGCTTGCTCGCGAACGCGGTGTGTCAGTCAGCTGATGTTTGACTGATCCACCGCTTTCGCGAGCAAGCCCGCTCCCACAGGGGACTTTCAGCGTTCTTGAGCTCAGTGCTCCAGCGCATACCGCCGGCAATGATTCAAATACCCTTCCTCATGGCTCCCCACCAACTGCACCACACTGGTCCACAGCCACGAAGGCGCATCCAGTTGCCTGGAGCGATTCTCTTGCAACAGCGCCATCCAGTCCTTGCGCGTATCCCGGTCCATCTGCCGCGCATGAGCCACGCCGACCACCCGCGCCAGGTACCCGGCCGCGTGCATCGCATCAATCTCGCTCAGCTCATCCAGCTCCAGCTTCATGTCCTGGGGCAGCAGTTCGCGGATGAAAAACCCGTGATCCAGAAACCGCGTGGCCAACATCCGCTCCCCCAACGCCGGTGACAGGTGCCGCGCGCCCTCCACCACCCGCCGGCCGTTATCCCGAGGCATTTTTGCCCGAGCCGCACGCGGCGCCGCAGCGCCTACCGCTTCCTTGATGTCGAGCAGGCAGTATTCCTGATCAGACTTGTCCCCTACTCCCAGCAACACCGCATAACGCAGCAACCCAAGGGAGCTGCAACCCTTGACCCAATAGGCCGAGTCCAGCAGCTCAACCTCGGCGTCGTTGGAGCGGCCTTTGAGCGAAGTCACCAGCCGGTGGATTTCATCCGACGCGCACAACGTTTCAAGGGCTGATTTTTCCGCCCGCGACAACGACCAGAAATGCTTGCCCAATGGAATTGTCGGCCGGGTGTTTTCAATACGTTCGCGAGCCAGATTCTTCCAGGTGCGCTCCACCGCACTGCGCATCCCGGCCTTGACCTGGGACGGGCGCGGCGGTGCCTCGTCGGGCTTGTCTTTAAACGCCTGCGCGTAGCCCACCATCATCTCTTCAAGCATGCGCGCGGTGGTCACCCCCGGCAGGTCCGACCCCCGCGCAGCGGTGGCCAGGGACAAGGCCAGGCGCACCAGGTCATGGGCCGGATTGCCGATCACCGCCTGGTCAAGGTCACGGATATGCATGTCGATCCGGCCCTTGGTATCGCCCGTGGGCCCAAGGTTACCGGCGTGGCAGTCGCCGCAGATCCAGATCGCCGGCCCGTGGGGCAAGCGCCGGCCGCGCTGGCTGTGCAGCCACTCGTAAAACTGAACCGTACTGCCCCGCACATAGGCGTGGGCGGAGCGCGCCATCTTCAGGTTGCGCAGTTGCGTGAGGTGGGGCATTCGCGAAGAGGGACGCGGAATTTTCATAGAAGTACTCGTCGTGGAGATACGGTAGAGGCTGGCCCGCGACAAATGTTTCATTTTGTTTCAGAGGATTCTATTAATAAGCCACGCCAATCAATCCCACTGCAATCGGTCTTTCTATTCCTCCCGTCCCCGGGACTAGCATCGGGTCAACTCGATGCAGCGAGTCACAACCCTAACTGCACACATCCCCAAACACTGCCGCCCTAACAAAAGAGATAACGCAGATGAATGAAGTGATGAACACCGCACCCGCCAAGATCAACCTGGTCAAGGCCCGAGGCTCGCTGGTATGGGACGATCAGGGCAAGGAATACATCGACTGTACCGCCCAGGCCTGGTCGAACAATTTGGGGGCCAATGACCCCCGGGTGGTGGAAGCCACCGTCGCGCAATTGCGCGAAATGACTCACATCCGCCCCAACTTTGGCTCACCGGCCCACACCCGGCTGGTGAAGAAGCTGCGGGAAGTCTCCCCGGGCGCCCTCAACCAGATGGGCTTTGCCCTGCATGGCAGCCTCGCCGGTGAAATGGCGATGAAACTGGCTTTCAAGAACCGCCCCGGCGCACAGAACCTGCTGGTGCTGCAGGACGGCTACCACGGCCGCTCCCTGGCCACCCTCGGCGCCAGTTGGCCGCACCCGAACAATCCGTTCCTGGCGATCCAGCCACGTTTCACCCGCGTCCCCCACCCCAACCCGTACCGCACGCGCCTGGGCATGGACCCGGAAACCGAGTCGCAGCTGTGCCTTGGCCTGCTGGAAGAAACCATCCTCAAGGGCGTCGACGGTGGCGTGGCAGCAGTGATGATGGAACCGATCCAGGGCAATGGCGGGCATATCGAGTTCCCCCGCTCCTACTACAAAGGCGTGCGCGAGATCTGCGACCGCTTAGGCGTGCTGCTGATTTTTGATGAAGTGCAGACCGGTTTCGGGCGCATGGGCACGATGTTCGCTGCGGACTATTACGACGTGCTGCCCGACATCATCGTGTTCGGCAAAGGCGTCGGCGGCGGCTTCCCGCTGGCCGGGATCCTCGCCGATGACAAGCTCAAGTGGTTCGACGAAGGTGAAGAAGCCCTGACCTTCGGCCAATTCCCGGTCTCGCTGGCCGCCGGCTACGCCACGGTGGAAGCGATCGTCGCCGACAACCTCTGCGAAAAGGCCCGCGACTCCGGCGACTACATCACCGCCCGCCTCAAAGACATGCAAACCCGCCACCCGCTGATCGGCGACGTGCGCTGCCCCGGGCTGATGGCGTCCATCGAGCTGGTCAAGGACCGCACCACCAAGGAACCGGCCTGCCGGGAATCCCAGGAGGTGTATCGCCTTGGGGTGGAGCGCGGCGTATTGTTTGGCGAAAGCCGCTACGCCGGGCTGGGTAACCTGATCAAGGTCAAGCCTCCTCTGGATATCGAACGCCCGTTGCTGGCCAAGGCCCTCGATGTGCTGGACGAGGTGATCGGCATCATCGAGGAGCAACGGCCATGAGCACATTCGTTGAAAACACCGTGACCGCCCCGCCGAATGCCCAGGCCCCGCTGTCCAGCGACGACGCCGACCTGGCCAACCTCGGCTACGAGCAAAAGATGCACCGCACCATGAGTTCGTTCACCTCGTTTGCCCTGGCCTTTTCCATGGTCTCGATCAACACCGGGGTGGTCACGCTGTTCGCCGACCCGTTCAACCGCGTCGGCGGTATCGGCATCCTTTTGTGGCTGCTGGTGATCCCGCTGGTGTGCTGCATCGTCATGGTCTACTGCCACCTGGCCGGGCGCATTCCGCTTACCGGCTACGCCTACCAATGGTCCAGCCGGTTGGCGGGCAATCACTTCGGCTGGTTTACCGGCTGGGTCGCGTTCACCTCGTTTGTCGCCGGTACAGCCGCCACCTCGGCGGCCATCGGCACGGTGTTCGCGCCGGAGATCTGGGCCAACCCGACACAGGGCCAGATCCAGGGCCTGAGCATCGGTGCCACGCTGGTGGTAGGCCTGCTGAACATCTGCGGGATTCGCCTGGCCACGCGGATCAACGACATCGGCGCGATCATCGAAATCATCGGCACGGTGCTGCTGGCGATTGCGTTGTTCTTCGGGGTGTTTTTCTTCTTCGAGCACACCCAGGGCGTGGCGATCCTGACCTCCGCACAACCGGTCAGCGGCGGCACCCTCAGCTTCACCACCCTCGCCCTCGCCACCTTGCTGCCGGTCTCGGTGCTGCTGGGCTGGGAGGGCGCCGCCGACCTGTCCGAAGAAACCAAGGACCCACGCCGCGCCGCGCCCCGGGCGATGATTCGTGCGGTGCTGGTGTCCAGTGTATTGGGCTTCGTGGTGTTCGCCTTGCTGAGCATTGCGATCCCGGGGTCGGTCAGCGAGCTGCTCAGCCACAGCGAAAACCCGGTGATCAATATCGTGCGCCTGCAACTGGGCAACGCCGCCGGCGTGGGCATGATCGTGATCGCCTTCGCCTCGATCCTCGCCTGCCTCATCGCCAACATGGCGGTGGCCACGCGCATGACCTTCGCCCTGTCCCGGGACAACATGCTGCCGGGCTCCAAGGTGCTGGCGAAGATCAACCCGCACTTCGGTACGCCGGTCGCCGCCATCGTGCTGATCACCGCCATTGCCGTGCTGCTGAACCTGGCGAGCGGCGGGTTTGTCACGGCGATCTACTCGATGGTCGGCCTGACCTACTACTGCACCTACCTGCTGACGCTGATTGCCGCGTACCTGGCCTATAAAAATGGCCGGATGCCGGGGGCGCCTGCGGGGGTGTTCAGCCTGGGCAAGTGGTTGTTGCCGATGATCGTCCTCGGTGGCCTGTGGGCCATCGCGGTGATCCTGACCCTGAGCGTGCCCGAAGAAAGCCACACCGGCGCCATCACCACCGGGGTTACACTCGGGGTCGGCGTGCTGTGGTGGTTGTTTTCGCTGCGCACGCGCCTTAACAATGGCACCGCCGGGCCGAGCGGCAAATTGCTCGACCACTAGCCGCTGATTGCAGCCAAACAACAAAACCCCGGACGCCGGGGTTTTGTCTTGTCACCTTCAAGGAGCTTCCCGATGTTTGAACAGGCCAGCTGGCTCAATCAACCCCAGCAATGGAGCCGAGAAGGCCAGCGCCTCAAGGTGCGCACCGATGCCAGCACCGATTTCTGGCGCGAAACCCACTATGGTTTTGTGCGCGACAACGGGCATTTCCTGTTTGTTGAAACCGACGGCGACTTTACCGCCCAAGTCAAAATCCACAGCGCGTTTACCCACCTGTATGACCAGGCCGGGTTGATGGTGCGGGTGGATGAAGCGCATTGGGTGAAGATCGGTGCAGAGCTGTCCGACGGTGTGACGCTGTTGAGCAGCGTATTGACCGATGGCGTGTCGGACTGGGCCACCGGTGCGTTCCCGGGTGATCCCGAGGCGTTCTGGATTCGCGCCACCGTGGCCAAGGGCGTGCTGCGCGTGCAGGTGTCGGTGGATGGTGTGAGCTGGCCATTGGTGCGCCTGGCGCCGTTCCCCGTGGCTGCGTCGTATCAGGTGGGGCCTTATTGCTGCACGCCGGAACGTGGCGGGCTGGAGGTGGAGTTTTCCGAGCTTCAGGTAAGTGCGCCCAACGGCAAATCCCTGCACGACCTGTCCTGACTAACCCCGGCTGCTCGCCACTTCCATCGCCAACTCGGCAAAGTTGCGCGCCGCCACACTCGGTTGTGGCGGCAAGGCGACCGCCACTTCACACATCGGCATATCGCTGATCACCGGGAAGGCCAGGCCGGGCCGTGCATAAAAACGTGCGGTGGACAGCGCGGTGATACTGATCCCGCGCTCCGACGCCACCGCCTGCAACTCGGTCTCCACCGTCGAAGCTTCATGGACGATCCGCGCCGGCTGGCCATCGCGGTACGCGTCGGCGGTCCAGAAACTGCGCCACACGCCCACTCCCGGTGCAGCAATGATCGGCTCATCCAGCACATCGTAGATGCTCACGCTGCTCTCCCCGGCCAACCGGTGGCTGGACGCCAGGCACGCCACGCAGGGTTCGGTCACCAGGGTGTGCAACTCGATGTCCGGCAGGCCCAGTGGCGGGCGCAGCACCGATACGTCCATGCCCTCGTCGATCCCGGCATGGGGCGAGCCGAAGTCATACTCGCGCACCACCAGTTCGATCTCCGGGTAGCGCCTGGCGAACACGCTGAGGATTTGCGGCATCAAGTCCACACCCGCGCCGATCAGGAAGCCGATATTCAATGAGCCGCGTACGCCGCGTGCATGTTCGTGGGCGGTGCGTACCAGGCGGCTTACGCCATTGACGATTTCCCGCGCCTCTACCAGCAAGGCCAGGCCGGCTTCGGTCAGTGCTACGTTGCGGGTGTTGCGTTGGAACAGTTGTACGTCCAGCAGCGCCTCAAACTGGCGGATGGTCTGGGACAGCGCCGGTTGCGAGACATGCAGGCGGGTCGCGGCGCGCACGAAGCTGAGCTCCTCGGCCACCACCACGAAGGCCTTGAGTTGACGGATGTCTACGCCGGAAGTTTGCATTGCAGCCTCTTATGATCAATGGGCAGACCGAGTGGGAGAATAACCTGTGGCGAGGGAGCTTGCTCCCGCTGGGTTGCACAGCGACCCTGAAACCATCCGCCGCGTTCTTGCTGAACTAACACCGCCGCTTCTTTGGGGCCGCTTCGCGGCCCAGCGGGAGCAAGCTCCCTCGCCACAGCGTCGACCCAACCTCAATGCATGGCCACTTCACGCAACCACGTCTTGAACGCCAGCATCGCCGGCGTCTCGGCCCGTGACTGCAAGCGCGTCAGCCAATAACTGCCGGTGGTGATGCCGATCTCGAACGGCTGGCGAATCACGTCCGTCGCCAACTGCCGGCTGAACATCATCGCCGGCGCGAGGGCCACCCCCGCCCCTTGCAGCGCCGCCTCCATCATCGCCAGGGACGAGTCGAAAACGATACTGCGCGGCACCAGCGTATCGGCAGGCAAGCCCGCGGCCTGGAACCATTGCGTCCACTCATCCGCACGATATGAGCGCAGCAGCGTGTGCTTCAACAGGTCCGCCGGAGTCTGCAATTGCCGAGCAAGTTGCGGCACGCACAGCACCGTCAGCGGCGCCTCCAGCAATTGGCACGCCTCGGTGCCGTGCCACGCGCCGGAACCAAACCGGATTGCGTAATCCAGGCCTTCGGCCGCCACATCGACGCGGTTGTTGTTGGTGGACAGGCGCAAGTCGATAAACGGGTAGCGCGCCTGGAAATCCGCAAGCCGCGGCAACAGCCAGCCCACCGCAAAGGTGCCCACCGCGCCTACCGTCAATACTTCGCGGTAATGCCCACCTTCAAACTGGCCTAAGGTTTGAGCTATCCGGTCGAAGGATTCGCGCAACACCGGCAGCAGGGTCTCGCCCTCGCTGGTGAGCATCAGGCCCCGGGGCAGGCGTTTGAACAGCGTGACATTGAGCTGCGCCTCCAGGCTTTTCACCTGGTGACTGACCGCCGCCTGGGTGACGCACAGTTCAATCGCCGCCCGGGTAAAACTCAAATGCCGCGCAGACGCCTCGAAGGCTCGCAGCGCGTTGAGTGGCAAATGGGAACGGAGCATGGCTTGACCCTAATTTTTCTAATGGCTGTTGCGAGATATCATCGTTTGCCGCGGGATCACAAACTGCCTAGATTTGCGGCGCCTGCGCAGGCAACGGTATTCACCCGATCACCTTCATGGAAGTCACGTCATCATGTACACATCCCTTTTTCCAACCGTGCGCAACACCGCGATATTCGCCTTATTGCTCGGCGCAGGCAACTGCATGGCGGCTACCGACATGCGCCAGGTCGTGGACAGTACTGTCCAGCCCCTGATGCAGCAACAGGACATCGCCGGCCTGTCGGTGGCAATCGTACAGAACGGCAAGGCGCAATACTTTAACTACGGCGTTGCCAGCAAGGAGAGCAAGCAGCCCGTCACCGAAAACACCCTGTTTGAAATCGGCTCGGTGAGCAAGACCTTCACCGCCACCCTCGCCGGCTATGCCCTGGCCAACGGCAAGCTGAAGCTGTCGGACCCGGCCAGCCAATACCTGCCGGCATTGCGCGGCGACACGTTTGACCACATCAGCCTGCTCAACCTCGGCACCTACACCGCAGGTGGCTTGCCCCTGCAATTCCCCGATGAGTCCGATAACGCCGGCAAGATGATCAGCTACTACCAGCACTGGAAACCGGACTTCGCTCCCGGCACCCAACGCCTGTATTCCAACCCGAGCATCGGCCTGTTCGGCCACCTGGCAGCGCAAAGCCTGGGCCAGCCGTTTGACCGGTTGATGGCGCAGACCCTGCTGCCGAAACTCGGCCTCAAGCACACCTTTATCAGCGTACCCAAGTCACAAATGAACCTTTACGCCCAGGGTTACGACAAGGCCGGCAAACCGGTGCGTGTAGGGCCTGGCGCCCTGGACGCCGAGGCCTACGGCATCAAGACCAGCACCTCGGACCTGATTCAGTACGTTGAAGTGAACATGCACCCGGCGAAGCTGGAGAAGCCGCTGCAACAGGCGATTGCCGCAACTCACACCGGCTACTACACGGTGGATGGCATGACCCAGGGCCTCGGCTGGGAGATGTACCCCTACCCAATCACGCTGGATGCATTGACGGAAGGCAACTCGGCACAAATGGCCTTTCAGCCCCACAAGGTCAACTGGCTGACACCACCGCAAGCGCCCCATGCCGACACGCTGGTGAACAAGACTGGCGCCACCGGTGGTTTTGGCGCCTACGTGGCGTACGTGCCGAGCAAAGGCCTGGGGGTGGTGATCCTGGCGAACAAGAACTACCCGAATGCCGAACGGGTAAAAGTGGCCCATGCGATCTTGAGTGCGATGGATAAATAAATCCCTGCACACCTCAAATGTGGGAGCGGGCAAGCCCGCTCCCACATTGTTTTGTGGCGTGATTCAAGTTGGGTTTACATCCCCAGCCAATGCGGCAAGGCCAGCGATATGAACGGCAGGTAAGTCACCATGATCAGGAACACCAGCAGGATCATCAGCCACGGCAACGCCGCGCGGATGGTCTGCCCCAGCGTCAGCCCGGTCACTGCCGAGGTCACAAACAGGTTCAACCCCACCGGCGGATGCACCAGGCCAATCTCCATGTTGACCACCATCACAATTCCCAGGTGAATCGGGTCGATCCCCAGCTTCATCGCAATCGGGAAAAAGATCGGCGCCAGGATCAGCACGATCGCCGACGGCTCCATAAAGCTGCCCGCCACCAGCAACACCACGTTGACCATGATCAGGAAACCAATCGGCGTCAGGCCCTCGGAGATCACCCACGCGGTGATTTCCTGGGGAATCTGCTCCGTGGTCAGCACGTGGGCGAAGAGCATGGCGTTGGCGATGATAAACATCAGCATGATCGCCAGGCGCCCGGACTCCAGCAGCACCTTGGGGCAATCCCTGATCTTCATGTCCTTGTAGATGAACAGCGCGACAAACGCCGAGTACACCGCCGCCACCGCCGCCGCTTCGGTCGGGGTGAACATGCCGCTGTAGATCCCGCCCAGGATGATCACCAGCAGCAACAGGCCCCAGAATGCCCGGCGGGCGCAGGTCAGCCACTCGCGAAAGGTCGCCCGTGGCTGGGCCGGCAGTTTCTTGATGCGCGCGACGATGTAGATCGCGACCATCAACATCAAGCCCAGCAGCAGGCCCGGAATCACCCCGGCCATGAACAGCTTGCCCACCGAGGTTTCCGTGGCGGCCGAGTACACCACCATCACGATCGACGGCGGAATCAGGATGCCCAGGGTACCGGCGTTGCAGATGATCCCGGCGCCGAATTCCTTCGGGTAGCCCGAGCGCACCATGCCCGCCACGGCAATCGAACCCACCGCCGCCACTGTCGCGGGCGAGGAGCCCGACAGTGCGGCAAACAGCATGCATGCCAGCACCGCCGCAATCGCCAGCCCGCCGCGGATATGCCCGACGCAGGCGTTGGCAAAGTCGATCAGCCGCTGCGCCACGCCACCGGTGGTCATGAACGCACCCGACAACAGGAAGAACGGAATCGCCAGGAAGGTATAGGCGTCCGAGGTTTCAAACAGCTTGATTGCCAGGGAACTCACCGAGTCCGGGCTGAACATCAGGATCGACACCGCGCCCGACAACCCCAGGGAAATCGCGATGGGCACACCGAGGAACATGAACACGAACAGCAGCAAAAACAGACACAGAACGGCCATCAGTGACGCTCCTCATGGCTGCCGGCCAACTTGCTGGCTTCACCGGCTTCGTCGGCCAGGCCCAGCCCGGTTTGGCGGTGGGTGAAGATGCGGTAGAAAATTTCCAGGTAGCGGATGAACACCAGGGCAAAGCCGATGGGCACGATCACCACGATGTCGTCGACGTCGATGCCGAACTTGTCGAGGTCTTCGGCGCCGATGTGCGCGGTGGTGACCGCACTCAGCCATTTGTAGCTGGCAACCATGAACAACCCGGCGTAGGCCAGGCAGCACAGGCAAGCCAGCATGCCCAGCAGGCGCTGCACCCGGCGCGGCGTCAGCTTGACCAGCGCGTCTACGCCCAAGTGGCCGGCGGTGCGCACGCCGTAGGAGATGCCAAAGAAAATCAGCCAGCCGAACATGGCCTTGGTCAGCGCCACGCTCCAGGTCATGTCCTGGGCCCAGCCCATGGTGTGGTCACCCAGGGCGTTGAAGAAACCGCTGCTCCACGCCCACTTGTCGGCAAGGGCAAAGAACAGGGTGTAGATGTTGTTGAGCATGACGTAGACAAAAGTCACCAGGGTCATGGCGGCCAGCAGGATGGCGATAAAGCCTTCCTCCAGGTGCTCCCAGACGCGCCTTAGCGTTTGCATGGCAAAACCTCGCGAAGCGGAGATAGGTGTGTGCAAGGCTTGGAGGCGGGAACCGGATCAACATGTGGGAGCGGGCTTGCTCGCGAATGCAGTCTTTCAGTTGATGCATTCGATGACTGATACACCGCATTCGCGAGCAAGCCCGCTCCCACATTTGATCTCGGTGCTCTCCAAATTACTGGTTCGACGCGTCGGCCGCCTTGATCAGGTCAGCGCCGATTTCACCTTCGAACTTCTGCCACACCGGGCGCATGGCTTCGCGCCAGAGCTGGCGTTGCTCCGGCGTCAGTTCGATGATTTCGCTGGTCTTGGCGTCGATGATCTTCTGCTTGGCCGACTGGTTCAGCGCCTCGGCCTGCTTGTTCACCTCGACGGTGACTTCAACCATGACCTGGTCCAGAGTGGTGCGTACATCCGGCGGCAGGCCGTTCCAGAACTTGGCGTTGGTGATCACCATGTAGTCGATCAGGCCATGGTTGGATTCGGTGAAGTACTTCTGCACTTCGTTGACCTTCTGGCTTTCATAGTTCGACCAGGTGTTCTCGGTGCCGTTGACGGTGCCGGTCTGCAAGCCCTGGTACACCTCGGCAAAACTCATCTTGCGCGGGTTGGCGCGGATCGCCTTGAACTGCTCCTCCAGGACGCTGGAGGCCTGCACGCGGAACTTCAGGCCACGGGCATCCTTGGGCTCACGCAATGCCTTGTTCGCCGACAGTTGCTTGAGGCCGTTGTGCCAATAGGCCAGGCCTAGGATGTTCTTGTCTTGCATCGAGGTCAGCAGCGCCTTGCCCTGGGCCGCCTGGAAACGGTCGACCGCCGCCAGGTCGTTGAACAGGAACGGCAGGTCGTAGATCTGTACTTGCTTGGTGTACTGCTCAAACTTGGCCAGGGACGGCGCCAGCATCTGCACGTCGCCCAGCAGCAGCGCTTCCATTTCCTTGCCGTCGCCGAACAGCGAGGAGTTGGGGTACACCTCGACTTTCACCCGGCCGGGCAGGCGTTCTTCAGCGAGCTTCTTGAACAGCAGGGCGCCCTGGCCTTTGGGGGTGTTTTCCGCGACGACGTGGGCGAACTTGATCACGATGGGGTCGGCCGCCTGGGCCAGGCCCGCGGCAAACAAGGTGGCGGCGCAGAACAGCGCCCGAGAAAGCTTGAGCATGGAAAATCACCTTCTTATTGTTGTGTTATAGGGCAAGGTGCCTGATGTCACGCGTATAGAGAATTTCGAATTTTAGATACCTGCGTTCGGCGTGGACGAACGCCGATTTTGCAAACGACAGAGATCCAATGTGGGAGCGGGCTTGCTCGCGAAAGCGGTGTGCCAGTCACCGGATGCACTGGCTGACCCACCGCTTTCGCGAGCAAGCCCGCTCCCACATTTCTACGGTTGCGCGGCTAATAATCGTTGGGCCCGCAGCAGCACCGGTGCATCCACCATCTGCCCGTCCAACTGATACGCCCCGGCCCCATGGGCACCGGCATCCACCACCCGTTTGGCCCAGGCCAGATCCTCGGCACTGGGGGCCAACGCCTGGTGAATCACCGCCACCTGCTTGGGATGGATACACAGCGCGCCGGCAAAGCCCATTTCATAGGCATGCCGAATCGAACGGCGCAGGCCTTCGGGGTCGTCGATGGCCGGGTGCACGCCGTCCAGCGGCGCCACCAGCCCGGCGGCGCGGGAATGCACGATCAAGGCAAGGCGGGCCTGGTCGAGGGCAAATTGCGCGGCCGGGGAGCCGCTGCTCAGGTTCAAGTCCAGCGCCAGGTCCAGGCCACCAAACGACAGGCGCTCCACCAGCGGCGCATGGGCGATTTCCGCCACTGCCAGCAAACCCCGCGCACTCTCGATAATCGGCCAGATAGCCTTGCCCGTTGCAGCCACCACGGCCACCTGGGCCGCACTTTCAACCTTGGGCAGCAACACCCCCGCGACCCCGGCGTGGGCCTGACAGAACGCCACATCGGCAAAATGCTCGGGATGCTCCGGCGCGTTGATCCGCACCCACACCCGCGCCGCTGGCGTCGCCTGCAAAAACACCCCGAGGTTGTCCCGGGCCTGACGCTTGAGCGGCTCTTCCACCGCGTCTTCAAAATCCACAATCACCGCATCGGCGCCACTGGCCAGGGCCTTGGCAAAACGTTCCGGTCGGCTGCCCGGTACAAACAGCGCAGAGCGCACAAGAGAGGTTGGCATCGTTCGATTCCTTGTCAGATAACGCCGCGGATACGCAGGCCGTCGATGGCTTCAGCGGAGTAACCCAGCTGGTCGAGAATCCCCTGGCTGTGCTGCCCCAGTCCCGGCACCGCATCCATCCGCGGGGTGAACGCGGCGTTGCGTGCCGGTGGCAGCAACGACGGCAACTTGCCCGCCGGGCTGTCGACTTCACGCCAACTGTCCCGGGACTTGAGCTGCGGGTGGTCCCACACGCCTTGCATGTCGTTGACTCGTGCACTGGCGATTTGCGCGTCTTCCAGGCGCTGGATCACGCCCTCGGCGCTCATCTGCGCAAAACTGTCGACGATGATCTGGCGCAGCACGTCGCGGTTTTCCGAACGCTTGAAGTTGGCCGAGAAACGCTCGTCGGTGGCCAATTCCGGGGTAAGCAGCACCTTGTCGCAGAACGCCGCCCATTCCCGCTCATTCTGCAACCCGAGCATCACCGTGCCGCCGTCGCCGGTGGGAAACGGCCCGTAGGGGTAGATCGTCGAATGCGCCGCACCCGCGCGCGGTGGCTGGGGCGCGCCGTCGAACGCGTAATACATCGGGTAGCCCATCCACTCCACCAGGCTTTCCAGCATGCTGACGTCGATGCGACTGCCCTGCCCGGTCTTGCCCCGCAGCAGCAGCGCCGAGAGGATGCCGCTGTAGGCGTACATCCCGGCGGAGATATCGGCGATGGAGCAGCCAGCCTTGGCCATCTGGTCTTCACCCGGACCACCGGTGACCGAGAGAAAGCCGCCTTCGCTCTGGATCAGCAGGTCGTAGGCCTTTTTCTTTTCATACGGGCCACCCTCGCCATAGCCGGAGATGTCGCAGACGATCAGCCGCGGGAAGCGCTCATGCAGCGCCTCGAATGACAAACCCATGCGCGCGGCCGCGCCCGGTGCGAGGTTCTGCACCAGCACATCGGCATCGGCCAGCAGGGTTTCCAGGATGTCCCCGGCATCGTCGTGCTTGAGGTCCAGGGTCAGGCTTTCCTTGGAACGGTTGGTCCACACGAAATGCGAGGCCAGGCCGCGCACGCGCTCGTCATAGCCCCGGGCAAAGTCGCCCGCCCCGGGACGTTCGATCTTGATCACCCGCGCGCCCAGGTCGGCCAACTGGCGGGTGCAGAACGGTGCGGCAATCGCGTGTTCCAGGCTGACAACGGTGATGCCGTCCAGCGGTCGTTGATTAGCGGTCATGACAGTTCCTTAAAGCCAGTGAGCCAGGGACGTGGCGTTGCGCAGGTCCCAGACTTTTTCGATCAGCCCGGTGGTTTGCGCGGGTGTGCGGGCACCGCTGAATTGAGTCAGGCGCTGGAACTTGTCGGCCAGCTCCGAGCGGTTCAGGGTGTTGCCCGGGTCGCCCTTGGGTTCGTCGATGGCGCCGTGCAGGGTGCGGCCATCGGCGGTGGTCACGATCACCCGGCCCAGCCAGCGCTGCGGATAGGCACCGTCGACTTCGGCGTCGAGGGTCATGGAGACCTTGTCGCGAAACGCCGCCACGTCCCCGTCGCTCAGCGCCAGCTCGTGAAACTCGGTCAGCCCGGCCTTGCCATGCACGGCAATCAACCCCAGCACGGTGCCCATGGAGAACTTGGCCTGGTGCACGGTCTGCGGCAGCGTCACCCGGCCCAAAACGTCGATGGCGCCCTGGTGAACGCGGGTTTCCACATGAGTAATCTGCTCATGGCCGAGCCCCTCGCGCTGCATCAGATCCAGCAGCGCATCCGCGGCCGGATGGGTATGCCGGCACGAGGCATGGAACTTGAACGACGTTTCCAGCAGCGCCCAGCGGCTGCCGAGGCGATCCGACAATTTGCCTGGGTCGGCGTCGGTGGACATGCCCGCCGCCATACCTTGATCACCTTCCAGAATATTGCGCGCACCGGTCAGCCCGTCCGCTGTCAGATACGCCGCCAGCAAACCATCGGCAGCGGCCTTGGCAGTGTGCAGTTGCTTGGAGTCGGCGGCATCCCGCAGGAACTCCCACAGCCCGGCCGCCTGAGTGCCGGCACTGCCCAGCAGGTTGATGAATTGCTCTTGGTTGAAGTCGAGCAATTTGCCCACGGCCACCGCCGCCGCGAGGGTGCCGACGGTGGCCGTGGTGTGGAAGATCCGGTAGTGGGAACGGCCCATGAATTCACCGATGCGAATCCCGGCTTCGTAGCCGGCCACCGAGGCCAGCAGCAGCTCGCGACCGGACTTGCCGAGGTCTTGCGCCGCCGCCAATGCCGCCGGAAACACCACGGTCGCCGGGTGCAATACCGAGCTGTTGTGCAGGTCATCCTGCTCCACCAGGTGCGACGACGCGCCATTCACCAGCGCGGCGAAATAGGCACTGCTGCTGCCGCCGTTGACGATGATCTGCGCCGGGCCATCAGCCGGGCCCATCCTGCGGGCATAGCGTTCGAACAGCGGGATCGGATGCGCGCCCTTGCTGGCCAGCGCCGAGGCGAGCCAGTCGAGGAACAGGTCTTCGGTGCGGGCGAGTACGGCGTCCGGCAATTGTGCGTAATTCAACTCGGCGAGGAACCGACACAGCGCTTGGGTATGGCTCATGGTCGGGCCCTCAGAAGCTGCGTGGCAGTTCGAGCAGATGCTCGGCCACGTAGGACAGGATCAGGTTGGTGGAGATCGGCGCAACCTGGTACAGGCGGGTTTCGCGGAACTTGCGCTCCACGTCGTATTCGCAGGCAAACCCGAAGCCGCCGTGGGTTTGCAGGCAGGCGTTAGCCGCCTCCCAGGAAGCCTTGGCCGCGAGGTACTTGGCCATGTTCGCGCTGGCCCCGGCATTGGCGCCGCTGTCGTATTCCTCACAGGCACGCCAGCGCATCAAGTCGGCCGCTTCGATCTCGATATGGGCTTCGGCAATCGGGAACTGCACGCCCTGGTTCTGTCCGATGGGCCGACCAAATACCACGCGGTCGCGGGCATAGGCGCTGGCTTTCTCGATAAACCAGCGGCCATCGCCGATGCACTCGGCGGCAATCAGGGTGCGTTCGGCGTTGAGGCCGTCGAGGATGTAGCGAAAGCCCTTGCCCTCCTCGCCAATCAGGCTGTCCAGCGGCAACTCCAGGTTGTCGAAGAACAGTTCGTTGGTCTCGTGGTTGACCATGTTGGCGATGGGCTGCACGGTCAGGCCATTGCCGATGGCTTCCCGCAAGTCCACCAGGAAGATCGACATGCCTTCGGATTTTTTCTTCACCTCGGCCAACGGCGTGGTGCGGGCCAGCAGGATCATCAGGTCGGAATGCTGCACCCGCGAGATCCAGACTTTCTGGCCGTTGATCACGTACTTGTCGCCGCGCTTGACTGCGGTGGTCTTGATTTTGGTGGTGTCAGTGCCGGTGGTGGGCTCGGTCACGGCCATCGACTGCAGGCGCAATTCGCCGCTGGCGAGCTTGGGCAGGTAGAAGCGTTTCTGTGCTTCGCTGCCGTGACGCAGCAAGGTGAACATGTTGTACATCTGGCCGTGGACGGTGCCGGAGTTGCCGCCGCAGCGGTTCACTTCTTCCAGAATCACCGAGGCTTCCGCCAGCCCCAGGCCGGAGCCACCGTATTCTTCGGGGATCATTGCCGACAGCCAGCCGGCGTCGGTCAGGGCTTTGACGAAGGCTTCCGGGAAGCCCTTTTCTTCATCGACCTTGCGCCAGTAGGCGGCGTCGAATTCGGCGCAGAGTGCGCGCACGCCTTCGCGGATGGCATTCAGTTCTTCGTTGTCATTCGGGTTCATTAACGGCTCTCCGCCTGTTGTTCTTGGAGGTTTATTCGAAATGCAGTTCGGCGCGCTGGGCCAGGCCGTCGGCGTTGCCCGCCCACAGTTCCGCGACGCCCGGCGCGGTGATGTGCCCGCCCACTTCAAAGGCTTGCGGGGCAATCAACGGACGCACGCCGCGATACGAGAAACGGCGCAACGTGGCCGCGGGGTTGGCGCGGCAAAATGCGCGCAGGCTCAAGGTGGCGATCAGCGGACCGTGCACCACCAGCCCCGAATAACCTTCGGTGCCGGTGACATAGGGGTAGTCGTAGTGAATGCGGTGGCCGTTGAAGGTCACGGCGCTGTAGCGGAACAACAGGGTTGGCGTCGGGTCGACCGCTTCACGCCAGGCGCCTTCGGGGAGCGCGTCACCACTGCCCTGCTTGGGCGGCGTGGGTTCGCGGTAGACGATGTCCTGTTCTTCGCGCAGGGCCAGGCGGCCGTCCTGGGAATAGTCGTGGCGCACGGTGACGAACAACAACGAGCCGGTGCGACCGGTTTTTTCTTCCACCCGGGTGATGGTCGAAACGCGGGTGGCGGCCTCACCGGCACGCAATGCATGGAAGAACTCGATACGCCCGCCGGCCCACATGCGGTTGCGATTATCGGCCGGCGGCAGGAAGCCGCCACGGGCCGGATGACCGTCACCGCCCAGGGCGGACTCGGGCAGCGGGTCCTGGAAGAAGCACCATTGCCACAAGGGCAGGACCGGCTCGCCATCTGCCGGTGCCGCTTCGCCAAAGGTGGCGGCGATGCGTTTGAGCAGGTTGTGGCTCAAGTGGTCGTGGGCTGTTTCGCTACGGCCGATCCAGTCTGTGGCGCTCATCAGGTGCATGTCCTCGGGCAGGGAATCTGAACCGGATCATGCTGGGCCCTGGCCGTTCTGAGAATTTGCATTTCAATAAAGCAGCGTTCGGCTATGCTGAACGCCATCGCCCATAAAAAGATCTCAAGAACCCGGATGATCAATGTGGGAGCTGGCTTGCCGGCTCCCACATGGGTTCTTCGTCGCTGCCCCGGAGCCTTGCATGCACTTTGATCTGGCTGACTTACGCCTGTTTATCCATATCGCCGAATCCCCCAGCCTGACCCAGGGCGCCAAGCGCGCGTTCCTTTCGCCGGCCGCCGCCAGTGCGCGGATCAAGGCCCTGGAGGGCCAGCTCGACACCCGCCTGTTGTACCGCGACAGCCGTGGCGTGGAGATCACCCCGGCGGGCGAACGGCTGCTGCACCATGCGCGGCTGATCATGCGCCAGGTGGATTACCTGAAAAGCGAGTTCACCCAATACGGCATCGACTCGGCCGGGCATATCCGCATTTTTGCCAACACCACCGCCGTGACCGAGTTTCTCCCGGAGGTGCTGGCCGGCTTCCTGTCCCAGCGCCCCGGCGTGACGGTGGACCTGCAGGAGCGGCTGTCGCGGGATATCGTGCGGGGCGTGCTGGATGGCACCAGCGACATGGGCATCATCGCCGGGCCTGTGGAAGCGTCGGGTTTGCAGGTGCTGCACTTCAGCACCGACCACCTGGTGCTGACGGTACCGGAGGGGCATCCACTGGCGGGCCTGCCTTCGGTGACGCTGGAGCAAACCCTGGCTTATCAACATATCGGCTTGCATGACGGCAGCACGTTGCTGAGTTTCCTGCGTGAGCATGTGGAGCGGCTGGGCAAGCACTTGTCGTTGCGCATTCAAATGTCGAGCTTCGAGGCGATCTGCAGGATGGTTGAGGCGGGCGTGGGGATCGGCATCATTCCCGAGTCGGCGGCGGTGCGGCACAGCCGGACCATGCAACTGGTGACGGTGAAGCTGGATGAGGTTTGGGCGGTGCGTGAGCGCAGTATTCTGGTGCGGGAACTGGAGGCGTTGCCGGGGACGATTCGGGCGTTGATCGCGACCTTGATGCCCGAGATGGAACCGCCCCGGCTGCCGGGCGCCTAAGCTAACGTTGCCCTTTTGCGAAGGAGATCTGGTCATGCAGCTTGAAGGTTCCTGCCATTGCGGCGCGGTTTCGTTCAGTCTTGAGAGTGCGCATCCCTACCCTTATCAGCGGTGTTATTGCTCGATTTGTCGCAAGACCCAGGGGGGTGGCGGGTATGCGATCAACCTTGGGGGGGATGCCAGGAGCCTCAAGGTGCGGGGGCGCAAGTTGATTTCGATTTATCACGCGCGGATGAAAGAGCCGGGGGATAGCCGGGCGCATGCGAGTACGGCTGAGCGGCATTTTTGTTCGCAGTGTGGGTCGGGGTTGTGGTTGTTCAGTCCGCAGTGGCCGGAGTTGATTCATCCGTTTGCTTCGGCGATTGACACGCCGTTGCCGGTGCCGCCGGAGCATACGCATTTGATGCTGGGGTCGAAGGCGCCGTGGGTTGAGGTGAGTGTTCGCGCGGGGGACCTGGAGTTTGAGGAGTATCCAGAGGAGTCGATTGCCGAGTGGCATGAGCGGTTGGGGCTCGGCTGATGGGTGTATATCCGTTATTTAGGTAAAGGCCGCCTATGGTTCCGCTCTTACAGCGGCTCACTTTTGAACAGCGCAAAAGTAAGCAAAACGCTCTTGCCCCACCACTCGGCTCCTCGCTTAGGCTCGGAGTGCCCTCACTCCGGCCAGCGTGGTTTAACGGGGCGCCTAAGATCAAGATCAAAAGCAGATCAACAGCACAGCGGCCTCCCGGCCGGCTTGAGTGTTTAGAAGCCAAATCAAAAGCTAAAGCGGGCACGGTCCAAATGTGGGAGCGGGCTTGCTCGCGAAGGTCGTTAACGATGACGCGGGCATTCTGGATGAACGCGGC